>NZ_JADJUO010000021.1:0-98337 GCF_016717045.1 Candidatus Villigracilis proximus | reverse complement strand
AGCCCGGCTGGCGCGCAACAGTGGCAGGTGAAAAACTGCAAACCCGAACACATGATTCCCGATGCACATGACCCATCGAAGAAGCACCCGCCGATGATGACCACCGCCGACTTGTCGTTACGCTTTGACCCAATCTATGAGCCCATCGCGCGCCGCTTCCACAAGGACCCCAAAGCCTTCGCAGACGCGTTCGCCCGGGCCTGGTTCAAACTGACCCACCGCGATATGGGTCCCAAAGTCCGCTACCTCGGGCCGGAAGTCCCTGCCGAAGATTTGATCTGGCAAGACCCGCTCCCTGCTGTAGATCATCTCCTGATCGACTCCAAGGACATCGCCGAACTCAAGACGAAAATTTTAGCTTCAGGCTTGTCGGTCTCAGAATTGATCTCCACCGCCTGGGCTTCGGCTTCCACCTTCCGCGGTTCTGATAAGCGCGGTGGTGCTAATGGTGCGCGAATTCGCTTGTCGCCGCAAAAGAGATTGAAGCCAATCAGCCTGTGCAGCTGGCGAAGGTGCTTTAAGACTCTGGAGCGTATCTGCAAAGAGTTCAATAGCGCCCAGTCTGATGGCAAGAAAGTTTCTCTGGCTGATTTAATTGTATTGGGCGGTTGTGCCGCAGTTGAAGCGGCGGCCAATGCCGCTGGTCACGCAGTGGAAGTTCCTTTCACTCCGGGCCGTACAGACGCTTCACAAGATCAGACTGATCTGGAATCGTTTGCCGTGCTTGAACCCGAAGCGGACGGCTTCCGCAATTACCAGAAAACAACCTTCACTATCTCCGCTGAAGAAATGCTGGTGGACAAGGCGCAGCAGCTGACCCTCAGCGCTCCCGGAAATGACCGTGCTCCTCGGTGGCTTGCGTGTGCTTGACACCAACATCGGCGGGGCGCAGCATGGTGTGTTCACCAAACAGGCTGGCAAGCTCACCAACGATTTCTTTGTCAATCTGGTTGACATGGGTGTTGTCTGGCACCCTGCTTCGGAAGCCGCCGACACCTTCCATGCCCATGACCGCAAGACCGGCGATGTAAAGTGGACTGGCTCTCGAGTGGATTTGGTCTTCGGTTCAAACTCGCAGCTGCGCGCTCTGGTTTAGGTCTACGCACAAGACGACAACAAGGAAAAGTTTGTGCGTGACTTTGTCGCAGCCTGGAACAAGGTGATGAACCTTGACCGTTTTGACCTCGACTAACCTTTTGAAGGCGCTGATGATTACACCCAATTCAGCGCTCTATTCCGTTTAAAGATAATAAAAAATCCCCGCCATTTTTGGCGGGGATTTTTTGAGCGGTATATGTTGAATAGCACTTTTTTGTTTTACAATTAACACAAGGAAAAAACATCATGCCAAAATATGTCGCTGCGATCGATCAAGGTACAACCAGTACTCGCTTTATGATTTTTGACCATGCCGGAAATGTGGTTGCTGTGGATCAAAAGGAACATCAGCAAATTTTTCCGAAGCCGGGTTGGGTGGAGCATGACGCGTTGGAGATTTGGACGCGTGTGCAGGAAGTGATGGCGGGGGCGCTGAGAAAAGCAGTTGACAGTGGTCAGTTGACGGTGGACAGTGAGATCGCGGCGATCGGGATCACCAATCAGCGTGAGACGGCTGTGGTGTGGGACAAATCTACGGGGAAGCCGGTGTATAACACGATCGTCTGGCAGGATACACGTACGGATATTATTTGTAATGAGTTGGCAAAAGAAGGTGGACAGGATCGTTTGCGTGCAAAGACGGGTCTGCCGCTTGCGACGTATTTTTCAGGCCCAAAGATCAAGTGGATTTTGGATAATGTGGATGGTGTGCGCGCCAAAGCTGAAAGTGGGGAGGTGGTGTTTGGCACGATCGACTCATGGATCATTTGGAATTTAACTGGTGTGCATGTCACCGATGTGACGAAAATGCCTCACGCACGTTGTTGATGAATTTGAATACGCTCGATTGGGATGATGAGATTTTGCAATTGATGGGTATTCCACGCGCGATGCTGCCTGAGATCAAATCCTCTTCGGAGGTGTATGGTCAGGTTGGGGGCGGACAGGTACAAGACCTGTCCCTACGGGGGATGCCGGTGGCGGGGGATTTGGGAGATCAACAGGCAGCGTTATTTGGACAGACTTGTTACAGCGCGGGAGAAGCGAAGAATACATACGGCACGGGTTGTTTTATGTTGATGAATACAGGCGAATCTCCTGTACCCTCAAAAGCCGGATTGTTGACTACGCTTGGTTATAAAATTGGAAATCAAAAAGCTGTCTATGCTTTGGAAGGTTCGATTGCGATCGCGGGGGCATTGGTCCAATGGCTGCGGGATAATCTTGGGATCATTGAGAAATCCTCTGATGTTGAAACCCTGGCTGCGACGGTGGAAGATAGCGGCGGCATTTATTTTGTCCCTGCGTTTTCGGGGTTGTATGCTCCGTATTGGAAATATGATGCGCGCGGCGCAATTTTGGGCATGACGCGCTATGTTAATAAAGGTCATATTGCCAGAGCCGCTCTGGAAGCGACAGCGTATCAAACCTGCGAAGTGCTGGATGCAATGGAAGCAGACTCAGGCGTCAAGTTGACCGCGCTCAAAGTGGATGGCGGCATGGTGTTCAATGAATTGCTGATGCAATTTCAATCGGATATTCTCAATGTGCCAGTGGTACGTCCCAAAGTGGCGGAGACAACTGCTCTGGGCGCCGCCTATGCCGCTGGTCTCGCCGTTGGCTTCTGGAAGGATTACGATGAGCTGCGTGCCAATTGGGGCAAGGATAAAGAGTGGACTCCGAAGTTGGATGCGAAACTGCGAGAGGGTTTATACTCAGGTTGGAAGAAGGCTGTAACACGTACCTTTGGCTGGGTTGAATGATTTTTGCCGCGGATTGCACGAATTATCGCGGATTTGGTTTGTAGAAACTTCAGCTTTAGGAGGAATCATTGGCTGAATTACTTTATAATATCTTTGCCATTATAGGGGCTGAACGTCAAACGTCTCGCTCAACGTTCAACCATTAAAAAAATGAAACTACGAAATTCTGAAATTGTTTCCTATCTCATATAAAGAAAACTCGAATACGAAGCTTCCGTGATGAAAAATCATCGGTTTCTCGATTTAGTTCAGCCCAGGCTATTCATTATTGACTGGCATGCAGTTCCTTTAAATTTTGGGCTGATCTGGCGGCGTGTCAAATCGGAAGACAAAATGGATGTATTCGCGGTTGATAAAACTATGAATCGAACGAAATTCTTTAACCCAAAGTTCGTGCTGATCATGCGCGGCATCCTCGTTCCGTGATCTGGCGCATGGCGGTATCCGTTACCTTGAGAACGGAGAATTTCGTCTGGTGCGTGAAGCGGTGCAGGAACGTAATCTCATGATCCAGAACGCACCGCATATTGTCAGTCCGCTGCCGACGACGGTTCCGATGTTTAAATATTTTTCGGGATTGTTCAATGCCCCATTGAAATTCATGGGCTGGCTCGATAAACCTTCGGAGCGCGGTTCTGTCATCATTAAACTTGGTTTGATGATGTACGATGCCTATACCGGTAAGACGCGCACCGTGCCGCGCCATAAATTTTTCTCGCGTGCTGAATCATTGAAACGCTGGAATCAACTGAATCCTGATATTGCAAATACAGCAACCTATTATGACGGTTTGATCTCCAACCCCGAACGGCTGGCGCTTGAATTGGTGTTGGATGCCGAAGCGGATAATCCCAACGCGCGCGCGTTGAACTATGTCAGCATGGTGGGCGGCGGACAGGATTCGATTGTTCTGCGTGATGAACTGACGGACGAAACCTACGAAGTGACCCCGGATATCGTCATCAATGCGGCTGGCCCGTGGATCGATTTTGCGAATTACAACCTGGGATTGTCCACTCGTTATGTGGGCGGCACGAAGGGTTCGCACATCGTTGTGGATAATCCTGAATTGCGCGCCGCGATTGGGGGCAGTGAATTTTTCTTTGAGAATAAAGACGGGCGCATCGTTTTGATCTTCCCGCTGCATGACCGTGTCTTGATCGGGACTTCGGATATTAAGATCGAAAACCCAGATGAAGCGCGTTGTACCGATGAAGAAATTGAATATTTCCTCGGTCTCGTGGAACGTGTCTTCCCGTCCATCAAGGTGACGCCGGAGCAGATCGTTTTCCGCTTCACGGGCGTACGTCCGCTGGGGAGCAGCGGGGCGAAGACCACGGGGCAATATAGCCGTGACCATCACATCGAAGTCTTGAGCGGTGACTGGACCAACCTGCACTTCCCGGTCTATTCCCTCGTAGGCGGCAAGTGGACTTCCTTCCGCGCGTTTTCGGAGCAGGTGACTGATAAGGTGCTGGACTTCCTTGGCAAGCCGCGCCAGAAAACCACCCGTGACCTGCCCATCGGCGGCGGACGCGGATTCTCCACAAATGCAGAGGAGCAGAAACGTCAGATCGATGGTTTCGCCGCGTGGACTGGACTGGACAAGGAAAGATTGCAGGTCTTGTATCTGCGCTATGGTTCACGCACCGAAGCGGTGGCTACGTTTATGAATCGCGCTGCTGATGAGCCGCTTAAGTCCGCGCCTGAGTTTACACGGCGTGAGATCATGTTCCTCGCGCAGTATGAAAAAATTATTCATCTGGATGATCTTGTGCTGCGCCGCACCATGCTCGCCATGCTGGGACGTTTAACACGTGATCGTATTTTTGAATTTGCCAATATTTTGGGCGAGTCACTCGGGTGGGGGAATGAGCAGAAAAATGCCGAGGTGGAGCGCACTCTCCGTTTGTTGAGTGACAGGCACGGGGTTAGGCTTTGATGCGCATGGTAAAATCCTGCCCGTATGAAATGCTCCGTGGTTGTACCAGTTTATCGCGGCGAGAAAACTCTCGATCCGCTGCTTGAACGCCTGTCTCAGGCTTTGCCAAAACTTTTTGATTCCTATGAAGTCATCCTTGTAAATGATGGCAGTCCCGACAACAGTTGGGATGTGATCCAAAAGCTCACGCGCAAATATGATTTTGCGCGTGGGATTCGTTTAATGCGCAATTATGGTCAGCACAATGCCACGCTGTGCGGTGTGCGTGCCGCGCAATATGAATTGATTGTGACCATGGATCAGGATTTGCAGCACCCGCCTGAAGAGATTTCGATTTTGCTTGCGAAGTTGAATGAAGGTTTTGATGTGGTGTATGGCGCGCCGAAAAAATTGCCGCAGGGATTCGTGCGGAATTTGCTCACCAGCAACATCAAATTAATTTTGGCGAACGTGATGGGCATTCCTTCTGTAAAAAATATTTCGGCTTTTCGTTTGTTTCGCACAGACTTGCGCGATGCCTTTGTTAATTTTCAAAGCCCCACGCTGACGATCGATGTTTTACTTTCATGGGGCACAACCCGCTTCACATCCGTGCCCGTGGATATTGCTCCGGCTGAAAGTTCAAATTATAGATTTACAACTTTGGTAAAAGCCGCGTTGTTGATCCTCACCGGTTACAGCACACTGCCTTTGCGCCTCGCAAGTTTTGTCGGCTTCTTTATGACTCTCTTCGGGTTCGGCGTTTTTGTGTATGTATTGTATGTGTATCTCGCGCTTGGCAGTTTGCCGGGCTTTCCATTTTGGCTTCGATCATTGCTTTATTTAGCGGCACGCAAATGTTCACACTTGGCATCTTCGGCGAATATCTGGCGCGTATTTTTGATCGCAGCATGGACCGTCCATCTTATGTCATTCAGGAAAGTGCGGGCGCAAAAACGAATGAATGTTGTGATCCTTCAACCTTCCTACATTCCGTGGCGCGGCGTGTTTGACCAGATCCAAAAAGCGGACCTTTTTATTTTTTACGATGACGTGCAATACGACAAACACGGCTGGCGCAACCGCAATCAGATCAAGACCGCGCAGGGCAAACAATGGCTGACCATTCCCGTCCACAGCAAAGGGGTGACGGAAGGCATTGCGATCAAGGACGTGCGGATTGATTGGAGCAAGCCCTGGGCGAAGAATCATCTCAAAGCGTTGACTTTTGCCTATGCAAAGACTCCGCACTTCGCATCTTTCGCACCGTTGCTTGATTCTGCCTACGAGCGGCATGACGAGTTCCTGGCAGATTTTACGATCTGGTTAACGATTGAGATCGCGCGCAAGATCGGCATTGACCGCACGCGCTTTATGCGTTCTTCAGAGATTGCCGGCATCGAAGGACAAAAGACCGGCCGCCTGATCCAAATTCTTCAGCATGTTGGCGCAACCCACTACCTGAGCGGACCTTCCGCCCGCGATTACATTGAGCAGGATAAATTTGATGCCGCCGGCATAGACTTGTCTTATATCGAATATCATTACCCCGAGTATCCGCAGTTGTATCCGCCTTATGATCCATATGTGACGATCTTTGACACGATGTTCATGCTGGGCGATGACACACTGAAAAGTATTTCTTAAGGAAACTCCATGACAAACGCAGATGATCTAAGCAAGGTAAAAAATTATTTCATTGAAAAACTTGAAGCACATGGCACCACCCATCGCGGCGTGGACTATAACTCTGTTGAATCACAGGAAGCGCGTTTCTTTCAGTTGACCAAGGTCATTGACGCCAGTAGAAAATATTCCGTGCTTGATTTCGGCAGCGGATATGGCGGCATGTACGATTACCTGCTACGTCTCGGTCATCAATTGCATTATGTCGGGTATGACATTGCCGAGCCGATGGTCGTTAAAGGCCGTGAGACTCATCCCAACAACCCTGATTGCTGGTTTACGAGTGAAATTACCGAAGTGCCCCTTGTAGATTACGCAGTGGTCAGCGGCACCTTCAACATGAAACTTGATACCGACAACGAAGCATGGACAAAGATCGTCGTGGACAGCCTGCACAAGATGGACGATCACGCCACGCAAGGCATGGCCTTTAATATGCTCACCAAATATTCAGATGCCGATAGAATGCGCCCCGATCTGTATTACGGCGATCCGCTTTTCTTCTTTGATTATTGCAAACGCAACTTTGCAAAAAATGTCGCGTTGCTGCATGATTACCGTCTGTACGATTTCACCATTATTGTCCGCAAAGATTAACCATGCAAAAACTGCGCGTTGACTTTAACCGTCCCGTTCCGCTGGGCAACGAATATGAATACATCCGTCAGGCCATTGAGTCGGGGCATATTTCCGGCGATGGTGACTTCACCAAAAAGTGTCACACATTTTTGGAGAGCGAACTTGGCGTAAACAAAGCCCTGCTGACCACATCCTGCACGCACGCGCTGGAAATGTCTGCCATTCTTTTGGACATTGTTCCCGGTGATGAAGTTATCATCCCTGATTTTACTTTTGTCTCCACGGTGAACGCCTTTGTATTGCGCGGCGCAAAACCGGTCTTTGTGGATGTGCGGCCTGATACATTGAATCTCGACGAATCCAAACTCGAAGCGGCGCTCACTCCGCGCACGAAGGCCATTGTCCCTGTGCATTATGCCGGCGTAGGCTGTGAAATGGATGCGATCATGGCGATTGCAAATCAGCATAATATCGCGGTGGTCGAAGATAATGCGCATGGTTTGTTCGGAAAATACAAAGGTAAATTCCTCGGCACATTTGGCTCGATGGCTTCGCAAAGTTTTCACGAAACCAAAAATTTCACCAGCGGCGGCGAGGGCGGTGCACTGCTCATTAATGATCCTGTCCTTGCTGAACGCGCAGAGATTATCCGCGAGAAGGGCACCAACCGCTCACGCTTCTTCCGTGGCCAGGTGGATAAATACACCTGGGTTGATATTGGTTCGTCCTATCTTCCTTCTGATATTCTCGCGGCATTTTTATTTGCGCAATTTGAACAGCGTGAGAAGATTCAAAGTCACCGCAAAAATATTTGGCAGATGTATCAGTCCGCGTTGAAAGAGTGGACTGAGAAAAATGGCGTGCAGATGCCGCATGTCCCTGCTGATTGTGAGCAGGCCTATCACATGTTTTACATGCTGCTGCCAGATCTTGATCTGCGTCAGAAATTTATTATGTATCTGCGTGAGCGCGGAATTTATAGCGTCTTCCATTATCTGCCGCTGCATCTTTCTGCTATGGGGCAGGGCTTTGGCTATACAGCGGGTGACTGCCCGATCACAGAAAACATCAGCGACCGTCTGGTGCGTCTGCCTTTTCATAATGCGCTGACCGGCAGCGAGCAGGAACAGGTCATCGACGCGATTCTTGATTTTAGTTTTACTTAAGTCAGAGCGGCAAAAAAGGCCTTTTGTCGCGAATCAGGCGCGAGGTCCGGATTTGATGGGCTCTGGGTAAAATCTTTTTAATGTCATAAATTAGCCAATCGTAAAAACTCAAAAACTTCAGGTCGATATTGTCATTCCCATTTTCAATGAAGCGGAACTTGTGGAACGCACCCACGCGCATCTTCGTGCTGTGGTGGATGCGCTGCCCTATGATTTTCGATTCATCTATGTAGACGACGGATCAAGCGACGGGACAACGGATACGCTCCGAAAAATAGCAGATGGTGACCCGGGCATTTCCCTGCTCCAACTCAGCCGCAACTTTGGGCATCAGGCCGCGCTGACAGCCGGCATGGACGCGGCCACCGGCGACGTGGTGATCACGATGGACGGTGATGGTCAACATCCGCCGGAGATGATCGCGCAAATGTTGAATTTGATTCAGCAGGGTTATGACATTGTGCAAACCCAGCGCATTGATGAAGGCGGCGCCGCGACTTTTAAGAAAGTCACCTCCAATATTTTTTATCGTCTGATCAATGTCATTAGCGGAACCCAGATCATGCAGGGCGCCGCGGATTTTCGCGCGCTCTCGCGTGATGCGTTGAATGGCTTGCGCTCAATGCATGAGTATCACCGCTTTTTGCGCGGCATGATCTCGTGGATGGGATATGCCAGTGTTATTCTGCCGTATCGTGAGCCTGAGCGCCTGGCCGGGAAATCAAAATATTCACTCGGCAAAATGATCCGCCTGGCATCGGATGCGGTCTTCTCTTTTTCACTCGCGCCGTTATATATTGGATTAAGCTCGGGGCTGGCATTTTTAATTTTGGCTGCTGCGCAAATGATCTGGGTCGCCAGTTTGTGGCTCACCGGAAATACAGAACGCATTGTTGATGGTTGGAGTTCGTTGATGGCGATCATGTTGATCGCCAGTGGAATCATCATGATCCTGCTGGGTTTCATCGGCGTGTATGTTGGTTATATTTTTCAAGAAGTCAAAGGTCGTCCGGTTTATTTAATAAAGGGGAAGAAACAAGATGATTGAGATCAAGCCGCAACCCTTTCATATTACTTTGCTGCGTCACGGCGAATCGGTAGGCAATGCTGAATCACGCTGGCAGGGACAGGCGGATTTTCCGCTGACAGATACCGGCCGCGCACAGGCGCGCGCGCTGGCTGAAAGATGGAAAGTAGACTCTGCAAAATTTGACCTTGTGATTGCGAGTCCGCTGTTGCGTGCGCGGGAAACCGCCGAGATCATCGCGCAGGAATTGAGTTTGACTCTTGAGATCGATCCGGTTTGGATGGAGCGCGACAACGGCGAATACGCCGGGTTGACTCCCACCGAAGCGCGCCAAAAATTCCCGCAGCCGATCTTCACCACACCTTATGATTTTGTAGGCGGTAAAGGCGAAGGCGATTGGGAATTATTCCTGCGTGCCGGTCAGGCTTTGCATGGATTGCTTCGTCGCGAACCCGCCAGATATTTGATCGTTTCTCACGGCGGCTTATTGAATCAAGTAATGCATGCAGTTTTGGGCGTAGCTCCGCAGGCGAACAAGGCTGGCGCAAGTTTCCGCTTTGGGAATACGGCTTTTGCCCAACTAAAATATTTTCCCCATCAACACCGCTGGACGATTGACAGATTGAACGACCATTCACACTGGAAGAACACAGATTAGGCGTAAATAAGTCTAGAAAAATGGATACCTATACTTTTTGGGAGAAAGGTTTTATTCATCCTTCATAATTCATAATTCAGCCTTTGTAATTCATCCTTCATCCTTTCCCTTGAGGCAACTTTGCAATCATCACCCATATCGAATTTAAAAACGGCAGATAAATTAAATATCCTGATCTTCGGCGCAGGCGCCATCGGCACATACTTTGGCGGCTCGCTTATTCTTGCAGGTCATAATGTTGTCTTTGTAGAGCAGCCAAAGATGGTCAGCGAATTGCGTGAGCATGGATTACGCCTCGATCTCACGAAAGACGAAAGACGAAAGACAAAAGATGCCTATCTGCTCGAGCCGCGTTCTTTTCGAATTGAGCCGTCGCTTGAAGAAGCCTTGAAGTTTGGTCCATTTGACGTGGCGCTCTTTGCTTTGAAATCTTTTGATACGATTTCTGCGCTCGAAGGCATGAAGCCCTTTGCTGAGAAACTTCCGCCGCTGCTTTGCCTCTCCAATGGCGTGGAAAATGAACAGGCCATTGCGCAGGCTCTTGGTCCGGATAAGGTTATCTACGGCACAGTGACGACAGCCATCGGACGGCGCGGTGCGGGAGATATCATCCTCGAAAAATTGCGCGGCATGGGCATAGCAGCCGGACATCCGCTCTCTGAAAGACTTGTCGTTGCAATGGATGATGCATATCTTAACTGTCGTTTATATCCCGAGCCACACAGCATGAAGTGGTCGAAGATGTTGACCAATCTCGTTTCCAATCCCACTTCTGCAATTCTCAACATGACCGCCGCCGAAGTATTCGCCAATAAAAAATTATATAAACTTGAAATTGAAATGCTCAGCGAATGTCTGGCTGTGATGAAGGCGCAAAACCTTGATGTGTACGATCTGCCCGGCACTCCCGTTAAGTTGCTGGCCTTCGCTACAAAAATGCCGCTCTGGCTTTCCAAGCCATTCCTGTCCCGTGCCGCAGGCAGCGGACGCGGTGCAAAGATGCCTTCCTTCCACATTGACCTGTACAATTCGCGAGGACGCGGTCAAAGTGAAGTGCAATATTTACACGGCGCAGTAGTCCGCGAAGGAAAAGCACGCGGCATTCCAACACCCGTCAATGAAGTGTTGACCGATACACTTATGGCGTTGACCAACAAAGAAATTCCGCTCGAAGAATACGCCAATCAACCTGAGAAATTATTGTCAAAAGTCGAAAGCCAAAAGTCTTCCTGACTTTCGACCTTCAACCTTTGACTCAAAAAAACATGTCCATAAAAATTACACAACCCGGAATCGAAGTAGAACTTCACCTTCCTGATGGCCGCGTGTTAACTGGTCCGCGTGGCACACAAGTGGGGGAGTTCCTGAAAAAAGTTAAAGATGATTTTCCTGCGCCCATCGTGGCTGCGATCATCAACAATGAAATTCACGAATTAAGTTTCCCGATCGAGATCGAGTCTCACTGTCAGCCTGTCACCATGGATACGGCGGATGGCGCGCGTATTTATCGGCGCTCCCTGGTCTTTCTGCTCGAAACCTCCTTTACCGAATTATTCCCCGATGGATTGCTTAATATTGATCACTCAGTTTCATCAGGCGGTTTTTATTGTCAGGTCACTGGGCGTACGATGCTTTCAGAAAAAGAGCTTGAGCTGCTCAAAGCACACATGCGCAAGTTGATCGAAGAAGACCATCTCTTCATCCGCAAGGAAATCCCCATTCAGGAAGCGATGGAGTATTTCAAAAAACGTGGTTATGGAGATAAGCTGCGCCTGCTCGCGCATCGCCAGAAGGACTATCTCACCATGTATAGCATTCTCGGTCAGATGGATTACATGCACGGTTACATGGTTCCATCCACCGGTTATTTAAAATGGTTTGACCTCAGGCGAATCAACGGCGCTTTTCTGATGCAGTTTCCGCGCCGTCATTCGCCCACCACACTGGAGCCGATGGGCGATTACCCAAAACTGCTCAGCGCATTTCGACAGTATGGCGATTGGCTTGGAACACTCAACATTGATAGCGCGGGCGCATTAAGCGATGCCATTCAAGCAGGCCGCACAGATGAGATCGTGCTGGTCTCTGAAGCGCTGCACGAACAAAACGTTGCAGATATTGCACAACAGATCGCGCTGAAAAAATCCCGCATCATTCTGATCGCGGGGCCTTCCTCTTCGGGGAAAACAACTTCATCGCGCCGCCTTGCAATTCAATTGCTCGCGCGGGGCGTGTCACCATTTCCACTTGAACTTGATCATTATTTTATTGATCGCGATAAAACCCCGCTTGATGAAAATGGTCAACCGGATTTTGAAACCATCGAAGCGTTGGACATCGCCCGTCTTGCAGAGGATATAGAAAAACTTCTCAACGGAGATAAAGTCCAATTGCCGCATTTCAATTTCAAGACCGGGATGAGAGAAGCGGGTGATCTCATCCAATTGAAAGATGGACAGCCGCTCATCCTCGAAGGCATTCATGGATTAAATCCCCGCCTCATTCCTAACCGTTTAGCTGATTCAGCATTTCGAGTGTATGTCTCCGCCCTGACACAGATAAACCTGGACCGCCACAACAGAGTCTCCACCACAGATACAAGACTCATCCGGCGCATTGTGCGTGACGCGCGTGAGCGTGGATATTCCGCTGCGCAGACCATCAGCCGTTGGGAGTCTGTCCGTCGCGGCGAGAAGCGGCATATCTTCCCGTATCAGGAAAACGCGGATGTGATGTTCAACTCTGCGCTGGTGTATGAACTGTCCGCGCTGAAAGCGCTGGCTGAACCTTTGCTGCGTCAGGTATCACACCGCACCCCGGAATATATCGAAGCCCGTAGATTACTGGCCTTCCTCGAATGGTTCCTGCCATTGGATGTGAGTCTGATCCCTGCCAATTCAATTGTCCGTGAGTTTTTGGGTGGTTCAAATTTGAAGGATTTCAAGATCTGGCGCGGGTAAATAAAGTAAAGCGTAAGGAAAAGTGCGAAGTAATAGAAAACAGTCTGGTTTAAACACGGCTTGTTTTCTAAACAAGCTAGTGTCTTAGCTTTGGCTTTATCTTTGCCTACATATGGTCTCGATCTGTTCCAATTCTGACGAAGTGAAATCGAGATGTTTTAGAGTTCCAACAGCATCGTCAATTTGTGACACTTTGCTCGCACCGATCAAAACCGAAGTCATATTTTCATGGCGCAGAACCCAGGCCAAAGCCATTTGAGCCAAAGTCTGCTCGCGTGATTTTGCCAGTTCGTTTAGCTTTTGAACTTTCGCTAATTTATCATCTGTAATATTTGCAGGCTTGAGAAAGCCATGCGCTTTGGAAGCACGTGACCCTTCGGGAATTCCGCCGCCAAGGTATTTATCGGTCAGTAATCCCTGAGCGAGAGGGGAGAATGCAATGCAGCCAACGCCTTCTTCTTTCAACGCAGCGAGCAGACCATCTTCCACCCAGCGATTGAACATGCTGTAAGCGGGCTGATGGATAATGCACGGCGTTCCCAGTTGACGTAACATCTTTGCGGCTTCACGGGCTTTATCCGCCGGGTAATTTGAAATACCTGCATATAGCGCCCGTCCACTGCGGACAATGTAATCCAGCGCCTGCATGGTTTCCTCGAGCGGAGTTTGAGGATCAGGGCGGTGATGATAAAAAATGTCCACGTATTGCAGCCCCATGCGCTTGAGACTTTGATCGAGGCTGGAAACCAGATATTTGCGTGAGCCCCAATCTCCATACGGGCCGTCCCACATGGTGTAGCCTGCTTTCGATGAAATGATAAGTTCATCACGATAAGGCATTAAGTCCTTTGCCATGATCTGCCCAAAGGTTTCCTCAGCCGACCCGGGAGGTGGACCGTAATTATTCGCCAGATCCAGATGTGTGATGCCGAGATCGAAAGCGCGTAAGACCATCGCGCGGCTGTTGCTGAATGTATCCACTCCGCCAAAGTTATGCCACAGGCCAAGTGACACAGCCGGAAGTTTAAGTCCGCTGCGGCCTGAGCGGTTGTAGCGCATGGATTGATAACGTGATTCATTCGGTAGATAATTCATAGTTGCTCCAAAATATTTATTGTCTGCATCCTGAGCGGAGCCGCATGTTTTTGCGGCGAAGCCGAAGGACGGGTTAAAGTAAAAATATATACACCTTGGCTTCGTTCCTCAAAGAGCATTCGCTACTCTGCTCGGGGTGTAATTGATTGTTATACAAAGCCTTGTTCGATCAGGCTCTTCGCCATTGAGAGAATAGCTTCCTCAACAGAGCGCGGAGTCCATTTGAGGATGCGCTTTGCTTTTTCGTTGGAAAGATCATAATCCCAGCCGAGACTGGGCGCAACGAGCGCGATCTTTTTATCAAAGAGTGCGAGGAGTTTAATTAAAAAGGTGGGAAACAAAATACGCGGAATTTTATATCCCCAAGGAATCGATTGCCTGCCGCTTCAGGAGTGTTCATCGCAAGGATGATCGCAGAAGCAACATCGCGCACATCCACAACGTCCATTTTGATGCGCCCAACTCCGGGAACCTGACCAAGCATAAAAGTACGCACCACTTCGGCCGAGGTGGGGAAGTCTTTGTTTGGCACGGGGCCAAGGATGATGGGCGGGTTGATGGCGACCATCTCCATTTTGTTTGTGTTTTCCGCTCCGTTAATAAATTCCCATGCGGCGCGTTCGGCGAGGGTTTTGCTTTTTTGATATGCGCCGATATTATTTTCAACCTTGGACCAATCATCCTCGGTGAAGGTGCGGTTTTCGCCAACATGTCCCGCGGTCACTGCCGCAACAGATGAAACCTGTACCACGCGTTTAATATTGGCTTTATGCGCCGCGCGTAAGACGCGCAAAGTCCCTTGCACAGCAGGGATGATCAACTCGTCTTCATGTTGCGGTTCAAATAGCGGAAAGGGCGATGCAATATGCAAAACATAATCGACATCTTTCATTGCTTCATCCCAGCCAGTGTCTTGCATTAGGTCTGTGGTGATGATCTCGAGGTTGTCATTTATATCAACATGTTTGCTGATTGTCTCGCGGACTTCGGCTTCGCGTGAGAGTGTGCGCAATGTAGCGCGGACTTTGTAGCCCTGTTGCAAAAGTTGAATAATGGTGTGCAGCGCGACAAATCCGCTGGCGCCGGTGACGAGGATGGGTTTTGTGGTGGGCATTTATATAATCCTTTGTTTATTAAAGCAAGTCTTAGAGTATCTGAATAGCTCAAAATTCTGTCTTGTAATGGGAGTTTTATACTTCGTATTCAAACGGGCTTGTAAATATCTGGCCTCAGGTTGAAAATTTTTTGGTCTACCTCGTTGAATACCTTCTGTTGTTTCAATGGTTTTGCACTGCAATTCTATAGGTGATGTGATTATAGCACGCCTGTAATTAACGCCACTACGACCCCAAACGCGCCGCATGAAAAATTGACCAGGTCGTTATCGAGCCACTTCCAGCCGCGGATGTGGACGGTCTGTGTGCCGCAGGTGTGGAGCGGATGTTTCTCGGTTTCTTTTGTCGGTGGGGCAGTAGTACATGGCTTGGACTGTTCCGCCGAGGAGTGAGTCAAAGAGCGAGCCAGCCAACCCTGAGAAAGTGATCAATGGGAAGATTGACCAGTTATCAGTTAAGAGTGATGCGAGAAATGCGATTAAGGCGGAGCCTATTAGGGATGCGAGGGTGCCGGTTAATGAGATTCCGCCTGAGGTGCCTTTTTCCACAACTTTTCTTAAGTTGGTGATCATGCGCGGCGGATTCGGATTCAGCACGCCGAGTTCGGTGGCCCATGTATCGGCGTTGACTGCGGCCAGCGCGGCGGCGAAACCGAGCCAGGGCCAGAGTTCGTTGGGAAAGAAAAAATGAAGCGCGGCGAATGCGGTTGCAATTCCGCCGTTGCCGAAGACCTGACCTGCGTCACGCTCGTGGCCTTTCGAAAATTTTTCGTCGAGACCTTGTTTGCGTTTTTTGAAGGCGCGGCTTAATGCGGAGGAGGTGATAAAAAATGTGAGCAATAAAATTGCCCATTGCCAGCCGCCAATGCCGAAGATGATCGTGCCTGTGACCGTGGCGGCGATGGCTCCGCTTTTGTTTAAGCTGTGTGCGCGATAGGCGAGATATGCGATGAGAATTGCGAGAAGGAAACCGAGGAGTAGTTGCATGTGAGACCTGAGACGTTTAACGTTACGCGTTTAACGTCTTTATACTGGAGTTGTGATAATGAATAGCACTGCGAGCAAAACAATAAACTCATCAACATGCTTGAGCCCCAAACGATGAAGGCCAGTACACGTTGTTTTTCCCAGCGATAAAAATATAAGCCTGCGATCCAACCTGCCACGGAAAGCAAAAGACTTGCGACGGGAAAAATAATAAGTTGTGATGATGGGACGGTTTCAAGCGCGCTGCCTACAAATTGCGGACCCAGTGCCACGATCGGTGTGGATGGAATGATGAGGCTGGCCCAAATAAACAAACCCAGGTTGAGGAAGAGTGTGGTTAACCAAAGATAACGCGCCACTCCACTTCCCCAGGCTTGTGTGACTACAAACGATGGATAAACAGATTTTGATTCAACGGGCGATAAACTTCCCAACTCAGTTGCGCGCGCAAAAGATTGAGTCAGGCCTGATGGATTTTCAGGTGAGATCACAAAGACGCGTTTTGCAGTTGCAACGAGTAAAAGTTTTTTTGAGTCTGATGCGAGAAATTCAACCGCGCCAAGATCGGGGTGACGGCGCATACCGAGCAATCCGCCTGGAATGGGCAGCGATGGCAATGCGAGCGGCGTTGTCAGATCTTCTGATGAGCGGATGAATTCAATGTCACTCAGCGGAATATCTTCGATACGCAAGCCCCATTTGATGGCAAGGCTGTCGCGGTCAAGATGATAGTCTGCGTTTAATAATGAATATGCGCGATACACAAAAAATGGAATTGGCGCGAAAGAAGCCAGCGCGATCAAAAGTGAGATCAAAAATTGCGGACCCACTTCCGAGCGTGTAAGGTTAACAAACCCAACAATGGCAATGATCGTTAACACAAAAATGACCACGCCGTGAATGATCAGGCCGCGTCTTTTGGGTGGGGGAAGTGTCCGATGTTCATGCGGAAAAGATGAAAGATGAAGGATGAAGGATGAATTGCATTTAGCTTTTCATCACTTCTTCGCGAATGATGTTGCAGACCAGCTCAACCTGCTCTTCGGTCATCACGCCGCTGAATGGGATCGCGAGTCCGCGTTTGCCGAGGTCTTCGGTCACAGGGAAATCACCTTCGCGTCCGCCAAATTTTTCAACCATGTATGGCTGTAAATGGATCGGTAAAAAGTATGGGCGCACGGGAATTCCGCGCGCGTCGAGTCTCTTTGCCATTTCATCACGGTCGATCTTTTTATCAAAGCGGATGACATACACGAACCAGGATGTGCGCGTCGTGAAGGATTCAATGAATGGGATTTCGACTCCCGCAACGTCAGATAGTCTCGCTTCATACCACGCCGCTACCCGCTCCCGTTTCGAGAGGATTTCATCCAGCCTTGACATTTGCGAAGCTCCCATTGCCGCAGACATTTCGTCAATACGATAGTTGTAACCGAGATGGGTGTGTTGCAGCCAGGTGTCGCCGGGCGCACGTCCCTGATTGCGCAAGGCACGCATGAAGTGCGCGGCTTTATCGTCATTGGTGATAATGACTCCGCCTTCACCGGTTGTGATCTGTTTGTTGGGATAAAACGCAAATACACCAAAGTCACCGAGGGTGCCGGCCTGTTTGCCTTTATAAGTTGCACCTAATGCTTCACATGAATCTTCAATGACGGCTAATCCATGTTCTTTTGCAACTGCATTAATTGCATCCATATCCGCGGGTTGACCAAATACATCCACGGGTAAGATGGCTTTTAATTTTCGATTTTCGATTTTCGATTTACGAGGTAAATATTTTTCAATATTCTTCGCTGCATCGGCTACTAACTCAGGATTGATGTTTCCGGTCTTCGGGTCAATATCTACAAAGACGGGAATCGCGTTTTCAAATAACAATGCATTCGATGAAGCCACAAACGAAAATGGCGTGGTGATGACCAGATCCCCTGCACCGATCCCCGCCGCGCGGACGCACAAGTGAAGTCCCGCCGTGCCAGAGTTGACAGAGATGGCGTGCTTCGCACCGGTCAGGTCGCAGAAGGTTTTCTCGAAATCGGTGGTGTATTTACCCATGCTTAAGATGGGCGTGTTGATGACGTTGATCACAGCCTGACGGTCTGCGTCATTCAGGTCAGGGGACGACATGGGAACTTTAGGTTGAGTCATTTTATAGGGTTTCCAGATAGATATTTTTTATAAAAGCAACGTGCGGAGTTTTCTCGTATGCCAGCAGTTTTACCGGCTGCCCCGGTTTCAAGGTTCGCGTGCGGCCGTTGCTCTTTACACGATTGCGGTATTGATAATTCTGTCTGTGGAAATTGTACTCGTAATGGAGGATTAAGTCTTTTGCGATGAGTTCCACTTTGGAGATTTTCCTTCAATTTCAACTCCGTTGAGGAAGGTAAAAGTGATAAGCCTGTATCTCCAAAAGAAAGTCAGCAATCCGAGCGCGGTGAGAATTACAGCAAAGATGACAAGGAAGCGTGTAAACTCTCCTTCAAAAACTGCATCTATGAAGTAGATTACCCAGCCGCCGAAGATCATCACAAAAAAGTTTTGTGCGAGGTAATCTATGGAGATGATCTGAAACAGGGTGGGGGAGAATTTTTGCACAGTTATTCGAGAATTTTCTTCAAATGCGAAATCAAATCTGCGAGCAGAACAGATTGATTATCTTTTTCCTTGCGCGGTTTCAATTCTACCATTCCATTTTGAAGCGCTTTTTCCCCAACCGTAATGCGGACGGTGCAGCCAATCAAATCGGCGTCGTTGAATTTGACACCGGCGCGTTCATCACGGTCATCGAACAGGACGGTGAATCCTGAGTTTTGCAGTTCACTATAAAGCTCTTCGGCTTTTGCGCGGGTGTCCAATTGCTTGCCGGTAAGATGCATAAGATATACATCAAACGGCCCAGCGGACTTTGGGAAGATTAATCCCTTGTCGTCGTGATGGGTCTCGGCGAGGGCGAGCAGAATATTTTCGTAATTAAATTCGGAGCGTGTAGCCAATTCAAGGGCAGAGAAAGCAGAAAGTGGATTGCCGCAGTTGGCGCATTCATCGCCCGCTTTTGCTTGGATTAAATCCGCGATGATTGCGGGGGAATAGTCCCGTCCGCTGTTGGTGTTGAGCAGATGATAGCCTGTCTCGTTTGCGCCTGCTGCGAGATTAGGTGATTGTGCGACGAGGTCATCCACGACGATGAGTGCACGTTCCGCGTTCAAACCGATAGGTGATGCGTATCCTGCGGCGGCTCCGGCATTTGTAATTTCATCCGCTGTTGCCATGCGGACTTCACCAACTGCGTGCTTGAGTTTTGCTTCGCTCAGAGTCATATCTCCGCGCACGACGACGAAGATAAACTGATTGTCTGATGGGCGGGTAAACATTAAGGCTTTTGCAGTTTTCTCTTTGGGAATATTCAGGAAATTTGCGAGCCACTCAATGGTGTTGCAATCGGGTGTTAATACCTTTTCAACGGGAAGCTGTTCTTCCTGCGAGAAAACTGTTTTCTTGAATTGGGCAAGTTCGAGGCGTTCTGTGTATTTAAGGATTCGCAGTGGATAATTTCTGTAGGGCCGGTGGAAAGTGGAAAGTAGGTTTCATGTTCGTTGTGGAAGAGGGATAAGGAAAGATGAAAGAGGAAAGAAGGATTGGTTGATAGATTTTGTAATCGTTCAATAAGTTGTTTGCCGAGTGGCAGGATTTCATTTTCACGAGTCAAATACCCCGCGCGGACCAGCCAGCCGAAGCCTTGAGTCCGCGCGTTGTTTGGGAATTCACGTTGAGTTTGGATGTGGAGGTTTTGATATTTCATATTATTTCACGTAGGGATAGGGCTTGTCCCTATCCGGTTTTCGGGCATGTATAAAAAGGACGACCTGCTTCGCAAAGGGTCGCCCTTACGGTTCGCTTTTCTTCTTTCGCATGATCTTCTGCGTTGCGTCGATGGCCGGCGTGGGGTCTGGGACAACGATCGGCGTTTGCGCGATGGACTCTGCCTGGGCGGCCTCTGAAGGTGTCGATTCAGGAGCAGGTTCCAGGTCCAGCTCGACCGTTTCTTCCATCCGAATTTGGCCGCGCAGGAAGGCGCCTTCTTCGGTCACGAATGCGGTGGTGACTACGTCTCCCCAAACACGGCCTGAGGCGCGGATTTCGAGTTTTTGGGTGGTGATGTTGCCGCGCACCGCGCCCGCCACGATGACGGTGTTGGCGCGCACGTTTTGGCAGGTGACGCGCCCCGTTTCGCCAACGACGAGCATACCGCGCATGGCGATGTCGCCTTCGAACGCACCTTCAATGCGGACGCCGCCTGAGCCGTTGATAGAGCCATGCCAGATCACGCCTGAGCCAAGTACAGAAGTAATGCGCTCGACGGCTTGTACAGGTTGTGGGGTTTCAGTGGGGGTGGTGTTACGTTTAAACATATGAAGGCAATTTTACCGTAGAAAACAAAAAGGGCGAGTATTGCACTAAAATGCAACCCGCCCTTCCTAATTATCTAATTCCTAATTTCTGATCTTTACTCGCCCTTCACATCTTTCTCACTGATCTGAACCCCAACAGTGTTGAAGCCAGAGTCTACATATAAGACTTCGCCCGTGATATGCGTGGACATGTCAGAAGCCAGGAAGACAGCCGAGTTGCCCACATCTTCGATGGTCACATTTTCGCGCATGGGAGCAATATCTGCAAAATGCTTATACATATCGCGGAAGCCGCCCACGCCCGCCGCCGCCAATGTGCGGATGGGTCCCGCTGAGATCGCGTTGACGCGAATCTTTTGCGGACCAAGATCATATGCCAGATAACGGGTGGATGCCTCCAACGCGGCTTTCGCCACGCCCATTACGTTATAGAAGGGCACAACTTTTACCGAACCGAAATAAGTAAGGCACATAACAGATGCGCCCGGATTCATGATCGGCAGAAATGCATGTGTTAATGCTACGAGTGAGAATGCGCTGATCTCCAATGCATTCTTAAAACCTTCGCGGCTGGTTTCATGAAACGGACGGCTCAATTCATCGCGCCCTGCAAATGCAACTGAATGAACCAGAATATCGATCTTTCCGAAATGCTTCGTGGCTTTTTCAACGACAGCGGCAATCGCCTCGTCGCTGGTCACGTCACATTCTTCGACCCATTTGCATTCCACCTGCTCGGCGAGCGGTTTTACACGGCGCTCCAAAACCTCACCAGCATAGCTGATGCCAATATTCGCGCCTTCGCGCTTGAATGCCTGTGTAATGCCCCACGCGATCGATTTATCATTTGCAAGACCAAAAATAAGTGCGTTCTTACCTTCCAACAATCCCATGTTACTCTCCTCAATAATTTTTGACTAAAAAACGCCAGGGCTTGGATAACCAAGGCTCTGGTGTTTTATTTAAACCCACACGGGGGCCAATCGTCACGCTTTTTTGGGGGATGAAAATCCCCGCTTCGATTCTTAAGCTGGAGCTTGCCTCTGTCAAATCGGCATAATTCTCGCTTTTGGTGATTCCCAGTGCCTGCGTCAGCTTTCCGGGGCCGAGCGTATCGCGCCCGCCGCGCCTCTCCATCATAACCTCAATTCCCTCAATTGGCTGAATCGCACGGATCAAAACCGCCGCTGGAAATCCCTCCTGCTCTGTCACCGCATTTAACATCCAATGATTGCCGTAAGTGAAATATACATAAGCATGTCCCGGCGCACCAAACATCGGGTCTGTGCGAATTGTCCGCCCAGCCTTTGCGTGACTGGCGAGATCATCAAAACCAAAATACGCCTCGGTCTCAGAGATCAAGCCGACCAGTTTCACACCATCCTGAATCCGCACCAAACGCGCACCGAGCAATTCACGAGCAACGGTCAACGTGGGGCGATTGTAGAATGAGGCGGGAGAGGGTTAAGAGATTTAATACGGAGATCACAGAGCACACGGAGATTTTTTTAAGATATTTAATTGGCGATTCTTTTTGTGCCGCCAAGTTTTAGCATTTTGATATTGAAGTTAAGCAGCAAAATTATACACTCCAATGAGGTCGAAATGTCAGAGATAACTTTTCAAACAAAAATATGGGCAGAAATGTCTCAAAAGATTGGACATCGTCATGATTTCAAGCGGGGAGACCTGATCCATAATGCATTCTATGGCTTTCTCTTTGCTCTTTCATCTTTCTTTATTTTTGCTATAATCAACTCATCATTATAAAGAGGAGAGTATGTTATGCAGAGTTTTTCACGTGGTTGGGCCTTTCTGAAACAGGCATGGAGTATGGCTTTTAAGGATAAGGATCTGCTTAAGCCATCGATCTATGCACTGATCGTTGGGATGATCATTTCAGTGATCGGAATTATTCCTATTCTTATCGTTGCTTTTGCATTTGGTGGCAGCCAGATTGGAAACATTATTATGGGAATTTTGAGCGCCATTCTAATGTTCGTTCAATTTGTGGTGACTTATGTTTTCTCTGCGATGACCATTCATTTGATCTATGGATACCTGACCAGAGGCGATGGACGTATGAGTGAAGCCTGGCATATTGTGCGCCGTGACTTTTTTGATATTCTCACCCTGGCGGCAGTTTCCACTTTGGTGGGTGTGCTGCGCAACATGACTCAGGGGAATAGAAAAAATAATGTATTGGCAGGCATCTTACGTTCTGCCATGCGTGTGGTTGAAGCCTTATGGACCGAAGCCGCTCTGCTGGTTTTGCCGGCTATGGTGATTGATGATCTTAATCTTAAGGATGGACTGGCCCGTATCGTAAAGATCACCAAGGAAAATCTGTTGTTGATCGGTATCAGCACCGTTGGCGTACGCTGGGTGACCGGGCTGATCGGCTTCGTATTTGGTGTGATCGGACTTGTGATCGCCTTTGCGATTGGCGGCGGTTTAGCGTTCATCTCCAATGGAAATACTGTCATTTCAATTGTGGGAATTGCCACTGGCGCATTAATCTTCTTCACCTTTGTGATGGTTGCAAGTTTGTTCAGCTCCTACACCAGCACCGCGTATCACACCTGCCTGTATATCTGGGCGCGTGACGTGGAAATAGCCAAGGCTGAGGGAAGTTCCGTGCCGGTGATGGCTCCTGCTCCTCTGGCGGCGGTATTGGCGTAATTTAATTTCTTTCGTCTTTCTTCTTTTTAATGGAAGAAAGACGAAAGATGAAAGAGTATATAAATATGCAACCTGAACCTCGCCGTGAAATGATCACCTGGCAAGAAGTGGATAAGTTAATTGATTATCTTCTGCCCCAGTTCCGCCGTGAATTCACCGCGATGGTGTTAATCACACGTGGCGGTATTATTCCGGGCGGAATGTTGGCTGAAGCCATGGATATTACGCATATCCTAACCGCTGCCGTGGACTTCCCCGCGCAATCCAAAACGGAAAAATCCAATCTGATGGTCTGGCCTGAGTTTATTCAATTCCCTGCTGAAGATAAATTGCGCGGACGTCCAACCCTGATCGTGGACGATGTTTGGGGTTCCGGGCGAACGATCACTGCGGTGAAGAACCGTGTCTCTGCTGCAGGTGGATTCTCTGAAACCTGTGTTTTACATTTCAATCCATATCGTAATTTGTTTGGAAGTGTGCGCCCTGATTATTATGCGGCGGTGACCGATGCCCGCATTGTCTACCCATGGGAGATCAATCGCGGTACAGATCAGGTACTGGCGGGTGAGTTATAGAAATTTTCCATGAAATTAATTGAAACAGGCACGAAGGAAAAGATCAAAGTATTGCTCGGTAATGAATATTTTGATGATCTGCCTCAGACGATGTTGGTGGAAATCACAGAGTTTATGTCTCTTCGGGAATATCCACGCGGTACCGTGCTTCTTTGGGAGGGCGACCCGTGTGATGGTTTATATATTCTGGAGTCAGGCAGTGCCAAGATATTTCGCGTCTCGCCGCAGGGACGGCAATATATTGTCCGCATTTTGCAGGAAGGGGATACTTTTGCCGAAGTCCCCGCTTTTGATGGGGGAGCGAATCCCGTCAATGTAGAGGCTTTGGAGATTTGTCAGGCGTGGGTGATCAATAGCGAAAAATTACATACGCTTGTTATGACACATCCTATATTTGCACAAAAAGTATTGGGGAATTTTGGCAGGATGCTGCGCGGTATGGTTCACAAGGTTAGCGAGATGGCGTTCTATCAAGTGACACATCGCCTGGCGCGTCTGATCGCGGAAATGTCTGAGGAAAAATCCACATCCCATTGGACTCAGGAACAGCTTGCGGCGCGGCTGGGTACGGTAAGGGAAGTAGTGGCGCGTTCTCTAAAGGAAATGGAACGCAGCGGCGCGATTAAGATAGAAGACAGAAAAATTCAGATCGCAGATAAAGAAATATTTTCCCAATGGCTGGAGTGAGTATTAAAACAAAAAGCGGACTGTTGAATTTTCAACAGTCCGCTTTTTGTTTACTTGATTATTTCAAAATTGGTGATGAAGTATGAGACTTCATCGTCCACGGCTTCCTTGATGCGGTCAACGCTGATGCTGGTTGGGTAGCCGTAGGCCGGGTCGTAGGTCACAGCCACCTCATCTGCTTTTCCTGCAAGATCAGCTTCCAGATTAAGAAAGATGCGGTCTATCGTCGAGTGGGGAAGGTACATTTCGTAGAAGGCGCTGCTTGAGTCAACGATCGTCCCGTTTTTGGCGGTGATGGAAATAAGTGCGCCATTTTCCACTTCAATACTCAATGGCATGTCGTCCATAAATGCGCAAAAGCAGCTAATGGACAGGTTATAACGATAATGTGCGATCTTTGCATTTTCCCATTTGGTTTTATTTGTTTGAATTTCGGAAGCGGGCGGGTTGATCGAACAGGCGGTGAGAATAACAATAAGTGTGAGCAGGATTAGTTTTTTCATGGTTTTTACCTCTTCTCATATTGACGCGGCTATATCTTGGTTTGTTCCCAAAAAACAAAAATCCCCATCATTGCTGACGGGGATTTTGATTGTAATGAAATCTTATGGCGCAGGATAGTAGGTATCTGTAGCAAGCAGGGAAGTGTCGCCGATGGATTGTGCCGCGAGCATTTGTGCCTGTCGCGCGCGGTTGGTGGCATCAGCTAGAGTCTTTAATGCGTATTCAGGATTGTGGAAGCCGGTGCTGTTTTCAGCAGAGACGATGTCCCACATATACTGCGCTTCACGATGAAATTTGCGAGCTTCATCCAGCAAGGCAGGGTCGGCGTTGCCAGCTGCGACAGCGGCCTTGATGGCGTTGACCGCATCAATGATCGCATCTTCTGTATCGATCTTGGTGGTGGCAACCTGTTCCTGAATGGTGTTCACACGTTCAACGACAAACTCTGTATCCGCATGGCATTGACCACAAGATTGTTCAGCATTAAACAGTGGACTATGCACATCGTGTGAAGAGTATTTTGTGGCGCCGTCGCTTGTGTATGGCATGTGACAATCTGCGCAGGAAACACCCGCGTTGTAGTGCGTGGAACCCGCGGTGAAGAATTCATATTCAGGATGCTGTGCCTTAAGCATGGGGGTTTCAGTTTCTGGATACACCCAATCTTTGAAACCCGCTTCTTCATAATAAGAGAGATTTCCACAACGGTTGTGCCATTGTCCCACGGGAAGGTGAGATATTTGCCATCGCCCTTGAAATAATATTCAACATGGCAATTCGCGCAGACCACGGTCCGCATTTCCTGACGTGAGAAAGTTTCCCAATCCTTGCCCTGACGTTCAAAGGCTTCTTTAAGTGCGGGATTGGTCACGATCAAACGCATGGTTTCGGCTTCGTGGCAGTTGGCACAGCCAATGGTATTGTTGATGTTTGGTGTCATTTCATTGAATGACATCTTGTCGTAGGCTTCCATGCCCAGCTCAGCCCACAGACCCGGGTTATCAGAAGATTTGCAGGAATAGCAGGTGGCGGGTGTATGTTTGGGATCTGAGTCATCTAAATTCAAACGCTTGGTTGCGCGCACATCTTCAAGCATGTTGATATGTCCGCGGTCATCGTTGTAATCCTTGCTGAATGGATACCCGGCAAACAAAATCACCTGACGCGGATCACGCTCCAGCCATGAGAATTGCGAAGAACCACCGTAGACGGTATCTACGTTATTGGTTTTGGTCTTCATTAAGAATCATATTGGTTGGGAAAGTTAACCGCCCATTTGGTTGAATCAGGTTCCATCGGCGCGATCTCAACCAGTGGCTGCACGGCGCGCTCTTCAGCAGGTTGATTCTTTACATACGTTAGAACTCCTACAAGCACCGCAGCCAGAACGATCACAAGCCCTGTCAAAATTAGATTGGTGTAATTTTTCATTGATGCATTCTCCTTTATTTAATTGGATCAAGTGTCGAGTCTTGATAAGGGATATTTGCTGCGCCGCGCGTACCATGCGCCACATCCCGATGACAGTCCCAGCAATAACGGTCAAACGGCTGCGCGCCCATCACCACTGTTTCGGCGGCGCTTTCATGACAGTGAACACAATTGGCCTGAATGATCTCTTTTGTTTTTTCACTCGCGCGAATCTGCACGGGAATATCCCCCGTCACAAAAGCAAAAACATCTTTCGCGCCCTGCCTTCCCTTCTCTGCGTAATACACCGCAAAATTATCGTGCGGCAAATGACAATCGGTGCATTGGGCAAACCCTTCATGCGCACCGTGATACCAGTTCTCATATTGAGAATCCATCACGTGGCAATTTGCGCATGTTTCAGGAGCGCTGCCTCCATACGAAGCGGCGTCCGTCACAAACGCAAAATATCCCAGCGCAAAGATCGCGGCTGCTATTGCAATAGTGAATGGAAGTTTTGACATTGGCTCTCCTTGGATAAGATTAAGATTAATATAAGGCAGCCAGGGGAAACAATCTGTAACTTTTGTCACAGATTTAGGTCGAAAATAAGTTTTGGATTAAAAGATCTTTTTGTGGATGTACCCCCGTTTCGTTCCCGCTCGTACCTGTTTCGCTGCAATGGGCATTTTCTTGCTCGAACATTACCTGCCAAAAAAAATAACGTCCTGCTACTTCATTAGCAGGACGTTAAAGGAGAATGCACCGGCGAAAGTGCAAATTCTTAAGGAGTGGTTGTGGCTTCCATCATATTGTGTCCGTCCATGCCGGAGCCGCCCATATTTTCGGCGTCCATCACAGGGACAGTCAACGTAATATCTTCATGGTGTGTAAAGTGCAATGTGACCGTGATCTCGTCGCCAGCTTTGAGATCCTGCTTGAGACCGATCAGCATCACATGATAACTGCCGGGCTTGAGTTCCACTTCGCCTTCGGCAGGAACGGCGATGGATTCCTGCTTGATCATTTCCATCGTGCCATCGGCTTTCATCTGGCTCAAATGAATTTCCACCACATTGGCCGCATCAGAGGAGGCACCTATGATGGCATCATCTTCAGTGCGGGGATTATGTACGAGCATATAGGCGGCGCCATTGCCATCTTTCATGGCAGAGCGTGCCCAGGCATCATGCACTTCAACGCCTGTTCCCGCTGCATGGTCGTGATCTTCGGTTTGGGCCATTCCGCCGCCACACGCGCTTAAAATCAGAGTTCCCACCAAAACCAACATCATCAAAACTTTTTTCATAATTTTTCTCTTCCTTTTTTTTGAATATTTCTGAATCACGCGCTTTGTTGGTGCGCGTGCATCATTTTATGCATATGTTGAATGGTCTCTTCCATGGTGGCTAATATGCCATTGAAACCCCGTTGAAATTTTTCAGCATCCTGCCGTGACCCAAAGCTCAACACACTCGGCACGCAACAGATCATCAAGTCGCTGCCGAGGATATAAATTGCCTGATTAGCGCTGATAATGTGACCGTGTAAATAATCAGCCGTAAGGGATTGGAATGCGCCTTTGGACTGCCCCTGGATCATTAATCCGCAATGGGCGCAGCAGGCGCGTTTTTGCTCACCATTCTCAAGCTGCACAATAAAAACTGTCCGCGCTGAAATGGGTTTGTTACACATGGCACACTGGCTTGAGTCTTCAGTAGGGGATTTGGTGACCAGCGAAACGCCGCCATGCTTTTTCTGTATGACTCCCGCATCTGCCAACTTGTTCAACTCGCGATGGATGGTCATGTTTGAAACGCCAAAAGCCCCCACCAATTCCTGGATGGAGGCGCTCCCCTGTTTTTGCAGCAATTCTAAGATTTTCTTTTCGCGGTCTATGGATGTCGTCATAATTGTTATATTTCGTTACCTTTAACAAGAGTTCACGGAATATAACAATTTAGGTTGTTGTCGTCAAGTTACATTTGTCACTTATTTTTATTTTGGTGGTATTTCCTGCCGCGCCAGGTAACTCCCTGACCTGAGATCACTTTCCAGGCTGAGGTGAGCATCATGGCGGCAAATACGCCTGCGCCCAGAGGTGTGGTCAACGCATACCAGCCAGAAATGTTCATCTTGTGAGCCACTTTTACCCGTAGATAAATTAACGAGCCCCAAACGATCAGCGCTTCAAGGATCACAGCAATCGCCAGCCAATTTCCCTGATTGAAATACCAGCTGATTCCAAGTATGGGCCAGAGCGGAAGAAATAAGGCCGCGATCAATGAGAGGGTTGCTCCAAACGCGCCAAGCATTAACATGGATGGGTGGTCGCGCAGGCCGAGGTAGATGTTCTTCGTCCAGCCTTCCCACATCGAAGGGAGGTCGGTGTACATGCGTGTGCGGATCACTTTCATGCCGTCGGCCACGATTAGGCGATGTCCGTTCCATTTGACTTGTTCGGAGATGGCCTTATCTTCGACGATCTGGTCTTTTACTTTTTCATGTCCGCCGATGGAGTCGTAGACTGTCCGCCGAATCATGATGAATTGTCCATTGGCGATGGCATCGCGGGTGGCCGGGTCGTTGACCTTGCGCGGTGAGAAGCCGACCGAGAGCGCAGTCATCACGAGCGGCATGACAACTTTTTCCCAGAAGGAGCCAAGCACTTGTTCATTCATCGTGGTGAACATGTCCGCTTTAGTTTCGAGGGCTTTTGCATAACAGGATGAAATCGCATGTGGCGTGAGGAAGGTATCGGCGTCTACAAAGCATAACCACTCGCCATGTGCGGCTGCCGAGGCCTGGAATAATGCATAAGGTTTTCCGGCCCAGCCTTCGGGTAGGTCTGATCCGCTGATTGGGAGGAGACGGGAGTCACCAGACGCGATTTCTTTTAATTGAGTCAGAGTGGCATCAGTGGAGCGATCATCCAAGACAACGACTTCAATGTTGGGATAATCCTGCCGCAGCGCAGACTCGACACAGTTGCGAATATTATTTTCTTCGTTGCGGGCGGGGATACAAATTGAAATAAGCGGCGCGTTTGCGGCAGGCGGGGGAGCCGGCGTGACGATAATATCAAGATGATACTGATTGTGAATCCAGTAAATGATGATGAGCGCGGCAAGAAAGAGGATGGTGGATGTGATGAGATAAGGCATGGGCTTTTAAGAGTCAAAGGCCGAAAGTCGAAGGTCGAGAAAATGACTTTTGACCTTTGACCTTCGACTTTCTTTTATATAACGGTGACAGTTGATCCGCGTTCCGTCTTCTCAACTTCGATGCGATTTGGGAAGGCATCTTTGATTTCGTCGAGGTGGGTGATGATGAGGATTTTTGCGAAGTCATGTTTGACAAGGTTGATGGCTTCGATCAATCGTTGACGGCCCTGGGCATCCTGCGAGCCAAAGCCTTCATCAATAACAAGGGTTTGCAGGCGCGCGCCTTTGCGTTGTGAAAGAATTTCCGAGAGCGCAAGGCGGATGGCAAAGTTAACGCGGAAGGCTTCGCCGCCGGAGTACATTTCGTAATCACGCAGACCGGCTGAATCGCTGATCTGGATGTCAAGCGTTTCTTTCAGGTCATCGCGTTTTTTATCCTTGTATTTTTCTTGTGTCACGAATCCGATCGACATTTGATCGTTGCTTAGTTGGTCCAGCAGGTCGTTTGCTTTCTCTTCAATCTGCGGCAGGGCTTGTTCGATTAGCAAAGCGGGTACGCCGTCTTTGCCAAAGGCGCGTTCCAATGTTTTGTGACGTACGATCTGCTGATTGAGTTCTTCACGCTGACCGGAGTACTCTGTTTTGCGCGAACGAAGCGTGGTGAGCGTTTCCACTTTTTGGCGTGCCGCGCCGACCTGTGAACGTGTTTCGTTTTCATCTTCACGCAAAGCGAACAATTCACGTTCCACTTTGTTTACATCTGGCGAGAGCGTTTCAGACTCAGCCAGAGCCTGTGCAATTTTTTCGTAGGATTTCTCCTGCTCGGAAATTTCCTCTTTCTTCTTTTTTCTTTCTTCTTTCAAACTTTCTATTTCGCCTTCAATTTGTTTGCTCACTTTACGGGCAGAATCCAAATTGTGATAATCGCTTTCGATCTCACGTAACTCGATTTCCTTTTTGCGCAGTTCATCATGCGCAAAAGTATCGTAGCCGAGCTTTGCAAGTTCCTTGTCGAGTTTCGTTAATTGCTTGCGCGCATCGGCTGCGTAGGTTTCTTTTGCCAATGTCTTGCTGACTTCTGCTAGACGTTTTTTGCCCGTCTTCTCCCATTCCTTTTCAGCGGACTTAAGACTCTCGATCCGCTCGGTGAGTTGCGAAATAGTGTTTGAATGGATGAGCATGTCTTTTTCAGCAGAAGCAAGTTGGGTAATTTGTAATTGGTAATTGGTAATTTGTAATTCGATTTCTTCTAACTTGGTTTTGTTGGAACGGAACTGGTCGCCTTTGTCTTTGCCTTCCTTGTTCAACTCTTTCAGCGTGGATTTGCGATGCGCCGCGCTTAATTCCTGTCCGCAGACGGGGCAGGCGGCGTCGTTTTGAGTTTCTTCAAGCGAGTCGATGCGTTTCTTGATCTCGTCCATTTCCTTGCGCAGGGATTCGTTTTCCACTTTCAGCGCCGCGTTCTTCTCGCGTGCTTCGGTCTGCTGATTGCTTAACTCATTGCGTTCTTCAACCTTCGCCTGCACTTCAAGCAGGGACGCTTGCGCCGCTGCAACTTTTTCTTCCAACTCACTGATTACTGATAACTGACCACTAATCACTGTCCACTGATCACTCAAAGCACTCTGTTCCTGCTCCAGCTTAGCCTTTTCTACCGCTATTTCCTCCCGCAATGGTTCTCGTTCTTTGTCATGCTCGCGGAATTCCAGCGCTGTTTTTTCAAGGTCTTCCAATTCCTTGCGGACTTTTTGCCACGACTTGTAAGCAGATTCGATTTCCTTTGCGCGGTTGACCAGGTCGGCGTAATTGCTGCGCTCGGATTCTTTTTCCGCGAGGCGGGTTTCATGAGCCGCAAGGGAGGTGTGTGCGCGTTCGAGTGTTGAAGATAGTGTCTCAGCCAGTTTGCGTTGTTCGTTAATTAACGCCGCGTTCTTTTTGATATTCTCCAGTGCGGATTCCTGAACGTTACGCGTGGCCGATAATTGTTTAAGTGTGTTCTCAAGTTCTGCCAGCCGTGACTTGCGTGCATCCTCTTCGGCGAGTTCTGAGTCGATCTCAGCCACGCGGCCATCAATTTCCTGCACGTCGCCTTCGATCTGCTTTCGTTTTTCGGCGGTGCGTTCCTTGTAGGTATCCCAAATTTCAAGGCCGAGAATGGTGCTTAATACCGCCTTGCGTTCGCTCGATTTTCTTTGTGTGAATTCATCCGCCTTGCCTTGCAGAAAGAAGGAGGCGTTAATGAAAGTATCGTAATCCAGCCGCAGGGTTTGCTCAATGCGTGCTTGCGTATCGCGAGTCGTTTTCTCGGTCAGCGGTTTCCATTGTTGGACCATAGACGGTTGACCATCGACCGTTTCATCGTCCACGGTCCCGTCCATCGTCCATAATCTGGAACTCTAGCACCGTGCTCTTTCCGCGCGTTAGAGTTCTTTGTACACGAAATACATTGCCCTCGTAAGCGAAAGTCAACGCAACTTCTGCGGCTTTTACATCCTGATTTAAATTAATAACATCTGTGCTTTTTCCACGGGCTTCACCGAAGAGAACCCAGGTCATCGCGTCGAGCAGGGATGATTTCCCCGCGCCGTTATGGCCGGAGATGCAGGCAAGGTCAAAAGAGTCGAAATCCAACTCAACGGGGTCGCGATAAGAGAGAAAACCTGAAATACGAAGGTGGCGTGGAATCATATGAAGCGTATCCTGTGGGTTCAAGGCCGGCAGGTTTTCAAAACCTGTCAGGTCTTAAGTGATGATGGATTATAATCGACCCAATATGTTTCAATCTGACTCGATCAACACACGCCGCCGCATGAGCATTCTTGCGGTCATCCTTGCCACCATTCCCTGCTATTGCATCGGCTTTGTTGCGCTTTCCCTTGCTCCCGATACACGCGTTACAGCCACTCCCACCATTACACTTACTTTTACGATCACATCAACCGGCACGCTTCCTTCTCCCACAATGAGCGGAACTCCGGTTATTCTCACACCATCGATTACGAACACTCCGTCTGAAACCGCTACGCCCACAGTTACATTAACTTTCTTTCAGCCAAATACAGTTACGCCAACTTTTACATCCACTGCCACCGATACAGCAACATTCACAGCCACCAATACATTTACGCCTACATTCACTCCAACCATCACCTTCACCCCTTCATTAACTCCCACCATTACATTAACGCCCACATTAACACCGACCGCCACAAACACACCAACACCATCCAGCACGCCCACTCCTACGTTAACTCCGTTCGGTGGATAGTTAAAAAACTTGCCCGCAAGGCTGGTTTTTTTATTAAAGACTTTAGGCTATATTACTCATGAGTGACATCCTGCCATTTCTAAAATCAATTATCTCTGTCGCCGGCCTTTCTGGACATGAAGCGCCTGTTGCGACTCTCATCGAACAAAAGTGGACTCCACTGGTGGATGAGATCAGCCGAAGCAGACTCGGTTCAATTCATGGACTGAAAACTGGTTCTGTTTCCGGGAAAGCATCTCGTCCCTCAGTTTTGATCGCCACCCACATGGATGCCATCGGTTTGATGGTCTCCCGCATTGTGGATGGCTTTTTATATGTGACAAATATCGGCGGCGTGGATTCGCGAGTCCTGCCGGGCACACCGGTCATTGTCCATGCTTCGGGGAGCGGGGAGGAATTATATGGCGTCGTTGTCATGCCTCCCACTAATTTACTTCCTGAAGGTAAAGGTGCTGGCGCAGTTGCACTTCAATATCTTTTTGTAGATACAGGCTTCACGCCAAACGAAGTCTCAAAGAAAGTCTGCATCGGGGATAGAGTGGCCTTCGGAACAGAACCAGTTGAAATGTCCGGTGGATGCGTGAGCGGTCATACATTGGATAACCGTGCATCAGTCGCGGCGCTTACGATCTGTCTCGAAGAACTGCAAGCCAAGTCGCACGCCTGGGATGTTTGGGCGCTGGCATCTGTTCAGGAAGAGGAAACATTCGCGGGCGCGTATACATCCACTTATCAGATCCGCCCGACGATTGCGATTGCGCTCGATATGACCTTTGGCAAAGGCACCGGCTCAACTGATTATTCCGCGTTCCCGATCGGCAAAGGGGTCACGCTGGGCATTGGCCCAAGTATGCATCCATTTTTGCATAAACGATTCAAGGAAGTTGCCGAGCGTGTTGAAATTCCTGTAAAGGATGAAGCCATGCCGCAATATTCATCCACCGATGCCGATGCCATGCAATTAACCGCTGAGGGCATTCCGACGATGGTCATTAGTATTCCTGAAAGATACATGCACACACCCGTGGAGTTGGTGGCATTGAAAGATATTCAACGCGCGGGGCGTTTGTTGGCTGAATTTGTCGCTTCGCTTGAAGCAGATTTTATTAATAAGATCGCCTGGGATTAATCAACATGCTCTCAATTGGCACACCACAAATCAAACTGCTCGAAAAATTATGCAACGCAATGTCTGTCTCTGGTGACGAAGGCGAAGTACGCCGCATTGTGTTGGAAGAAGTAAAACCCTACGCCGACGAAGTGAAAGTGGATGCGCTTGGCAGCGTGCTCGTTCGGAAAAAATCCGCGGGCAAAAAACCGTTGCGTGTTCTGCTCGATGCACATATGGACGAAGTCGGTTTCATGATTGTGAACGATGATAGCGAAGGCTTCTTTAATTTTGAGGTTGTCGGCGGCATTGACCCGCGTCATCTGGTGGGCAAGCAAGTGATCGTTGGCAAGGATCATGCATTGGGTGTGATCGGCGCGAAGCCGATTCATTTGACGACAGCTGAAGAACGTCAGCACACTATTGAAACTGATGCCATGCGCATTGACCTTGGCCCCGAAGGCAAAGCCAGTGTGGGTGACCGCGCCACCTTTGCTACAAAGTTTAAAATAGTCGGCCCGTCCATCATGTCCAAAGCCATTGATGATCGTATCGGCATAGCGATCTTGATCGAGTTGCTTAAGAATGCGCCAAAGAATATTGAGTTATGTTTATCTTTCAGCGTGCAGGAAGAGATCGGTTTGCGCGGCGCAAAGGTTGCGGCTCATTATTTTGAACCTGATCTGGCGATTGCCGTTGATTCCACACCGGCGCGTGATCTGCCTGATTATGACGGCGGTGAAAATTACACATACAACACCAGGCTTGGTTTTGGTCCGGCAATTTATATGGCAAACTCGTCCACGCTGGATGATCCGCGCTTGGTGCGCTTTTTGGCAGAGACGGCCGAGAAGGAAAAAATTCAATATCAATTCCGTCAGCCGGGTGGCGGCGGCACGAATGCGGGCGCGATCCAGCAATCACGTGCCGGCGTGCCCGTGGTCTCGGTCTCTGTGCCGCATCGTTATACCCATTCACCGGTCAGCGTTTCACGGGTGGATGATTGGAAGAATACTTTAAATTTATTGCATGTTGCGTTGAAGAAAATGACGCCCGCTTTATTAAGTGGCAGCAGGTAAATCATGAAGGGTCAAATTGCTTTATTAGGTTCTGGAGAATATCTTTCCGTTATGGATGACGTGGATCGTTATCTGCTCGCCAATTGTGGCGCAGAAGATGGACGCAAGCCGCGTGTGGTTTGTTTGCCAACCGCCGCCGGACGTGAAGGCGACGCAAGCGTGTCGCGCTGGTCAAAGATGGGCGTTGACCATTTCACCCGCCTCGGAGCGGACGTTCAAGCTGTTCCTGTCATCGACGCAGAATCAGCCAATGATCTGAATCATGCGTCGGTGGTGGAAGATGCGGACCTGATCTATTTCTCGGGCGGCGATCCGGGCTATCTGCATCGCACCATGAAAGATAGTCTGGTGTGGCAGGCTGCAGAAAAAGCATGGGCGCGCGGTGCAACATATGCGGGCTGCTCGGCGGGCGCGATGATCCTCGGTAGGGAAATTCCTGACTTCCGCACCTTAGGCATGCGTTCCTTTTCGGCATTTGGAATTGTGCCTGTTGCTTTTGTCATGCCGCATTTTGATGCCATTCCATTATTTGGCAAACCGCTCGTCTCTGCACTTCGCAATCGATTAAAAGATGGTGAGGTTATGATCGGCGTGGATGAAGATACGGCCATCATTGGAAAATTCAATGAAGAGTGGACTGTATTTGGCAAGGCCAAAGCGCACGTGTTCACGAAAGAAGAAAACCATAGTTATGCCGCCGGTGAAAAATTTTCTCTAGGAAAATAAACAATGAAACAATTATTGAAAACACTCACAGAAACTTTTGCCCCCTCGGGTTATGAAGATGCCGTCCGTAAAGTGATTATGAAAGAAGTGAAATCACTTGCTGATGAAATGAGCGTGGATGTGCTTGGGAATTTGATCGTCCGCAAGAAGCCGGCGGCTGGTGCAAAAAATCCGAAGAAGATCATGCTCGCCGCTCACATGGACGAGATCGGCGTGATCGTCAGTCATATTGATAAAAAAGGCTTTGCACGTTTCACCAATATCGGAGGGACGTTTGGCCGTTACACGCTTGGGGCGCGAGTCCGCTTTTTGAATGGGGTGACAGGTGTGGTTGGGTATGACCGCCTCGAACAGGTGGATAACACGATCCCGATCAATAAGATGTATATTGATGTGGGCGCAACCAGCAAAGAGAATTGTCCAGTGAAGGTTGGCGATGTAGCCGCCTTTGATCGTTCCTATATTGAAATGGGGGAGCGCATCGTTGCCAAATCCCTCGATGACCGTTCCGGCGTGATCGTCTTAATTGAAACATTACGGGCGATCAAATCCACGCCCAATGATCTGTATTTTGTATTCACCACACAGGAAGAAGTTGGCACACGCGGCGCAGGGACAGCCGCCTTTGGTGTTAATCCTGATATTGGCATCGCCGTGGATGTGACTCCCACTGGCGATACTCCCAGTTCCTTAAAGATGGTTATGGAACTCGGCAAGGGACCGTGTGTAAAATTCCGCGATGTGGGCATGATCTCTGATCCGCGTGTGGTGGATTGGATGATCCAAACCGCAGAGAAGGCGAAACTTCCATATCAACGTGAAGTGCTTTTGGTCGGCAGCACGGATGCGCGTGAGATCCAGATCACACGCGCCGGTGTCATGACGGGTGCGCTGTCCATTCCGGTGAGATATGTCCACTCGGCTTCTGAGATGGTGGATTACAACGATCTAAAGAATTCAGTGAAATTGCTGACAGAGATGTTGAAGAAACCCGTAAATTTTTAATTACAGCATCGAAAATAAAAAGACCTGACACGATGAATGTCAGGTCTTTTTGTTTTTCATATCTTACAACCAGGCCCACAATCCCCAAAAGAGGATCATCACAAGGCCGATGCCAAACCTTGCGGCGAGTGACCAACCCCAACCGGTCATCCATGCCTTGGTATTGGCGAAGGCTTGCGGCTTGTCTTTCAATCTGTACCATTCCGCCAGATACAATCCGACAGGTGAGGCGATCATACCCGCAATGGGAGTAAAGAACAGGCTGAGAATAATACCAGCCGCAAAGGCCCAGATGATCGAACTCCACGGCACATTTTTATCGCGCACATGTTTGGCAATGATGATGTTATCTATAATATTGCCGCCGATCATCAAGAGCGTGATCAGCACAAAGAGCAGCCAATCCACCCAGGTCATATTGCCTTGAGCGGCCTGCACAATTGCATAAAACAATGTGCTCAACCACATGATCGTCAGGCCCGGGAAGATGGGGATCAGCAATCCCAACAAACCTGCAAGCAGGACAAAGAGGGTCAGCGTTTCGATCATTACCTGTAACCAGAATTCAAAGTCAGCCATAGTACTCCATATACGGGTATAAACTTCGGAAGTCGCATCTTAAAAGACTTCCGAAGTTTTCTACGGTGAATGCTCTATTTGATTACGTCAATTCCGCCCATCCACGGGCGCAAAACTTCGGGCACAATGATCGAGCCATCGGCCTGCTGATAATTTTCCATGACTGCGATCAAGGTGCGTGGAAGTCCCAGCCCTGAGCCGTTTAATGTATGTAACAATTTTGCCTTGCCGCCATCCGCTGGACGATATTTGATATTTGCACGGCGTGCCTGAAAATCGGTCACATTGGAGATCGATGAAACTTCGAGCCATTCGTCACAGCCGGGCGCCCACAATTCAAGGTCGTAAGTGATCGCTGCGCCGAAACCGAGATCGCCGCTGCATAAGCGCTTCACACGGTAGGGAATGCCGAGCAGTTCGCAAGTCTCTTCTGCATCGCGGACCATCTTCTCGTGCTGGGCTTCTGATTCCTCTGGCTTGCAATAGGTGTACATTTCAACTTTATCGAATTGATGTCCGCGTTTGATGCCGCGCACATCACGTCCCGCGCTCATCTTTTCGCGGCGGAAGCATGGCGTGTAGGCCGTGTACAGTTTTGGCAGCGCGGCTTCATCGAGAATCTCGTCCATGTGCAAACCTGTCAACGGGACTTCGGCAGTCGGTACGAAATAATAATCTTCTTCGTGATCTTTGTATAAGTTATCTGCAAATTTCGGCAATTGACCCGCGCCATACACCACCGCAGTCTTCACCATGAACGGTAAATATTCTTCCTGATATCCCTGTCGGATATGCAGGTCGAGCATCCACGCGATCAAGGCGCGCTGTAATCGTGCGCCAGCGGCTTGCAAGACATAAAAGCGTGAGCCGGTTAATTTTGTGCCGCGTTCAAAATCGAGAATACCAAGCGCAGGGCCAAGGTCCCAGTGAGGCTTCGGGGTGAAATCAAATTTGCGCGGTTCGCCCACGGTCTTAATCACCACATTCTCGCTGTCGTCTTTTCCGTACGGAACACGCGCATCGGGAATATTTGGCATGGATGCGGTTAATGCGTTTAATTCGGATTCGACTTCAGCGACCAGTTTATCGAACTCTGCGATCTTATCTCCGACCACACGCATCGCATCGATCTTCGACTGTCGGGCTGCTGCCTCTTTCATTTGCCCGATCTCCTTTGAGACCGTGTTACGCTCCGCTTTGAGCACTTCCACCTGACCAAGCAGGCCGCGGCGTTTTTCATCCAACTGTAGAATTGCATCCACAGGGGATTCATCCATCTGGCGGTCTTTCAACGCCTTACGGACAATATCAGGGCTTTCACGAATAAGATTGATATCCAACATATTGCACCTCCGAGTGCATTTAATAGAATACGCCCCCGGTCCATTCGCAGGACGAGGGGGCGTCTCGTGGTGCCACCTGCTTTCACGCCCCAGCGCTCGTTTGGAGCACCTCCTCCATTTTGAAAAAATGGGGGAGGTTGGGAGGGGGCATCTTGGCTTGCACGATAACGGGCGCAGCCCGATTCTCTTATGACTTAAGTCTCTGCGAGAATAACACGGGCGAAGGGGATTTCATCATTTGGCTGATCGTCTCGCACTACCCGACGACTCTCTGAACAGGGGCATGATTACTTGTCTTCGCGCTGGTCTTAATGTAATTGCGAAATTATTCTACACCCCATGAGGAGTGTCAAGAAATGAAATTTTTTTTTATTTCCTGTAAAGTATTCGGTGGTAGCCTGCCCTTCCTGGGTCACGCCTTCGCGTGTGACTACTTTTCCGGCTGTCATCAGAATGATCTTGATATCGAGCAGGAAAGACCAGTGATCGACATACCAGACATCGTGCTTAAATTTATCGTCCCAGGTCATGGCATTCCGCCCGTGGACTTGCGCCCAGCCCGTCAACCCGGGCATCACATCATGACGGCGCGCCTGCTCTGCTGAATACAGCGGAAGATATTCCATCAACAGCGGGCGAGGTCCAACGAAGCTCATTTCGCCGCGCAGAATGTTGAAGAGTTCGGGCAACTCATCGAGCGAGAGGGAGCGGAGAAAACGCCCAAAGCGTGTGAGCCGTTCGGCGTCCGGGAGCAGGCCTCCGTTAAGGGTGATGCGGTTCGTCATCGTGCGGAATTTATATATATGGAAGGGACGTCCCTTGTAGCCGGGGCGCTGTTGTTTGAAGAGGATGGGAGTCCCAATAAAGATGCGCACGAGGATCGCAGTGGCAAGAAGAACAGGCGAAAGGATCACAAGCGCGAGGAGCGCGAGGATAAGATCGAAGATGCGTTTGCTAAAAGCCATGCATGTATTATAACCAGACTTCCCGAAGTCTCCATACTTTATGGTATATTTTAAGCAGGAGATATTGCTATGAATGAGCGAATCCTAATTATTGAAGATGATCAGGCAATTCTTAAGTTATTGCAACGCGGTCTGGCTTATGAAGGCTACACCGTGGATACTGCGCTTGATGGCCGTATGGGGTTAATTGCCGCGCGTGACCATACTCCCGATCTGGTTGTTTTAGATTGGATGCTGCCGGGCATGGATGGCTTGGAAGTATGCCACCGCTTACGAACGGGCGGTTCGATTCCGATCTTGATGTTGACTGCAAAAGATACGGTGCAGGATCGCATTCAAGGTTTGGATGCCGGCGCCGATGATTATATGGTGAAGCCATTTAATCTGGATGAATTGCTGGCGCGTGTGCGTGCGCTGCTTCGTCGTACGCAGCCCGAGCGCGTGCCGGTCTTAAAATTTGCAGATCTTTCCCTTGATACAAGTTCTCGTCAGGCATCACGCGGCACTCGTCTGGTTTCGTTGACTGCAAAGGAATACGAATTACTTGAGTTGTTTTTGCGCCACCCGAAACAAGTGTTGACGCGTGAAGTAATTTTTGATCGCGTGTGGGGGTATGATTTCGGCGGCGAGAGCAACGTGCTTGAAGTGTACATTCGTTATCTGCGTCAGAAATTGGAAGGCGAGGGCGAGATCCGCTTGATCCATACCGTGCGCGGTGTGGGGTACGTCATGCGCGAAAATCCGTAACAAGCAAGCGGCAGTTTCTACTGCCGCTTTTTTATTCTCAGGTTATCTTAAACTTTTCGTATTACACTTTGCTCATGTCCTTACGCCTGCGCTTTACCCTATTGTATTCAACGTTCATGGGGGGCATTCTGCTTATCTTTGGCGCAGCTGTGTATATTCTTGTTAATGTGATTTTGCTTAACCAGGTGGATACCATGCTCGCGGTTGTTGTGCGTGATATTACGCAGGTAACCAAGGTTAACTCCATGGGGGAGTTAAGTTTGATCAGCCTGCCGCCATTGGATATGACATCGAACGCCTATGTTCAAGTTTGGGGTCCGGATGAAAAACTGATCGCGACTTCTCCCAGCATTGGCACATTGACGAAATCCCTCGATCCGATCGGACTGAAAGTTGGTTCGCCCATCTATGAAGATTCCTATCTTGACGGAGCCCATCTGCGCGTGTTGAGCGTGCCGCTTGTTGTTGGCGCGCGCATAATAGGAACTTTACAAGTGGGTGCAAGTTTAAGTGTGGTGGATGCAACCCGCACGAATCTGCTTTCGATTATGTTGTTAATCGCGGTTGTGGCGGTGTTACTGGCCGGGCTGGGGTCATGGGTGATTCTGGGACGTGCGCTTTCTCACCTGGAAGCCATCACTGAAACTGTAGACCAGATAAATCGTGCCGACGATCTTTCGCGGCGCATTCCCTATCAGGAACAAACTGAAGATGAAATGGGCGATCTTGTCGTTTCATTCAATCAAACACTGGAACGTTTGGAGTCACTTTTCACGTCACAGCAAAGATTTCTTGCGGATGTCAGCCACGAACTGCGCACGCCGTTGACGGTTATTAAAGGCAATGTAGATTTGATTCGCCGCATGAAAGCAGCAGACGAAGAATCTTTGGGCAGTATTGATGAAGAAGCTGGCAGGCTCACTCGTCTCGTTGGCGGATTGTTGATGCTGGCTCAAGCCGAATCAGGCAAGTTGACTCTTGTCTTAAAGCCGGTTGAATTGGATCTTTTATTAACTGAAGTCTTTACCGAGATGTGCGTGTTGGCTGGCAGTAAAGTGCATGTGCATCTGAATGAGATCGATCAGGTAATGGTGAATGGTGATCGTGATCGTTTGAAGCAGGTGTTGTTAAATCTGGTTGCGAATGCGATTCAATATACACCACAGGGCGGGGATGTTTTTCTGAGTATGTCAAAAATTGGTGAACAGGCGCGAATTATTATCCGCGATACCGGGCCGGGAATCCCGGCCGAAGATTTGCCGCATATCTTTGATCGTTTCTATCGTGCCGAGAAATCCCGCACGCGTTCCACCACCAGCGGATTTGGCCTCGGCCTTTCCATTGCACACTGGATCGTAGAGCATCACGGCGGACAGATCAAGGTTGAGTCAAAAGAGGGGAAAGGTACAACGTTTGTGATCTGGTTATCCATCATCAAGTAAGGACACGGCTTGTCCCTGTCCTTTTAAAAGGGCGACCCGCTTTTAGCAGGTCGCCCTTTATGGTAGGCCTAATCGTTGATGCGCCTGTTGACATAAACTAACCCCGTAATTTTTATACCATTCATCAAGTGCTGCGCTGGAAGTCTGTCCACTGCGGGCATCTTCGTAGATGGGGACTCCGTATTGCACATATCTTTTTGTTTGTGCAGGCCAGTTCCATTCGGCGCGGCCAATAAGCCCGATGCCGCCGTTGTAGCCGGCCATGGCGAGCAGTGCGTTTCCGCCGCCGGTTTCAAGTGACTTGGCGAGGTAGGCGAGTCCACGGGCGGCGTTGGTATCTGGGTTGTAGGGATCATCGACTGCGTAAAAATGAAACGGCATGACTTGAAATAATCCCATGGCGCCGGCACTTGATCTTGCGCGGGGATCTCCACAGGATTCGATCTGCATAATGGTGGCAACCAGATTCGGGTCCAGTTGTGAAGCGGCCGCCCACTTTGAGATAGAGTCAGCCCAATGACGGACTTCAATTCTAAAGATGGGGGAGATGCTGGTTGAGGCGGCGGGTGGCAAATCCGCAATAGGATTGGTTGGGATCGGGTTTGACTTCCATGCGAGTGAAGCAAGTAAAACGCTGATAAAGATTACCGTCAGCGGTACAACCGTAAAACCAGACAAACAGCCGCTCCCTTGGTCTTGCGGGGTCGCGGCTGTTTGCCAATATTCTTTTTCAGGGCGAGCGCGGGGCATGTATTAATTTTCTCCATTCTGGGTCACTGTTATAGGACCCGGCTCGAATGATTTTTATTAAATTGTTGGAAAACTACGCATCAAAATGACGGTCACTGCCTTCTGAACTGCGTGCGTTATAAGAAACGGGGTGATAAGTAGGCTCAGGTGGAATAAATGAACTTTGTTGTGAAGTGGTGGTAACAGGCTTCGGTGCAGGTCTGAATGTGCCCGCATTGGATGTATTGATCTTATTTACAGGGCGGGGGATTTGCGAAGCTGGGCGCAGAACCGGTTGATTTACAGGTTGGTTGACCGGGCGTTCCGCTTGAGTTTGATAGCTCGGTGTGGATGTGCGCGGTTGAGGCGCATTATATGAGTGCTGAGGCTGTGGCGCGCTGTAGGGTCGTTGAGTTTGTTGTGATTGCTGAGGTTGTTGATATTGTGATTTATATTGAGTTGGGTGCTGTGCGGCGGTAGTGAAGAGACGATCGCCCGCCAGTGAAAAAGTGCCGATGATGAGCAGGCGTACAAGCCAAACCATGGCCGCAATAAAAATTGGTACAACTTTTGTAAGGGTTGCGGCGCTCATTACGGCGCTGGATTGCAGGTTTGCATTGTTTGAAATTGCGACTGAAACACCCCACCAGGTAAGGGTGGCATTGAAACCAGCTGCCAAAAGCCACGCACCGAAGAGGTAATATACTTCTGCGGGTTCGTCACGGCCTTGTTCAGGGGTGAAGATGCGGGCGATGCCGGCGAAGTCAATGCCACAGAAGGCGATGGCGAGGATGGTGGCCCAGCGCATTCCTGCAAATTTTAGATCGCCAAGCATATCGTGTAAGGCAAACTGGGTGGTGCTAAAGTTGAATACTTCAAAGGCCAGCAGCGCGCCGATGATCATCATGCCCCAGGTGGCGCCGCGATTAAATTTTTTGTCATGAGTGAGTTTATACCAGAGGGTTTTCAAGCCATCTATAAGAGGATTACGATAATTTGCCATTTCGACCTCCTTGTCGAGTAATTTACGCGAGTATAGAACGTTTGTTCTAATATGTCAATGGTAAAAAACTCGTATTTTTATGAGATGTACAATTGTTTTCTTTGCCTTATTCGGAAGAATGGATTTGACTCGTTCCCGCCTTCGCCATTACACTAGGTCTGCAAAAAATTCTATGAACCTGTGCTGCCAGAGTGCGGCATAGGCCGCGAAACCTGGAGACCCCATGATTTTCTCAAACACTCCGCACCCCGAGACCCTCAAATCTCTTGCGGATGTGAAGCTCACGCCGTTCTGGTTGGATGACCCGAACAAGCCTGAGCCGGCTCCCGCATTGACCGAAAATATCCGCGCTGACCTGGTTGTGATCGGCGCCGGATTTACAGGCCTGTGGGCCGCGTTGCTCGCGAAACAAGCCGACCCGGCGCGTGATGTGGTTGTGCTCGAAGCCGGCGAAACGGGCATCGGCGCCAGTGGACGGAATGGGGGATTTGTCGCATCGTCGCTGACACATTCCTTTCAAAATGGTTTGAACCGCTGGCCGAAGGAACTTAAGAAACTTATTGAGTTGGGGCATAAAAATCTGGACTGCATTGAAGCCACGATCAAAGAATTTAATATTGATTGCGACTTCATTCGTTCGGGCGAGATCAACGTCGCTAACGAAGAATATCAAATTGAAGATCTGCGCGAAGAAGCAGAGGAATCCGCGCAATATGGCGAACATATTCAATTTCTTGATCAGGAACAGATCCGTGCGCGGGTTAAGTCTCCCACTTATCTGGCCGCGATTCATGATCCTTTTGTGGCAATGGTCAACCCTGCGCAGTTGGTCTGGGGCTTAAGAAGAGCATGCCTTGAGCTGGGAGTCTGCCTGTTTGAGGGCACGCAGGCTACAGGTATGGAAGAGACGCGTGACGCGCAGCGGGTGATTGTCAAAACTCCGCGTGGTCAAGTCGAATCAAAAAAAGTGGCACTGGCTACGAACGCCTTTCCGCCTTTGCTAAAACGTCTCTCGTTCTATGTTGTGCCGGTTTATGATTACGTCTTAATGACCGAGCCGCTTTCCAAAGAACAGCGCGCCGCAATTGGCTGGCATGGGCGCGAAGGCCTCGGCGATTACGGTAATCAATTCCACTACTATCGCACCACAGCGGATGGACGGATTCTATGGGGCGGATACGACGCCATATATTATCGGAATAATGAAGTGGCGCCGCATCTGGAGAATTGCCCCGCATCATTCGAACGTTTGGCCGGCCACTTCTTCCAAACATTTCCCCAGCTGACGGGGCTGCGCTTCACGCATGCCTGGGGCGGAGTCATTGATACCTGTTCACGTTATACTGCCTTTTGGGGCAAAGCCTATCATGGCAAAGTTGCGTATGCGCTCGGCTATACCGGCCTCGGTGTTGGCGCATCACGCTTCGGCGCACAAGTGATGTTGGACCTGCTCGATAATAAAAAGACCGAACGCACCGAATTACAAATGGTGAAATCAAAACCGTTCCCGTTTCCGCCCGAACCATTCCGCTCGCCGATTGTTAATTTCACAAGATGGTCACTGAATCGCGCCGACGATAACGGCGGCAAAAGAAATTTATGGCTAAAGATTTTGGACGCACTCGGGCTGGGGTTTGATTCATAGGTTCAGTAATAAAAGACTTCGGAAGTCTTTTTAAGTTCTTGAAGGTTGTGATGCCTGAATGCAGACTTCCGAAGTCTGAGGCTTGATCTAAGTTAAACAAAAAAGGACTCCAAACTCGCAAGAGTCTAGAATCCTTTTTACTTATTACTCATCACTTCTCACTAACCACTCACTTCTTCGCCGGCTTCGACATTTCACCAACAACCGTATTATATAAACTCTCTGCTTTCAAATCACTGAGTGAATAACACGGCGCTTCGAGATGATCGGCGAGTTGTTGCGCAAGGCCTTGATCGAAGGCTGCGTGTTCCATGTTGATGACGATGGAACGCGTCTTTTCGTTGGCGATCATTTCTGCAAATTTGAAACCTTCTTCCTGCGGGGGCATTGTCCCAATGGATACATTGCCTGCGCCGTCAGTTAACACGATGAGCAGTGGCTCTATATCAGGATGAATATGTTTCTCATGCGTCAGTACATCGTGCGCCATGAACAAGCCTGCCGAAAGCGGAGTCTTTCCGCCGACGGGAATATCCATCAAGGCGCGTTGTGCGAGTTGAACTGAGTTAGTGGGGGAGAGTACTAGCGTGGCGCGGTCTTTCTGGAAGACGATCAATCCCACACGGTCGCGGCGTTGATAGGCGTCTGTCAACAGCGAGAGGATTGCGCCTTTCGTTGCATTCATACGCTCAGCAACCGCCATCGACCATGAAGCATCCACGAGAAATAAAACAAGATTCGCCACACGCTTCACGCGCACTTTGCGCATCAAGTCACTTCTCTTGATTGAGAAGGCTAATTTCTTGCGTTCTTCTGTGCGTTGGTTTTGGAAAGGCGCAGCAGCGCGGATGGTGGCGTCAAAAGCGATGTCGGTCAGATTATCGCCTGCTGGACGGGACTTAATGTAGCGGCCGTGTTTTCGATCTGTTTTGGTGAGCGAACGGCGGCCAGCCTTTTGACGGGTTAATTTATCGAGCGGGGTGTTGAGCTTGCGCGGCTGGAAGGTCTCGCCTGCTTTTACTTTTTGTCCGCCATCCCACCAGTTCGCATTGGAACTTGCGAAAACTTCTTGCTGTTGCAAGGGTTCGGGATTTCCCTGCTGCGGACCTTCCTGCTGCTCATCTTCGAGTTTTAAGTTTTTTTTTCCTCGCCTTCGCCGTCCTGCTTGCTTTCGGATTCGTTTTCAGAATCATCAGGCACCGATTGACCTGCGAGCTGCTCAATGCGTTCCTGCAACTGTTCGGCGGTCATCTCGGCTTGTTGGAAAGGCGTGCGTTTAATACGGTGAGGTAATGCCAATTCTGCGGCGAGCGCGATATCGTGATCGTTGATCTTAGTGCGGCCTTCGAAAGCGGCTTCAGCACGCGCGGCTTTGAGAATCACCAGATCTGCGCGGTGACCATCCACATTAAGCGATGAGGTCAACGCGGCGATGGAGAGCAGGTCGCGGCTGGTGTGGGTGACTTGGTCAACGAGTTCACGTCCACGGGCGATCTTTTCGGAGAGTTCCTGTTCTTTGACAAGCCACAACTCGCGGAAGGCATCGGCGTCTCTTTCATAGGAAAGATTACGTTCCATGATGGTCACTCGTTCACGGGCCTCACGGATGCCGACAATCTCCACAGAAAGCGCGAAGCGATCCAGCAATTGGGGGCGGAGATCTCCTTCTTCAGGATTCATCGTCCCAACGAGAATGAAGCGCGCCGGGTGGGCAAAGGAAATCCCTTCGCGTTCGACTGTGTTGACGCCCATGGCAGCAGAGTCCAGAAGAATATCCACCACATGATCGTCGAGCAGGTTGACTTCGTCGATGTAGAGTAATCCGCGATTTGCAGAGGCCAGTACGCCGGGTTCAAAATGACGTTCGCCTTTTTGAATGGCTTTTTCAATATCAAGTGTGCCGACCACGCGATCTTCGGTGGCGGAAACAGGAAGGTTAACAAAAGGGGTCGCGCGTTCGGCGGTGGGAAGTACTTTGTTTCCGTGCGCGCGTTCCTTACATTCAGTACACCAGGTCGCAGATTTATCCGGGTCGCATCCGAAGCGGCAATCCTGCACGATCTTGACGTGCGGCAGTAATGCGGCCAAAGAACGGGCGGCAGTGGATTTGGCAGTGCCGCGTTCACCGCGAATCAATACGCCGCCGATACGTGTATCAACGGCATTGAGAATGAGTGCGCGTTTCATGCGCTCTTGTCCAACGATGGCTGTAAATGGGAAAATGGCGGGCATTTGTTTACTCCAAACTGTGATTATAACGGATGTTTTCGTATTCAAGAAAGAGTTATTGTTAAATGGAAATGGGATGTAGCAGGGTTGTCAAGTTTATCATTCACTTGTATAATCCAATCTATATATTTCAGCAATAATTGGAGCCACGAGTGATGGATGAACATGAAGCCCAAAATGGGCAAGGGGCCGCAAATCCCCAGGGAGAACAACCCAACAATCAAACAATGGAGTCTTTGCTTGCATCAGAATCTTTAAGTGTGGAACTGCCTCAAGTAGGTGAGATCCGCAAAGGTATGATCGCCAGTATTGGTTCAAATCAGATTCTCATTAGCATCGGCGCAAAGTCTGAAGGCGTCGTTGCTGGCCGTGAGTTGGAACAACTCACAGCTGAAGAACGCGCCGAACTCAAGGTAGGACAGGAAGTTAATGTCTTCGTTCTCAACCCTGAGGATCAAAATGGCAATGTTGTTTTGTCATTCAAGCGCGCTCAGGAGGAAATGTCCTGGGAAAATGTTGAGAAGATGATCACCGAAGAAACCGTGATGGACACAAAGATCATTGGGTTTAATAAAGGCGGTTTGATCGTTGCCGTTGGTAATCTGCGTGGCTTTGTGCCATCCTCTCAGATCAGTGCCGGTCGCCGCGCACAGTCCTCTGGTGATACACCGGAACAGCGCTGGCAAAAAATGGTTGGTCAGCCGATCTCCGTTCGTATCATCGAAGTTGACCGCGAACGCCGCCGTCTGATCCTTACCGAACGCGCCACGAATAATGAATCCCGCGCCTCCATGAAAGATCGCGTTATCGGCGAACTCGAAGAAGGCAAGATCTATACCGGCCGCGTTACCAGCCTCGCTGAATTTGGCGCTTTCGTCAATATCAACGGCGCTGACGGCCTTGTCCACCTTTCCGAGCTTTCATGGGATCGTCTCACACATCCCAAGGAAATTCTTGAAGTCGGGCAGGAAGTCAAAGTCAAAGTCATCAACATTGACCGCGAAAAGAAACGCATCGGCCTTTCCATGCGCGCCTTACAGGATGATCCCTGGAAGAATCGCGTTGAGAAGTTCAGCGTTGGTCAGCTTGTGGAAGGTGTGATTACCCGCCTGACCAAGTTCGGCGCCTTTGCCCGTCTTGAAGGCGATATCGAAGGTCTCATCCACATCTCCGAGTTAAGTGAGAACCGTGTTGAGCATCCGAAGGAAGTCCTCAAGGAAGGCGAGACCAAGACCCTGCGCGTCATCCGCATCGATGGCGAACAGCATCGCGTAGGCCTCAGCCTCCGCAAAGTGGACTCAGCCGCTTTCGCCGACAAAGATTTCAAAATGCTCACACAGGAATTTGGTGAGCAGGGTGAAGAAACTCAGCCGGACGAAGAAAGTTCATCAACCGAAGAACCCAAATCAGAATAAAATAATCAAGAGCGCACCGAAAGGTGCGCTCTTCAATAATCCCTATGCCGCTAATTGTTGACGCTCACGCAGATATCGCCTGGAACATGCACAAATACGGACGCGATTACACTCGCTCCGCCGCTGAAACCCGCCGGCTGGAAGTTGGCAGCCAGGCCGTTCTACACAACGAAGACACCACTCTCGGCTGGCCCGATTATCAACGCGGACAGGTTGCAGTTATATTTTCAACGATCTATGCCACGCCCGCGCGTTGGAGCACCAGCGAAAACAAATCCCAAGTCTATAAAACATTTGACGAAGCCCACGCGCTTTATCGTGAACAATTGATGACCTATCATCGGATGACCGATTCTGCGCCTGATAAATTTCGACTCATCGCATCTTCCCGCGACCTGAACCTGATCCTCGACCATTGGAAATCTCCCAGCCCAGACAGTGGACATCCCGTGGGCATGGTTGTGTTAATGGAAGGCGCTGAGTGCATCCGCTCTCTTTCTGAACTCGAAGAATGGTACGAACTTGGCGTGCGCCTGATCGGCCCGGCCTGGGTCGGCACTCGCTATTGCGGCGGCTGGAATGAACCCGGTCCGCTCACGGCTGATGGACGTAAACTTTTATCAGCGATGGCCGAGCATAATTTCACCTCGATCTCAGCCACATGGATGAAGAATCCGCAGTGGAAGCGCTTGATATTTATCGTGGACCTGTTGTCGGCACGCATGGTAATTGCCTGTCACTCATGCCAAATTCGAATTCAAACCGTCACTTCTCAGACCGCATCATCGAAGGAATTATTGAACGCGATGGGGTGGTGGGTGTCGTTCCCTATAATGGCTACCTCAAAGTGGGTTGGGTGGTCGGAAAAAATGATCGAGCGGAAGTCCCGTTGCGGTATGTCGCTGACCATATTGATCACATTTGCCAGATCGCCGGCGATGCGCTTCACGCCGGCATCGGCTCAGATTTGGATGGTGGCTTTGGTTTGCAATCCATTCCGCCGGAAATTGACACAGTTGCTGATCTGCAAAATCTGGTATCCTTGTTACAGACGCGCGGTTACTCCGAAGCCGACATCGCAAACATTCTTGGCGGTAACTGGCTTGCGCGCTTACAAAGGGATTTGCCTGCCTCATGAATACAGATCAATTTACCGAACCTGTAACCCGCTCAGATACCCCACGCATCCTTGTAGGGCTTGCAGTTGGTTTTCTGGGATTATTTATCTTCGCGATTGGAGCGAAACCGGCCTGGTTTGGCTGGGATCGCAGCCCGGTTGTTGGGTTTGTGCAAATTGCCGTCTTTCTTTTTGGACTTGCATTAATTTGTCTAGGCGGATACATCAGTTTGCATGCCTTGTGGTGGGGGTATGAACGTACGATCATGTCTGATATCGGCTCCAGGCTGGTTTGGACGGGATATGTTGTTACCGTTTTTGCAGGACTGGCCGATATTTTTGGAATGGGCTCACAGTCCTTTCCAAATGTCCCTTATTTTGGGCCATGGCAAGCTTCAGGGGTATTGATCGGTCAGGGAATTATTGCCATCGGGTTCCTGCTTTTGATCCCCTATCGCTTCCATAAAATTCAAAAGTAACTCTTTTCAAGCGTCATTTGTAAAAATAGAAAATCGCCATTCAGGCGATTTTCTATTTTTACTTATCAAAAGATAAAAAAAGACCTGCTTGAGCAGGTCTTTTAGGGGAGTGCCCCCACGGGGATTCGAACCCCGGTCGTGGCCTTGAAAGGGCCGCGTCCTAGGCCTCTAGACGATGGGGGCTTTTTTAAGAGCGGGCGAATTCTATCATTCCCCATTGTGACAGTCAAGCAATTTAGGTACTAATTTCACAGCTTTCGCAAAGTGATTTTTGCTGTTAAGGTTGCAAAGAAAAAATGAATTTGCAGCAGATTTTCTCAAAAAGCGCTGCGCGTTACGGCTAATTTTCCGGTTTCACTCTTTGATTAAGCAGAGCCATGAGATCCACAAGATTACGGTTGACCAAAATACCCGCACTTTCAACACGCAAAGCTGGAATAAGGATCGCGGTCAGCGTGGCATTGAAAACAGGTAGAAAATTGCGTGAGCCATCCGTCATGATCGAGGTGAAATCGAAGCGCCCTGGCAATTCCATGGTGCCTTCCACTTCAAACATACTGGTTGCAATGCGTACCGGGTATTCCACTACATTTGTATACCCGCCGCGCACAAGTGCCTGCGGACCGAGGTCTTCGCGGCGCGCCATACAAACCGCATGGACTTGTCTTTTCATCATGCGCACAAGCTCAAAATGATCGACAAGTTTTGTCGGCATGTGCAGGCGTGCCATACGCGCATCGTTGATCTCCATCGCAGAATGCGTAGAGTCATTTAACATTCCCATGGCCCCGTGGCTTGCAATCATGATCTTGCCGACCACACGATATCCCGATGTTAAAATATCGGCAGGTAGAAAACGATAGGTACGCGGAGAAGTATCAAGGGTCATGGAAAGCTTCCTCTTTCAGCTAAGAGTCCAGAATGGGGCGGGAGACACCAGTTTGAGGGCGGGGAAGAGGCGGGTGCGTCGTCGATTGGTTGTTGGCTTTCCGGCATTCGGATCCAGAATCATATTAAGCCAGGAGATCGCCTTTTCATCATATTCACGTTTGCCGCACACATCACAGATCCATGCCGGAAAATGCGGCACGGTAACCAACTCATTGCCGAGCCAGGTAAAGTAAGTCACATGGCGCGCTTGTAAAATGCCCGCGTGACATTCATTGCACGGAAAAGGTTCTGTTGGAAGATTTTCGTTTTCACTCATCATTAATCCTTATTGCACAGCCAATAATTCCGTATGCTTGATCACTTTCCAAAAAGGCGGCGGCCAGTAGATCACAACCGCTTTGCCCACCACATTCTCGGCAGGCAGAAGTCCCCATGAATGTGAATCAGAAGAATCATTACGGTTATCACCCAGCACAAACAAATGACCTTCGGGCACATCCCATTCACCCTGATAGGCGGGAGCAGCCGCGATATAGGGTTCGTTTAAAGACCTGCCCATTTACAGAAACAGCGCCTTCCCCCACACGAATATGATCGCCGGGTAAACCGATCACACGTTTAATCAATTCCTGCTCGGGATCCATCGGGAAATGGAACACAATAATATCGCCGCGTTCCACCTCGCCAAATTGATAATTTAATTTGCTAACCAGTACAAACTCTCCATCTTCAAGCGTGGGGCGCATACTAAAACCATCCACCCGAACCCGCGCTGAAACTGCATTGATTCCTAAAAACAGAATAACTGCCAATACAAGAGTTTCAATAATATCAAGCGCAAACCGCCCCCAATTCATTTTTTCTTCCGAAGGAACAGGAGCAGGAACTTGCGGTTCCTCGGCTTGTCCTTCCTGTTGTAAAGTTTCCAAACGTGCCTCCATAACTTGAACGAAATTATACTTCCATTTTTCCGAAGTCCACTGTATCTTAAGTCTTACCCCATGCAAAATAGGTGGGCACATGCAGGGTGCGTTCACCGTTCTTACGGGCAATTTCATCCAAAACCTGCATTTTTTGGATTTCCTCACCTGAAGCGATTCCTTCCAGATCAGATTTCAACACCGCCCATTCATTTTCCCAATCTTCGGCAGAACGCATCACCACCTGACCTTGAATTGGTCCAGTCTCGATCAGGTTGATCCCTGCCTGATAAAAAGTCTCTGCCAGCCCTGCCCCAAAGAATGGGTTTGCTCCCTGTCTGCGTAATGATTCTGTCTGCCATCTGCCGAGTGGTTTGAGCGCAAAAGGCTCATCCACCCGTTGACTGTAATCTGGTTCGGCCAATGCTAACACGCAATGACTGACACGCGCCATTTCACGCACAACCTGCAATGGATCATGCACCCATAGCAGTAGATAATGGCAATAGGTAATATCAAAATATTTATCCGGGTATGGCAGGTGATGCCCGTCGCCGCGCGTCAGCGAAACTGCCGAAGCGTGGATCCTGTACTCGTCAAGCGCGGCAGGTTCAATGTCCAGGCCGTGACGCGCTGCGGGTGTGGTGAGGTCGCACAGAATCGCTCCGGTTCCACATCCCACTTCAAGCACATGCTGCGCGGTTTTTAATCCCGCCTGATCAAAAAGATAATTTCTCAGATCGCGAGTCCATGCGGCTTGCTGAAGGTAGCGCGTGTGCCAGTTCATTGATATTAATCTGGTAGTAAAGGAGAGGCCGTGGAACAATTGAAACCAAATGGGATTTTTGGTTCATTATAATTGTAAACATCCATATAAATGGTGAAGTACATGGTTTTATAACTCACGACATATTCATCAAGGATCACGCCGTCAATTTCAATGGAATCAGATCGATAGAAACCAACGATTTCGGCATGCGGCCCCAAAAGGGCGCTCAAATATTCCTCTTCGCGATCAGAACCGTTTGATTCGCCTCCGCCGATCTGTATCGGGCTGCTTCTTATCGAACCCATATCCGCGATTGGTTGAGATGGGACATGCGGCTGATATCTCAAGTTTGAAAAAGGTGATTTTTTCGATTATGGCTGTGTAGGCAATTTCACCTTCGCTTTCCCATTTGCCTTCGCCAATACTTCGCACTACGATGGTCAGGATCTTGGAATCTTCCGGAAAGACAACAACAACCCGCCCATGCAGGGGTTCTTCATCTACTGTTCCAAAAAAATCCTGAACGATTCCTTCTGCTGAATCAATGACAATATCCTGCTTTCACCCTTACTAAAATCATTGATCGCTTCTTTGAAAAATCCCATATAGGATTTAAGAACAGAGATGGGGTTTTCCCGTTTGGTTTCGGGTCAGCTTGTACAAAATGGTGATGCTTTCATCGGGATTGCTAAGAAATGCCTGATATGTAGTTATTTCCTTCTCGTACCCGCTAATTGCCGACATTACGAAGCCGCCGGCTTTGAATGTGGTTGGGCTGTCCTGCTCTGGCACAAACGCTGTGGCAGTGGGGGTGAGGGTCATGGTTGGAGTTGATGTGGGTGTTGTTGTAGATGTTGGTGCAGGGGGTGTTGGAGTTGCCATCAATCCTCCTGCCTGACAGGCAAGGATCAAAATATTCAGGATGACAAAGCTTGTAAGTTGTTTCTTTCTGTTCATGTTTGTGCCCTCTTCTATTTATTGATTTTCTTTATCATACAAACACCGATCTTAATCCGCAAAGCGCAAAGAAATTAGGAAACCCTGCCGTTGCTGTGTTCTTTGTGGAAAGAACAGGTGAATGTACGATGGAGAATTTTGTTTTATGGATTTAGCGAGCAAATTTGTTTTCGAATTTCATCACGCAACTTCACAAGCTCGGCGAATTTGTAGAAGAACAAGATTTTCTTTTCGGAAATCGTTTCGCCTGTTGGCTCCGGGGAGAGGATGAAAAACGAAAAAGACTCGGCGATATCTTCGACGGGGTTGACTACAGCGTAATCTGTGACGAATCTATCCTGATATTTATGATAGAACGCATTCAGGTTGTCGTAACGTTGTTCAATATTACTGGAACCGGTATCTTCCCATTCGCCGTAAATATCCGCCCAAAATTCATTGTAAAAGGCGTTGATATAGGAATTGGGCTTGACTACAACCCTCTCGTAGAAAATATTGGTCACAGCGTAATTCTTCATGTGCAAAAACCTGCTGATCGCCGGGGTTATCAAATACGGCATGACTTGGGGTGACCTGTTTTGAATTGAGCGTTAAAAGGTGCGCGAATTCATGGATCAATGTGTAGGTTAATTCCCTGGAATTGGTTACGTCGGCAATATCCACTTCAAGGATCCATTTATTCGGGTTGTCGTCTGTTTGTCTCACCGCAGCAAGAATTTCATTTTTGCCGTCTGTAATAATGGTGAAATTGCCGATCATGGTTCTATGTTCTTTGGAAAAGAGAGCGGTGTAAAAATCCCATATTTTCTGATGAACATCCTGTTGTTCCTGAAATTTGACCAGTTCTTCAGGCGCGGGTTCATTGCTTTCCAGGACGATCTTTTCATAGTTCACCCGGTAAATTGTCAGTGCATAGAAGTTTTTATTATCTTCGCCGTCAGGTTTTCCGCGCAGTTCATCAGCAACATCTCCATTTGGGCGCACAACATCAAAGATATTGGATAGCACCTCACTGCAAACAACAACCGGTGTGGATGTAGCCGTGGGCGGAACCAGGGTTGCTGTGGGCGGCAGGGGTGTGCTGGTTGGCGGGGGGATGGTGGGCGTGGGAGTCGCATTGAAATTCGCAGCCGCATTGCAAGCCAAGCTGCTAAAAAAGATCAGCACCGTAGATATAAAAATGGATTGATTCACTCTTAGTTTCATTTTTTTATCCCCTTTTAGGATTGACAGCAAGGATAACATATAACAAATAGGGTTTCAAATACACTAATTTTGTAAGGTTCCAGCGGATTTATCCCTCACAAAACTTTTTATTATTTTGAGGCTCTTCCCACCAGTTTAGAATAAATTGAATTTGTCCTTCGGTTTCAGGTGAACGTGAGAGATAAGGATTATCGGGTCTGGTTTTATATAATTTGTTGACCATTTCCAGCGCCTGCTCGTTTGTACTGCCATGCCGCACAAGGTAACAGCCGACCACAGTGCCTGTGCGCCCCACACCGCCCCAGCAGTGAATATAGATACAACCGCCATTATTGATGGTTTCATCTATTGTATTGAGAATGGAAGTCATCATTTCAGAGGATGGAGTGCCGTGGTCGCGAATGGCAAAGCGATGGTAGGAAGTTTCGATCTCATGGATTTTCGCCTGTTCCTTGAGGAGACCTTCGTAGGGAACAAGTTCGTGTGGCTGGGTGAGGTCAATAAAGGCGGTGACGCCCGCTTCAAGAAATGCGTCCATGCGGCGACGCATGCTTTCGGGATGATAACTGCCGGGGTATTCTCCTGCGAGAAAGCGGTTTTCTTCAACCCAATAAGATTCGATAATGGGAAGTTTTTTCATTTATTTACGATCGTTTCCCATTCATCTTTTAAGAAATTCCCCATGATTTTATCTGCTTCACCCTGAGCGGGGAGTACGTCGCCATCGGGTTCAAGATACATCCAGGTTTTGCCTGCGCCTGATGGGACTTCGTCATCCTGGGTTTCGTAGGCGACGGGGTTGGAAGCTGAGTAGGGCACTGGCAAATCCCAGCGGATGGTGAGGCGCAGGGAGCTTGCGGTTTCCTGTAATTCAAGCAGTTCATCAAGCAGGTCACTGTCAGATGCGCTGAGAGATATATTTTCGACAGCGAGGTGAGCCACTTTTTGCAGGATGTTTTGGGCTTCGTTTAAATTTTCTTTTGTAAGCGTGAAATGCACGGTCAGGAAGATATCCTGCGGGGCAATGGTTTTTATGGCTTTCCATGATTCAGGTTCGTTGGACTGCAGGATAAGCATGATGTGATCGAGACCGGTTTGCAATAGGGTCTCAAAATAATTCTCTATCGATCAATTTGATGCCGTCTGTGATAAGCCGCAGACTTGACCGTTCTTTTCGGCGTGGGCGATCAATTGCGGAAGGTCTTCGCGCAGGGTGGGTTCGCCGCCGGTGAAGATGATGTGCGGAATGCCGGCCTGCCAGGCTTTATCCATGATGGTTTGCCATTCTTCGGTGTTGAGTTCACGCTCCACTCTTTTGACAGGGGCGTGTTCGGCGCTGGTGTGTTCGGGCAGGCGGTAGGTGAGGGCGCAATCCAGCCGCAGCGTGGAATCTGCCGAATGAGGCTGGACCCGCTCAAAGTTAAGAAAAGATGCGGGGTCCAGATCGGGCGTGGAGATCAGGGTGTGGATCTGGTCGGTGAAGTTGGAAAAATCCGCCAGTGCGATTTTCTGATCCACGCGATAGCGTTTGGAAACCTGTGCCGCGGCTTCTTCGGGATTTGTGCCTTTGATGAAGTGAAAGGCATATTCGGCGGCGGTGGGGTTGAGCTGCAGAACAGTGGAGGCGTTGAGGATGAGCAGACCTGATCCATCGGCGCGGAGACGCAGATGCAGTCGATAGGGTTTTTCATCTTCCGTGGCTTGTATGTGATATGTGCCGGCGGGCAGTGGTTGAACTTTTGAAAAACGATCAGTGATGCGATTAAGGATGTTCATGTGATTCTCCTATCTTGTTATCAGACCGAGATCTACAAAGGTTAGGTATAGGTAGCCAATGAGCATGAGCATCCAGGCGAACATTTCGACCCGCGCCCAGACGCTTTCGAGTGAGAGTGAAAAATTATCCCGGATGGTTTGAACGATGCTTTCAAGGCTGTCAAGTTTGCTTTTTACGTTTTCCTTCCAGTCTTTTAAATAGAACTGGTCGTGAATGGCTTCATATAGATCGGCTGTGTACCAATCGCCGATCAGGAGCATATTTTGTTCGGCACGCTCGAAGCTGAGCATCATTTCGAGTTTATGTTCGGCGATCTGGCGAATCATGCCGCGTGTGGGCCGTGGACGTTTTTTGTTCTGGAAAAAAGTTTCGCTGATCCTATCGAGCATGTCTTCGATGGATTTATCGAGCATGCGGTAGCGGATGAGTTGATAGTTGCCGATCTTGAGCAGGGCGATATCTGATTGGTAATCGGCGTTGGGGGCGATGATGACCGCGCCTTCCCAATCGACAACGGTTACTTCCTTCGATGAGTAGTGCGTGCGCGACATGAGAATTTCTTCGATCTCTGCCGTATCCAGGGTGTCTTTTTGTGAGCGGATGAAGGTGGCGAGGGCAACCGCGTTTTTTTCGAGCCACTTATTGGGCGTGGGTTTTGCGTTTTGTACGAGCAGAATGCTGTACTCTTCATATAATCCGCTTTGACGGATGCTTTCAGGAATGTAGCGGGTTTGCAAGGCACTTTGTATTTTTGTGCGATCTTTCAAAACAGAGCTTGCAAACGGGTCAACCAGATCAAAATGACATTCGATCATTTGTACACGGTCATCGAACCGTTGACGGACAGCCGAGACAGCATAGCCCTCAATTATGATGGTTTCCTCGCCGAGTGTGACCAGGTCAATGTCGGTCGGTTGGAAGTAAGGCGCATCTTTAACCATCCCTTTGAATTGTTCGGGCGGTGCGGCGGTGCCGTCGTCTGAGTCGGGGAAGGCGAGCAGGTAGCAGATTTCCATGGGGGTGAGGAGGGAAGGATGAATTGCAGACGATTTGCGTGAAGAAGTGCAAAGTGAAAATATTAACCAGGGCGGATGAAGTGCGGCATTCCTAGTGGAATTTCTAGAGAGAGTTCCACGAAGCCGGCATAGGTACCCTCTTTATACCACGGAGATTGATAGATGAGTTTTTTGACTCCGTTCTTTTCGATGGTGTATACATTTTTGATTTGTGCGGCCAGCAGCCTTTCGGTCTTTTTCGCGTGCGGGGTCGGGATGACAATCGAGCATGTTCGAGCCGACTAATTTATATCCGCCGTCTTTTTCAAAAGTTTTGGCGGCTTTGTCGTTCATTTCAAGGATGATGCCTTCTGTGTCACAGACGGTGATGGCGGCGGGAAATTCTTTGATCCATTCGTGTTCGGGCATGGGGCTCCGGGGATGAATTATGAATTATAAAGGATGAAGGATGAAAAAAAGTCGAAAGTCGAAGGTCAGACGTCGAATGTCATGCTAATGTACTCAAAATGCCAAAACCTTTGCCACGAATTCGAAAATTGCCCGGATTTTTCTCGGACGCGAAATCAAACCCACTGGCGCTTAGTGTTGGGCTAGTTTGGGTCAATTCAAAGCAGTTTACTTAAATGTTCTCTTAGCCTAGTACTGGCAGGTTGACGCCGAATTCTTCGCGGTGGTTTTCGAATTGTAATGGGCATCCGCCGCCGCATTCGGCTACGAGTGAACAGGTTTCACATTTGAAGGGCAGGTTCTGTCTTTCACGCAGTTGCGTGGATAGTTTGTGATTCCAGATCGAGTCCCACGAGTCGGTGAGCATGTTGCCGAGCGGATGATAATACGATTGGCAGGGCAGCACATTTCCATTGGATTCAATGCACATGCTGTACAGCGCGGCGGTGCAGCCTTTTACGCCGAGGTTGTGGGCGGTGGGGTCAAACTGACAATATTGGGTGGGTGTGTACCAGATCAGCTTTTGTCCACGGGCGGCGGTTTTTTGGGTGGCAATGTCGAGGATGGGCTGCAATTCAATTTCGTGCAGGCCCGTTACAACGGTCAGGCCTTGACCCGAGAGGATGAGGGCGTTGAGCCCGATGGTGGGGACTCCGTTGTCGGCAAGAAAATCCAATGTGGCGGGAATGGTGTGGATGTTGGTGCGCAGCATGGTGGTGTTGGTCATCACATAAAGTTTTGTGGCGAGGACGTTGTTGAGGCCGGTGATGGTTTGTTTGAAGGCGCCTTTGGCCCGCATCATTTCATCGTGAATTTCAGGCACGCAGGATTCGACGGTGATCTGGACATGGTCGAGGCCGGCATCGACCAGCTGCTTGACGTAATCCATATCGATCAGGCGGCGCGCGTTCGTATTCAGCCCTGTGATCTGGCCATTCTTTTCTGCGTGTTGAATCAGCTCTGGTAGATCGTTTCTGAGCGTGGCTTCTCCGCCGGTGAAGACGATGTGCGGCACACCGAGGTCCCAGAGTTGATCGAGAATTTTTTTCCACTGGTTGGTGGTGAGCTCGGGGAAGTTTCTTTCGCGGGCGTTGTAGCAATGCGCACAGTCGTTGTTGCAGCGATAGGTGACGGCCAGGTCCATGCGGTAGGGCGCGGATGGACGGGCGCTGAAGGGCATGTTCATTTCGAGGTCGAGATCGTGAATGGCGCAGGCACCATCCGGGCGGATCATTTCTTCGAATTGAAAGAGGAAGCTTGAAAGATCATCTTTTAACTGTGCTTTGGGCGCGTTATATTTTTTGGAAAGGATTTGAATACTTTCCTCTTGAGTCTTTCTTTCAAGGATCATCCATGCCATCAATGCGGCGGTTGGATTTAAGTGCATGATGCTGTTGGCGTTGACGATCAATGTGCCGGTGCCGTCTTCATCCAATCTTAAGTGGATGCGTGATTTCTCGTGTTCGTTTTCGCGGACATAATGATAAAGACGCCCGGAGTCCAAAGTCCCCAGACTTTGAGCCAGACTTTGAGCCGGCTTTCCGAGAGATAGAAGATTTTGCATACTGTTTTTCAACGTATTAAAATTCAGGGACATCGTTTACCTCATCTAAATTTGTAAAGTTAAAATCCACTTGCCATTCCATAAGAAAATCTTTATAGCTGCTAAATAAATAATCTTCAGGGTTGTTTACCAACCCGTGTTTTACAGGGTTCCAAAACACATATCGCAGTCTGTTGTAGTATTCATATTCCGAGAGAAGACAGGTGTCCCAATAGTTCCACCAGACTTTTCGGCTGCTTTGTTTATCTTCCTGGTTCCAGAGACGCGCCGTATATTTATGATAACTGCCAATAAACTTTGAGAGCGTTTTTGCATTTTCCGGTGACTGAACAATTGCATGATAGTGTGTGCTTAAGACAACCCATGCAATGATTTTCCAGTTATATATCTCCGCCGATTTCAGAAACGCTTCGATCCATTGCTGCTTGCGGTCTGGTGCTTGCATGATGTATTGATGCTGATATGTGGAGGCAGTTAGCATGTAAAGCGTATTGGGCAAAAATAAATGCGGCGGGTTGTGAGGCGCTTTTGTAAAGATATTGTTTTCCATGCTGTTCTTGAACCCAACGTCTGGGGACGTTGGATTCCGGTCTATCTTCCGCCGCCGGCACAGGCACAGGCGCAGCCCGCACAGGCACAAGCGCAGGCACAGGAACGTCCGCCGCCGCTGCCGCGCCCGCCGCTTCGTCCGCTTGAGGTGGGTTTGGGGGGCGGGTTGGTTGCGCCGGTGACTCTTTCAGTGAAGGTGTTGACGTTGCCAACGACTTTTTGCGAGAAGGTCTGTACGCCGGTGACCATCTGTGCGGCGAAGTCGGCGCCGGGTAACGCGGAGCGGCCACTGCCCGAGGGCTGACTCGGCTTGGCGGTTGGGAGTCCGCTGGCAGTTTGGGTGGGACGCGGGGCGTAAGTCGGGTTGTAACGTCCCCACCAGAGCGGGGCAAATACGGGACCGATGCGGCGCGTGCGGTCATCGTAATCTTTGTCGAGCATGGTCCACTCGAGAGTTTCATCCAGTTTCTGGCTTTTGACTTCGGGAGTGTCGGCGGCTTCGATCTGTGCCCAGGCTTTTTCCATGATGGCTTTGTAATAGTCGAGGGTTTCCTTGCGGCTGAAGCCCTTCATTTTTTCGGAGACTTGCTTAACGAGCGCAACCATCATTTGCTGTAACATGCCCTGACGTGTTTTTTTGTCGGTTTCGTTGAAGGCTCTCAGAAAGCCCAATTCATATTCATGCAGACCATCGGGAATTGGAGATGCAGATTTGATCTCCAGCGGATCGCGGGTGACCACTTCGGCGGCGTTCTTCTTGAGCGTGCCAAAGAGGATCATGGTCATGACCTTATCAAGCGGTTGTTCCATTAAGATGGCGGTTTCGACGGCGGTTAATCCGCGCTTGATGCCGTGACCTTCGATGGCGACTCTGGGCGGCATGTATTGCATTTTGCGCCGCCGTCCTGCAATGGCAGTGATGGCGGGAATGACGATGAATATAAAAGCGAAGAAACCACCGCAGAGTAAAGTAAAGATCGTATCTTCACTGATCAAAGGCTTGGGAGGAACAACATAAATACTATCGGCGGGGACATAGCTGCGCGGAAAGGAGGAGCCGAATAAGTAGTAATCTGATGCGCTGGCGGCCGGGGCATACCAGGTGTAGGTGACGCGGTTCTCTGCATCGTAGACCGATTGCGGTTCGGATGGGAATCCGTTGGGCGCTGCATGCCAGCGGGGTTCTTCTTCTTTCATGTTCGGCGGCAGATGAAAGGTCATGGTGAAATCGGTGGTGCCTTCCACATATTGCGAGCCGAACCAGCTTGGTGCAAAGGTGGCGCTGGTGTAAGTTTCATCTTCGTCATCGGGGTAGAGCACATTTGTGATCGTGCCGACATAGACATGGACTGTGCCCGTGCCGCCTGCCGGGATGGTTTTATTTCCCATTACGATTGCAAAGCCGGAGCCGTTTCCCTGATAGTCACTGGTTGAAATTGAAACAGGCACGCCATCTACATCAGCTTTGATCGTATTTTCTTGAAAGTTATAGTTGGGCATGCCCACATCTACAAAGTCGATTGGATGCGAGTTTGCCTGATTGGTGAATGACCATGTGTAGTCGAGACTTTGTGTGCCATCTGAATTCCAGTAGACGTTGACAGTTTCCTTGTTCACACGAAACAGATAGGGCAGGTCTTGCGCAGAAACATTTACTGTGGTCCCCACCGTTAGCAAGATCACGAATGCGATCAGAAAATTTTTTCATACAACCTCCAATACTGAACGCGTTTACCACCGGGGTTCTTCAGTTAACTTGATAGGTGGTGCCGCAAAATGGACATTCCACGGTGGGCGCGCCTGCGATCATTTTTACATTGTCCGCTTTGAGACTGCCCCGCAGCTGCGGCATTTCATTTCTTCGATCTTTGTCTGGGATGGGAGATCGATCTTGTATGTGACGTTATCTCCGCTTCCTGCCCCGCCCCTGGCCTGATTCCGCACGATGAGCAGAATCCCGGCCCCGAGGAAAACCGCGCCGACCAACGCAAAGACAATGCCGAAACCAAGCCACGATGCTTTATCCGGTGAGGCGGTGGAACCGATAACGCTTAAGATGCCGTATCCAAAGAGACAAATGCCGATCAGAAGTAATATCCCCGCTCCGATATACAATAAGGTTTTATTGCCCATATTGATGAGACTCCTTTATGATATGAAGAAAGTTTAGCATTCTTGTCTCATTAAGACATGTGACTTTCGTCTATTAATCTTCCTGTATTTGTCCAATTCCGAAGGCGGAGTATTGGCTTTATACTTGATGCAAATTCAATTAACCACGAAGGATCAAGAGGATGGACGCGAAGCGGGTCGCTGATTTATTGATTTGGAGGAATTTGTGGATAAGAAGCCTATATACAGTTCAGGACTTTATAAACACTCAGAATTAACAGAACAGATCATTGGTGCTTTTTATGCAGTGTATTCTGCGTTGGGTTATGGCTTTCTTGAGAATGTTTACAAAAAAGGAATTCCCGATCAAGGTGTATTATGCAGGTGAACAGATTGGGGAGTATTATGCGGATTTGGTTGTCAATGATTTGGTGATCTTGGAAATAAAAGCTGTAAAGAGTTTGATTGACGAGCACGAAGCACAACTCTTGAACTATCTAAAAGCAACCTCTTACGAAGTCGGTTTGTTACTTAATTTTGGACCGAAACCCGAAACAAAAAGACGGTCTTTCGACAATGCGCGCAAAGAGTGGTTGGTTGCCCAGAACAAAACAAAAGACAATCAGGACGCAGATGAACGCTGATTGCGCTGATAAAAAGAAAAAAGCTTTTGGATACGATCTTTAAAAACCAGTGCAGCAAATGAGCTGGATCTGCCCGGAACAAAACAAAAGACAATCAGGACGCAGATGAACGCTGATTGCGCTGATAAAAAGAAAAAGCTTTTGGATACGATCTTTCAAACCAGTGCAGCAAATGAGCTGGCATCTGCCCGGAACAAAACAAAAGACAATCAGGACGCAGATGAACGCTGATTGCACTGAACAAAAAGAAAAATCTGCGTTTTCTGCGTTCATCAGCGTCCAATTTTTTTTCGCATAAGGTATTAAAGACGACAATCAACCATCAATATAAAAACAGATTGAGCATAACAAAACAAAAGATAATCGGGACGCAGATGAACGCTGATTTCCGCTGATTTAAAAAACAAGCGCGAAGTGGAATGCTGATCTTGTTGAACCAAAAAATAAAATCTGCGTTTTCTGCGTTCATCAGCGTCCAAAAATCTATGACTATAGAGGCACAAAACAATGACTCTCAATGATCAATACAACAAATGGAAAGAAAATGCGCTTAAGAAGTCTTTGGAGAAATTCAAGGAGCGCAAGGAACGTTTTGAATATTCGTCGGGACTTGAGGTGCCGCGACTGGCATTGCCTGGTTTCGATACGGGCGCTTCGGCTTCGGGTGCTTCGACTACGGGACAGGAGAGCGCTGTCCCTCCGCTACCCTACGGGCACGATGTCAGCATGCAAGATGCTTATCTTGATAAATTAGGTTTCCCCGGGGAGTATCCATATACGCGCGGGGTGCAGCCGACGATGTATCGTTCGCGTTTTTGGACGATGCGTCAGTATGCGGGGTTTTCGACGGCGGAGGAATCCAATAAGCGTTATCGCTATTTGTTAGCGCAAGGCCAAACGGGGCTGAGTGTCGCTTTCGACCTCCCAACTCAAATTGGGTATGATGCGGATGATCCGATCGCGCAGGGAGAGGTCGGGAAGGTGGGCGTGTCCATTTCTTCCATCCACGACATGATGCAGTTGTACGATCAAATTCCGCTTGATAAAGTTTCAACATCCATGACGATCAATGCGCCCGCAGGTGTTTTGCTGGCGATGTATATTGCGGTGGCGAAGCGTCAGGGTGCGGACATGCGCCAACTGCGCGGTACGATCCAGAACGATATTCTCAAAGAGTACGTGGCGCGCGGAACATATATTTTCCCGCCTGCGCCTTCGATGCGACTCATCACCGATATCTTTTCATTCTGTGCAAAAGAAGTTCCGTATTGGAACACGATCTCGATCTCGGGCTATCACATCCGCGAAGCAGGCTCGACCGCTGTGCAGGAAGTGGCCTTCACGCTGGCGGATGGTATCGCGTATGTAGAGGCGGCTCTCGCGGCGGGTTTGAACATGGACGATTTTGCGGGGCAGCTCTCGTTCTTCTTCAACGCGCACAACAACCTGCTTGGAAGAAGTGGCCAAGTTCCGCGCGGCGCGCCACAGCATGGACGAAGCCCTCTGGCTGCCGACCGAGAAATCGGTGCGTGTGGCGCTGCGTACCCAGCAGATCATCGCCTACGAATCAGGCGTGGCGGACTCAATTGATCCGCTGGCGGGTTCGTATCTGATCGAACATCTGACCGACGAGATCGAAAAAGGCGCGCTCGATTACATCGCCAAGATCGACGAGATGGGCGGCGCGCTGCAATCCATTGAGCGCGGATTTATGCAAAACGAAATTCAAAACGCCGCCTACGCCGCGCAGCAGGAGATCGAACGCAAAGAGCAGGTCGTGGTGGGCGTCAATCAATTCAACGTGGATGAAGTTCTTACATTGGAACGTTTGCAGGTTGACCCGTCGATTGAGTTGGGACAGCGTGAGAAGTTGAGGAAGTTACGAGAGACGAGAAATAAGGAACGAGTTGATGAGTTATTAGGGAAGTTGGTGGACGCGGCCAAAGGCACTGACAATTTGATGCCGTTGTTCATTGAATGTGTGGAGAATGACATCACGCTCGGTGAGATCTGCAATACGCTGAGAGGTGTGTGGGGTGAGTACGTGGCGCAGGGATTTTAACCCCCTCCCAGCCTCCCCCAAATGGGACATGTTACACATGGTTAACATGAGAAGTTTTCTGTCCCATTTGGGGGAGGTGCCCCGCGAAGCGAGGGCGGAAGGGTTTTAGGGGGGATTTACAAAACTGGTTTAGATTACAATTGTAAATAGCAATCAATATTCCTTCAGCTAAAACACTTGGAGACCAAATGAGCGGAATAATAACTAATTTTAAAATCGAAGCACTTCATAACTCCAAAAACATCAACGTCAAAATTAAAGATAATAAGTTGGTTATTGTTGGAGAAAACGGTACTGGGAAAAGTACTGTTGCCAATTTTATTTACTTCTTTATTACTCGCCAGTGGCACCGAATGACAGGTTTTGATTTCAAAAAAATTATTGTAACGTTGGATGGCGAGGAAATAGTTGTTGAACGAGAGGATATTGCTAGAATAGACCCTACAGTGTTTCGAAGATTTTCTCCTCGAATGCGAAGAGATATTGATATTTTATTGAAGGATGTTTCGGTTGATGAGCTAATAAATAATAAAGAAAAAGCCATATTGACTGCGAGAGAGATGGGAATTCCTTACTCGCTATTAATGGAGTCTATTCAATATTCAGATTCTCAGTCGGAAAAGATTCACAAGATAGATGAAATAATAGCAAAAGCTTTTGAAGCTCAAATTTTATACCTTCCAACGTATAGAAGAATTGAACAAGATTTGCAGTCTATTTTCCCGGAAATAGGTACAGAGATGACTGAAAGAATTAAGGATCGGTTATCACGTCGAATAAAACGCACAGGTTATACAGAGCTTGTTGAGTTTGGCATGGCTGATGTCGAAAAGTCTATTCAAGATCGTATGGTACAAGTAAAAGATAATGTCCGTAATGGGTTTAGTGCATTAGCAGGTAGTTATCTAAACGATGTTATAGAAGGTGCTTTTAAGTCAACCGATTTGCTTTCCTCTCTTAAGCAGATTGAAGAAACAGTTTTAGATAGTTCAGCCCCACCTGACGAGCGTCCTACTATTGACGCTATTTTGCGGCGTATACCCAAGGATATTCTTACAGAGAATGTAAAGAAAAAGCTGCGTGCTATTATTGCTAAAATAAAAAAGAGTGGGGAAATTACAGATGACGACAAAGTGGCGGTGCATTTTTCTACACTTCTTATCAATTTATACCAGGCGCAACACAGTGTCGAAAAAGATATCAGAGATTTTGTTGAGCTATGCAATCAATATTTATCTGTATCTAACAAAACGATGATTTATGATGATCTTGAATATCGAATACAAATACAACAAAGTTCATCAAAGAATCTAGTGCAAGAAATAGAAATGAAAATGCTTTCGTCAGGAGAAAAGCAAATAGTATCGCTTTTCTCTCACATATATTTCTCTGGGCAAAATGGTTTTTTGTTGTTATGGATGAACCAGAATTGTCATTGTCGGTTCCTTGGCAACGTCGATTTTTGCCTGACATATTGAACTCAGGTAAGTGTACAGGTTTGATTGCAGTGACGCATTCGCCTTTTATATTTGAAAACGAACTTGACAGGTATACACATTCGCTCGAAGAGTTTGTGGAGAATCGCAATGTCATTCGTCGATGAATTAAGATACTCAAGAGAAAGTGCGGCGACTGCGTTTCAAGAATTCATTAAAAACTTTCCTGACTATCCTGAAGACGTCCATGCGTTTTTTGAAGGGCATGATGATTTCTCTTTTTACAAAGGTTTTATAGCACAGTATATTAAAGAGGGTAAACATCTTAAAGCATACAAGTGTGGAAATAAAGAAGAAGTATATAAGACTTACGAAAAGGTAGTGGAATCTGGAAGAGACAATATAATAGTTATATTCTTTGTTGACAAAGATTTTTCAAATTATTTAGGAGAAACATTTCCTGCATCTCCTAAAATCCATGTAACAGACTATTATTCAATAGAGAATTACATTGTGTCTAATGAGATGCTTTTGCGCGTTTGGGAGGAGATATTCAATTTTACAAATGTAACATTCCCTTATGCGAAAGTTGAAAAGCAATTCCAGCAAGAGTTGGTGAGATTTTACGATTGGTCTCTTTTTTTGTCGTCTTGGATTATTTACGTTAAAACGGAATGGGGGAAGACCCGTTTTGCAAAATATTAACATGTCAAAATAGGTTCTACTAACAATCAGATGTGTTTTGAAGGGGTTGAAAAAGACAAATTACAGGCATATATAGAAAAGGTGTGCTCAGCTTCTACACCGAGTAGCTTCAAGAAAGATATAAAGGCTTTATATAAGGAGATTTCGTCAAGCGAACCTAAACAATATACTCGTGGTAAATTTGAGTTATGGTTTTTTGTAAAATTTATCAATCAGCTTTATGAAGTTATTCGTAAGCAACTCTCTAAAGGTGAAAGCTTAAAAATGAGAACACAAATTGGCGAAGAAAATGCGATTGAAATTTTGGGACCGAGAACAAAAATGCCAGAATCGTTAAGGGTTTTTCTAAAAGAAAATATAAATTAATTTAGCACTTAGATCTATATGATTTCTTTGTGTGTTTAGTAAAAATAAATTAGGCGTTATGTATGTTGAGGAATGTGGAGATAGGACAAGCAGCAGGAATGGCCGGAGAGGCCCCCTCCGCCCTAGCGGGAACCTCCCCCAAATGGGACAGAAAAGCTTTTTATATTAACCATATATAGCTTGTCCCATTTGGGGGGACGGGTGGGGGCTGAGTTTTGCACCAGACTCAATTAACTTATTTTCCTATATAACTTACTTTTTTACCTTCTTTTTCAAGCGGCCACGTAAGCTGGAACTCAATTTCTTCCGAGGAGGCGCTCATGTTCAATGTTGATGATCGCAGCAGCGGGGATGGAAATCCGCTCGCCTGCCACTTGGATCTGAAACTTCTGTCCCTGCTCGATACAGTCCGCTAGACGCCGCAGTTTTTTGACAAACTGTTTTACGGGGTAGTTCTTCTCAATGTCACGTTTGCGTTTTTTCTTTTGTGCTGCCATTTGTAAACTCCTTTATTTCTAACCGCAGAGTCGCAGAGAGCGCCGAGAAAACCTCTCTTAAATCTCCCTGGCACCGCCCGCCAGGGCAGGTGTGTGAACTCTGCGTCTTATTACCCTGCGGGCTGCGGTGGGTATTCCTTGTCCATTATTGACGTTAATTAATTTCCATATCCACATTGAGTGCAGAGCGATTCATTGAGGGGCAATTTCGAACCGCAACTGTCACACTTCAGAATCCGCTCGATGGTTGTTCCGCAGCTATGACAAAACTTTGCGCCCTGAACAGTCTGCGTGGAACACCTGCGGCAAACGATATTCGATAAAAACACCACAGGGTTTGAAGTCACCTGCGGGCGATAGGCAGGTGGCTGGGGATACGACCTGATTGGATATTGACGGCGCTTGTCATCATCGTCGTCATCGTGGTCGTCATCTTTATGGTCTTTGTCATGAAAGACCCCGCCGCTTTTTTGATATTTGCGCTTGCCAATTTCAAACAACTCTTCTAGAAAGTCCAATTTGAGTGATCTCCTGTTCTAAATGCTTTTGTCCACGCGCTGTTTTATTTCCGCGTTACCTTTTTGGAGCGGGACATCGAATCGTTGACAATTTCAAATCCGCCATCACCCGCGATCAAAATTTTTCGACGGTTGGCACTGCTTCCCATCACACGCTCGTACGGATAGGAAAGCCGGTCAACTTCCACACCGTTTGCGTCAAACAAAATTGCAGTATCGCTGTGGTTATTCCAAACCTGACCGATGGTCCACAATAATTTTTTCAAAGCGCCCTGTTCTGCCTGTGCTGCTTTCGGCTCCAACTGTCCGCTCTGAATTTTTACGATCATCTCAGGCTCCAATATCAGATCGTCTGCAAATGGATAAAACGCCTGTCCACGCAGGCTGGCGAGTACCCAGCCAGACATTGGCTGAGTCACCGTTCCGCGGTTAACGATGGCAACGTATTCATGCAAGCCGTCATTCTTAACTTCCTTGATCTTTATTTTTGCCCCTTTCAACTGTCCCATACGGACAACCTGTGAAGTTCGTTCTGGCATTTTTTCTCCTTTAAAAATAAAAAAAGACCACCGCCAGGAAGGCGATGGTCTTGCGTTTTCTTTCAAACAGCCGGGAAATCTCTTTCCGTCTTGACGGCTGTTCTTCCCGAAAAATTCGGGCGCTACTCCCCATCGGAGTAAAGACATTCTAAAGCATAAATTGCGTCATTCGATTAGAGTAGGTTAAGAATTTGTGGCCCCCTCCGCCCTGCGGGCACTTCCCCCAAATGGGACAGAATAGTTCGCAATTGAACTGCAAAGAACTCACTCCCGCAGAGAAAAAGCTCTGGTCATATTTACGCGGCGATCAACTAAACGGCATAAATTTTCGCAGACAGCACGCCATCGGCAATTATATTGTTGACTTCGTCTCCATCAAAAAGAAACTCATCATCGAACTGGATGGCAGTCACCACCTTGAACCACAGCAACAGCAATACGATGCAGAACGCACCCGCTATCTGGAATCTGTCGGCTATAGAGTAGTCCGCTTTTGGAATGGAACGGCTTAAAGAGGTAAAGAAGATGAAGAAAAAAAATGTTTTTATTATATTTGCACTACTACTTGTTACGCTGACAGCTTGTACCACCGGCTCGAAGGATTCGAGTGCGGAACTTGGTAAATCTGATACTCAGATAGAGTTTACTCTCCCGGGTCCCAACCCTGAGCTTAATAAGCCGGCGGAAGGCCGGGTTGTCTCCGGTCTTCTTACCGGACTCTGGCATGGGATCATTTCCCCTGTGACTCTGTTCATCTCGTTTTTTAGTCCCGAAATACAGATGTACGATGTCTTCAATACCGGGCCGCTTTACAATCTTGGTTTCCTGCTTGGAGTGGCGGTCGTGTTTGTCATCCTGGGTTTTTCAGGCGGTAGAAGAGGGAAGCATTAGAAGAGCTATAAAAAACGCAGGTGATAAGCGTGCGGTTTTTGTTTTAAAGTCTGTCCTGCTTTTGGAATTGGCAGGTGGAATTTTGAAAGAGTCATGGCTTTCTCACGTAGATTGACGAGCATTAACTTTTATGACGTGCTTGGAAAAGCGCCGAATTTCCAAAAATTATTCGTATATTTGCCTTTTCGGAAATCGTTAAAGGTTTTCTGACCTTGGAATAGCCATGGAAGGAGTCTTAGGCGAGCTTCGCTTTGCGGGAAGTGGGTCCAGGTAAAATTCGCCCCAAATCTGTAAAAGCTGCATTCGCGTTTTTCCCTATAGTCCTCCTTTATCGGTCCTATAACCGATCCTATCGCATCCTAGGCCATCCTATATCAAGCGGGAGAGGAGGCTTTAGGATAAAATACTTGTCGTCGGGCTGGTAAATGACAGCCTGTTAACTATAAAATCAGCACGATCAAGGCAAGCGCGGGCCAAGGGGTTTTGGAATGGTATGAATTCAAAGAAAAGACTTTTTATACTTTTAAGCTATATTATTTTTGGCTCACTGGCCGGTTTTCTGTTGAGTAATTTCTGGTTCATGGGCGGAAACAGCTTTTGGAAGCCCGTGGATTATTTTCCCCAACCTGTGGAACAGGTGCTTGGCATGCAGCCGTATGGCAATGAGTTCTGGGTCATGGCCGCGGATAAGAACACGTATCATATCCTCTACCCATGCCTGGGGACTGATCCCTGCTGGGAACAGGTGGATGAGGTTCCCGCCGTCGCCCAAGCGACACCACTACGGCAGGTGAGGGTCAATGTCTGAACGATTACTTTGTCTACCCGTTGTTTCGCAAGATCAAGACCTGTCTCACGTCCACTGTGTTCGCTGAAAATACACCGGGCAGCACATCCAAGTCTGCGGGCACTCCCTGGGTGGTCTCACTCGCGCTGACAGATGCTGATCAACTATGGGTCTGGCAAAAGCCCTGGGATTTCTCGTCCCGAATATTGGCCTTCAAATTTTTTTTCACTTTCCTCGGGCTGTTGATCGGCCTAATCGCAGATACCCGCTTCGCCGGAAAAATTGAGTGATCGTATTTTCCAAAAGCAGGCTGACTGTCTGTTTTGATCTGCATCATATTCAAGATGGAAATGTTCTGAAACCTTTTGGAGGGAACCCCTAATGAATTCCACTGCTGTGATCGTTATCAATTTAGCCCTGATCTTCTATTCAATTGGCGTGTGGAGCGAACGAATTCAAGGCAGGCTTAAAGCCTGGCACACCGTCTTCTTTTGGTTTGGATTGATCTGCGACACCTGGGGCACCGGCCTCATGTTCGATTTCGTAGGCGGTATGAGCTACGATGTTCATGGATTTTCAGGCGTGCTCGCCATTGTGCTGATGTTTGTCCACGCGATCTGGGCGACCTTTGTGCTTGTGCGAAAAAACGAAAAGATGATCGCCAACTTTCACAGGTTCAGCATTGCTGTCTGGTTCATCTGGCTCATCCCCTACCTCAGCCCAATGATATTCAGAATGTTGGAAGCAGCGAAGTAATACTGTCTAACGTTCATCTGCGTTCAGCTTTTCTATAAAAAAACACACCTCGAAATTATTTTTTCGAGGTGTGTTTTTATTTCATCGTGTTTAGTCCACTACTCCAAACCAGCCCCTTCGTTCAAACCACTTTGCAATTTCCAATACCGGCACGATCGTCACAGATAAAACAATGACGATCAACCAATCCATCAGCGGTAAAGCGTAGGTGCTGAAGGCTTCGTGTAAGAACGGAACGTAAATAATTAACACCAGCAGCACCATTTCCCAACCCACCGCCAGATTCAACCATCTGTTCTCGAACGGCTTGTTCAACACCGAATGACGGTCTGAACGGAAGTTATAAGCCTTGAAGAATTGGATCAGCACCAGCGACACAAAGGTCATCGTCATCGCTTCTTCCTGTCCGCGGCCTGAGTTTAGCGCCCAGGTAAACAGCCCCAGATTGATCATCGTTGACCACAGTCCGCCCAAGACCATCAAGGTCACCACGGGGCGTGTGAAAATCCCCGTGCGCGGATCGCGTGGCTTGCGCTTCATCAAATCTTTTTCAGGCGGGTCTACCGAAAGCGCCAGAGCGGGCAACCCATCCGTAGCCAGGTTGACGTACAAAATTTGAACCGCAGTCAAAGGCAGGGGCAGTCCCATCAACGCCGACCCGGCCATCAACCCGATCTCCCCGATGTTCGAAGAGATCAGATACATCAAATATTTTTTGATGTTGCCAAATACACCGCGTCCCTCTTCCACTGCGGCCACGATCGAAGCGAAGTTATCATCGGTCAACGTCATGGCGGCGGCTTCCTTCGTCACATCCGTGCCGGTGATTCCCATCGCAATGCCGATATCCGCTTTCTTGAGCGCCGGCGCATCGTTCACGCCGTCACCCGTCATCGCCACAATATGTCCACGCTCCTGCCAGGCAGTCACAACCCGCAATTTATGCGCTGGCGACACCCGCGCGTATACACTGATATTCTCCACCTCGCGCTGGAACTGCTCATCAGACATATCCTCCAGTTCCGCGCCAGTCACCACACGTCCGCCGTTATACAGCAGTCCCAACTCACGCGCTACAGCCTGCGCCGTTACAGGATGGTCACCAGTGATCATCACCGGGCGGATTCCCGCGTCTGTGCATAACGCAATCGCAGCCTTTGCTTCAAGCCGCGGCGGATCGATCATGCCTGCCAACCCTAAAAAGGTCATGCTGGTTTCCGAATGTTCAAGCGAGGTATTTGTCTTTGTGGAGATCGCCAAAACACGCAGCGCCTCGCCAGCCATTACCTCGGCCTGTTCCAGGATATGTGTTTTCCCTTCGGCATCCAGCGGACCAACTCCGTTGTCGGTCAACACAAAATCACAACTGTCAATGATCACTTCCGGCGCGCCTTTGGCATAGGCCGTCAATCCATCGTTGACAGTGTGCAGCGTGGTCATGCGTTTTGTCTCAGATGTGAATGGGATTTCATGTACCCGTGGAAAATCGGCGTCAAGCGCTTCCTTTTGCAGCCCGGCTTTTGCCGCAGCCACGATCAAAGCTCCTTCGGTCGGATCGCCTTTAATATCCCAAAAATTTCCCGAATCATTTTCCCCATTAATAAGATGAGTATCAGACGCGAGAGTGGCGGCGGTCAACATCAGATTAAGCGCCTCAGTCGGGGGGACAGCTGTTCCGCCATCGACGGAGAAGACTCCCTCCGGGGCATATCCCGCTCCCGAAACCTTGAACATCTGTCCGCCCGAAAAGATCCGGCGCACGGTCATCTCATCTTTGGTCAATGTGCCGGTTTTGTCCGAGCAAATGACAGAGGTGCTGCCAAGCGTCTCAACAGCGGGCAGTCGTCGGATAAGAGCGTTGCGCTTCACCATCTTCTGCACACCGATCGCCAGTGAAATCGTCACCACAGCGGGCAAGGCTTCCGGCACAACTGCCACCGCCAGCGCAATGCCAAAGATCAGCATTTCAATGAACGGCTGCCCGCGGAATAATCCCACCGCAACGATGATCGCCACGACCACCAAAGCCGCACGCGCCAACACCGAGCCCACTTTGTCCAAATTTTGTTGCAGCGGAGTTTTACCGGTTTCAACAGTTTGCAGCAATTGCGCGATCTTGCCGAACTCGGTCTGCATGGCGGTCGCAGCCACCAAAGCCAGTCCGCGCCCGTATGTGACCGCTGTTCCGGCATAGACCATATTCTTGCGGTCGCCTACGGATAGGTCTTCATCTCCCAGCGCGCGGACATGCTTTTCCACAGGCACCGACTCACCTGTGAGCGCCGCTTCCTCCACCTGCAAGTTGATCGACTCCAGCAGGCGCGCATCCGCCGGAACACGGTCACCCGTATGCAGAATGATCACATCGCCCGGTACCAGTTCCTTCGCCGGGATCTTTATCTCCAGACCGTTGCGCAAAACAGTAGCTGTGGGAGCCGCCATCTGGCGCAGCGCTTCAATCGCACGCTCGGCGCGGTATTCCTGCACAAATCCCAATCACACCGCAAACAACACGATGACAGCAATGACAATGGATTCCACGCCATGCCCAAGGAAAAGCGAGATCGCTGTTGCACCAAGCAGGATCAGGATAAGTACATTCTTGAACTGTTCCAGTAAAATTTCCCACGGCGAAACACGGTGTGCGGCTACCAATTCGTTCAGGCCGTATTCCTGCAGCCGCGTCTCCGCTTCGGCAGCGCTCAACCCAATCGGTTGGCTGTTAAGTTGTGTAAAAGCTTCATCAATGGTTTGGGTGTGCCAGAGTTTCGTTTGCATAAGATTATTTTTTTGCTCCTTTATCAATTGGGGTTTCCATATCTTCACGCCGTGGCAGGCGGGATTTGAAAATGAAAATATCCAGCAAATAGATCACGCCTGCCATAATAGGCAGAAAGATCAATGCAAGGATGTCCTGGCCGAATATCAAAATTTCCTCGAACCAGATGGCAACTGCCGTACCGCCTGCGCCGGTGATGGCAACGGGCTTCCAGAACCTTCGAAGAACAGGGTGTGTCGAGTGAGTGGACATGGGAATCTCCTTTTCGTAGATTAAAAATACCGGCACTCCTCCCATGCTGCGGGAGAAATGCCGGCCTACTTTGCGACTCGCCTGCCTTGTGAAAAAGCCTGCGCTTCGCCTTGTCTTCCGGATTAAATTGTTTACCGGTAAAGTGATTCCAGATTCTTGTCGGTGGTTATAACAATAATACGCTCGCCTGTCTTGGAACTTAGATCTGTGTGCAGACTGATCAACTTGCAGCCGATGACCTGTACGATCATTTCCTCGAATATAGGAATGGACGATTCAAACAGATGGCGGCGCGTTTCTTTAAGCAAGGCCTGTCCTTCGCGGGTTTCAGCCAGTTTACGATCGCCTGCCGTGAGTACACCGCGCAAACGGATCAACACCATATCGTTGACAAAGAAGGTCCGGGCATCGAGCGGCCCATGCCCGAGATATTCCTTCTCGAACTTGACAACCGCCTGGGTGATCTCTGCCTCCGCTTCGCCGCGTGTTTTCGTTTTCATGGAATGGTCAACGATTTCCAACTTTGGCGAAGGTCCTGGAAATATGTTGTTGGATCAACGCCAAAAGATACGCCGAAACCAGCAGAAGATCGAGCAAAAAGAACACAAACTGGGTTTTCACAATGCCTCCATTTAGAAAATAAAAAAAGACCAGCGCTATAGAAAGCGATGGTCTTGCGTTTTCAATCAGGCAGCCGGGAAATTTCTTTCCGTCATGACGACTGCTCGTCCCAAAAAAGTTGGGCGGCTACTCCCCATCGGAGTAATTACAGTGTACAGTATAAGCGGGTGTGAGTCAATTACAATGCTGTAAGATTTTTGATCTCCATCGATGGGGAGTTTACTTCTCGAAAAGAAACGACACAATGCGCGGCGGTTTGTTCTCATCATCCGCATGCCAGTATTCATTTAACTTCAGCAGTTTTAATCCACTGTTTGATGCGGCATTGGTGAAATCTGAGATGTGATGCACAAAGGCATCCACTTCGATAATTTCCTCGCCCCGTTCAAATTTGGCTTTGGTTCCCTTGTATTGCTTAAACGGATGCAGTTCATTGATCAGAAAGATGCCTTTTACTTTGAGTACACGCGCCGCCTCAGAGAAAATGTGGGGGAGTTGTTGAATATGCTCAAGCACCAGATTACAGGAAATAAGATCATAAGATTGATCGTCACAAGGCCAGCGCTGAGTCAGGTCTGCAACGGAGAACTTGACGTTATCAGTCTGCACTTTTTCTTTGGCCTTCTCGATCATGCCTGATGAAAAATCCAGCGCATGGACTTGCCCGCTGATCTGCGCAAGGAAGACCGTATTCTTGCCGGTGCCGCATCCCAGCTCCAGGGTAGAGTCCACTTGCAGGTTGGCGAGCAGGCTGCGGGTTATATCCTGATCGAGATCACGGGTCAGATTTGTATTCGAGTCGTAGATTCCAGACCATTCGTTGTATGCGTTTTGAATATCCATGTTAATGTTTCCTCTACCTGTTTTTAATCAGAGATAAACGGATATATTAAATCATTATTTATCTCTGTTCATCTCTGTTTATCAGGTGGATTTTCCATATAAAAAATGGAGCCGCCCGCAAAAGCGGACGACTCCATTTGCATGTCATGTAAATCACTGATTGGCGAGCGCCGCTTCCATGATCTGTTGTACGCGCGCGGCGATGCTCGATGGGTCGGGGTGTAGGCCTTCGACCAGCAGCGCGCTATCGAATATCTGCTCGATGATCACGTTTTGCAGCTCGGAGCCGGATTCAAGTTTGAGCAGTTTCTTCAACATCGGATGTGACGGGTTCAACTCCAGGACCTTCTTGGGAATTTCATATTCCTTGCCGAGATATTTATACACCCGCTGCAACTCAGGGTTCATCGTTCCGTCAGGGTCAGTGAGACGTGACACCGATTGCGAAAGGCGGGTGCTGGCGCGCACATCGGCCACATTTTCACCGAGCACTTCTTTGAAGCGTTCGATCAGTGTGTTGAAATCTTCATCGGCGATCTTTTCGGCTTCGGGCTCGTCTTGTGATTTCTTGCTTGTATCCACATCGGCCTGCGCTACATTCTTTAATTCAAACTCTTTATATTTGCGCAAACCCATCAGCATAAACGAATCCAGCGGATCGGTCAGCAGCAGCACTTCGGTGCCTTGTGAATGGAAATATTCCAAATGCGGACTGCGCAGCACAGACTTCGGATCTTCACCAATGATATAGAAGATTTCCGTTTGGCCTTCCTTGAGACGTGAAACATAATCTTCAAGTGATGACCACGCTTCGGGATTCAAATTCGTCTTGAAGCGCAGCAGCGGATTAATGGTATCCGTCTCCATCGGGTTGGCGGCGATGCCCTGTTTCAAATACAAACCGAACTCCTGCCAGAAGGCGTTATATTTTTCGGTATTGTTCTTCGCGATATTTTCCAACTCTCGAATGACCTGATTTGTAAGTACCTTTTTCAGCTTCGGCATCAATCCACTTGACTGAACAGTTTCTCGCGAAACATTCAACGGCAGATCTTCCGAATCGACCACGCCCTGCACGAAGCGCAAATATTCGGGCAGCAGGTCTTTGTTATATTCATCGATCAAAATATTGCGCGTGTATAACTTCAATCCATCTTCTTTTCTGGAAGAGAACATGCCGCGTTCGGCTTTGCCCGGAATGTACAACAACGCGTACAACTGCACCGGCGCATCAGTGGCGATGTGAATGTGAGTCAGCGGTTCTTCAAAATCCAGAGTGGTCTGGCGGTAAAACTCCTGATACTGTTCCGCGCTCACTTCCTGTTTGGAGGTGCGCCAGAGCGAAGTCTGTTTGTTGACCGCGTCCTTGCTTTCGCCCACATAGATCGGGAAGCCGATGTAATCTGAATGCTTGTGGATGATGTTCTTAACGCGATGTTCCTCGGCGAATTCAGCCGCATCCTCTTTGAGTTTGATCTCGATGCGCGTCCCTCTTTCGCTCATCTCTGCTTTTTCGATCTGATAGGTATCATCACCTGTGGCGTACCAACTCACCGCTTCAGCCTGCGGATCAAATGAATGTGACGTGACCCGTACCCATTCCGCCACCATGAACACCGAATAGAATCCCACGCCAAATTGACCGATCAACTGGGCAAAGTCTGTTTTCTGATCCTTGGTCGCATCCAAAAATTTGCGCGCACCAGATTGAGCGATCGTACCGAGATTCTCGATCATTTCATCGTGCGTCAGGCCGATGCCTGTATCTTGAATAACCAGCGTGCGCGCATCTTTATCCACTGTGATGCGGATATTCAACTCTGCGGCGGAGTCGAGCACGTTGTGATTGGTCACCATCTCAAAGCGCAGACGGTTAAGCGCATCAGATGCATTCGAGAGCAACTCACGCAGAAAAACCTCGCGGTCTTTATACAACGAATGGATCAAAATATTAAGCAGCTGCTTGGTCTCTGCTTTGAAAGAAAATTGTTCGGGTGAATGAGCTGTGTCTGTCATGAGGATCTCCTGCGGGAAAATGGAATGATTCCGATGGTGTTTTCGGACGGGATTTTAAATCTTGAATGTTGATCTGGCGGTAAGAGTTTCGTAAGAAAAATATCAGCGGGTTGGGTTTTTTCAAAGATCAATGAATTGTATATCCCGACTCATTGATTGTCTGCCGTTGAAATTTATAGTCAAGTATAACGGCAAGCCGGATGAATCGATGATTGGAATACAGATGTGATTTTTTGCTGATATGACCTGAAATCCGCCCTGTGGATTTTGCAAGCAGGGATGTCTACCCCTGCATTTGGTTATGGGTGCGTGATATTTTGCGGCGGTGGAATCTGTCAGTTTGGGAATGTTGATGGAGCTGACCAGTTTACAGATTAAGAGTCGATGCGCGGGTTATTTTTATCGTCCGATTTTTTTTTAATATTTCCGTCTCCGGCATGACAAATCCAATCGCGCCTGTGTGAATGATGTATTCGGGCGTTTCTTCGGCGATCTGCCATTCCTGCTCCACGATCGCGGGCTGCGGTGTTTTGTTTTGAGCAGACTTGGGTTTTCCGTTGTTCTTTTTTTGGATCGTCATTCGGTGTTTTGGTGTTTGTGCGCGGGCGGATTTTTCAGCAGGTTGTTTGTTTTCTGCAGCGGCGGCGATGGGTTCGGGCTGCTCGTCGGTTTCTGTGATTCCCTTTTTCCCGGTGCTGATCACGTAGCGATAGGTGATGCCGTTGTTTTGAACCAGATAGTAATGCAGAAAATTACGGGTCATGTGCAGGATCATGCTTCCCTGCTGTTCGGCAATTTTCGCGAGGTCATTCATGCTGGTGACATCAATGGTGGTTGCTGTGGGTTGCAGATCTTTTTCGTAAATATCCACCATCAGCGACCCGTGGCGTAAATGGATCAACGCATCTGTGCTTTGACGGGCTGTCTTAAAAATGAACAGTCCGATCAGGATCAGGCCGCTGAGCGAAATTCCCAGCCCGATCAGGGAAGACATGCGAATGAAATTAACGGTGGCTTCCCATCCCAAAAACGAGAGGGTGTTGGCTTGCATATCCGCGCTTCCTGCAAGACCTTCTTTTGTGATGTGCATGGAGTTGATCTCTGCATTTGTGTTGGCAGGATAAAAATGTACTTTGTCATACTTGAAGGCCAGTGTTGGGTCAAATGTGCCCGCGATGGCCTGGCCTGCGGAGGTGGCGGTGAATACGATATTTGTAACGATCTCAACTGTGTAGGTGTTTGTGCGTAAGCCGGTTTCCTGTTCAACCAGATTTACCAACGCTTCCAGTTCACAAAGGTCGAGGGTTGCCATGTTGAAGTTGGAACTGCCGGTAAATGCTGTTTGTGAAAGTAGTGGAATTGTGCGCTGCCAGCCGCTTGGTTCATCCATGATGCGCGCGAATATCTGGCTGTTCCCGCTGACGTTTTGAAGTTGATTTCCTGAAATGTTATAGGCGAGTCCGATATTAAGGAAACAGGCGAATTTGGGAAAGACAGGCTCACCTGTGCGTACCATCTCTGTGTCGTAGACTCCGGGTGTTCCGGTTGCAGAATAGGTGTATTCTCCATCCTGTTGATAGGGAATGGTATCTGCGGTGCGGGTGGCTGGCCGTGAGAAGGAGAAAATGGACAAGCCGAGGAATCCGATAAATAAAAATCCCATCAAATATGATGCGGGTTCGAGCATTCCGCCAAAATTAATCGGCGGGCGGTTTGTTCCCTTTTGATTTTTTGGCGGCTTGGCGATCACACGGGTCATAAAAACACCTCCCAGCAAAAAGACAGCAAGTGACAGATTGATCGGTTTTCGGAACCATTGCGTTACCCGTCCCGCCCCCGGCACATAGATCCATTGTTTGCCGATGATCTCATTCTGGGTGGGCTGATAGGCATCGATCCATGAATTATTATCGCCCTTGATCACAAACTGTCCCTGATCGGTGCCAATGATGCGGTGAATGACATACGCGCCCATTTCGGCATCGTGATATGTGACCACATCCCCGATTTTGTAAGTCTGTGCTTTGCGGATGATAACCAGATCGCCGGTATGATAGCGCGGCTCCATGCTGATGCCATTGACCATCACATACGAGGTTTGTCCGCCAAGTTTGGAGGGCGCGAAGGCGGCCCAAATAATTATCAATCCAAAGATCAGGGTCAGGTTTGAGAAAATGGAAGGTCGGCGTTGAGCGTGTTTCATACGGGATGGACAGAGTTTGAATGAGTGCTTGATTTTTTGAAAAACAGGGACTGGCATAGACCAGTCCCTGCCTTTAAGGTGAAGCAATTAAGATTTTGTTGATTCGCAGTTCTTACGGGGCGTCGGCGCTGCTGCTGGCCACAATATTCAACGCGGTCAGGTCGATGAGTTCAAGATCTGTAAACGTGCAGGTGGCGGTCATGGATGGGGCGGTACCGGCGACGAGTGTGCAGGTGGTCCATGAGCCGGAAGTGGCGGTCTGCACTTTAACAGTCGCGGCAACTACGGTCCCGCTGCTTGGCGCGACTGCAAACGTGATTGCATCCACCAGAGTCGGGTCGGTTGCATCCAGCTCATACGCGATGTTGGTCACTGTGTAACCGGGATCACATTCGCCTTGTAACCGGCGGCGCTGTCTGCTACTGTATTTTGCGCAGCGAAGGCATAGGCGCTTGCTGAAACGATGACGATAACCATAACGGTTAGTAAAACTTTGAAATTGCGGAACATGGCTTTCTCCTTTTGCAGACTCGTTTTTCATTGGGTCTGCGCTTGTAAAACAGGAACGATCAAGGTATATCAGCCATCCTGATAAAAAAAGCCTGACTTGTGATAAGCCAGGCCGAATAAACACAAGTAATTTTGTGATCTTCGGCGGCCTGGCGATCGTGGTCACTTGATGAGTGACGGTAGACCCGTGGCTTTGCGTCGCTGGTTTTCACCAGGTTTGCCTTTATCGGATGTCGTTTATATTTATTACTATAGCACCAATATGAATAGAATACCTTGCAGGATGATTACAGCAACGTTTTGCATTGCAGATATGCAAGTTGATAATGGGATGGTGTAGAATGCTTAATCTACTTAACCGGGATGGATGATGAATAAATATATTCTTATTTTTATCGGATCGATGATTTTTGTGGCGGCCTGTAATTTACCTGCGCCCGCTTCACCCCCCGCCCTCAACCTGCCAGCCACACTACAAGCCAGTACGCCGCTGTCGGTTTCTCCGACTGCCACGGCTGCTGCGCCAGCACCTGCTGCATTAACTGAACCAACGGGTAAGATCGCTTTTACCTGTCAATTATTCAAAGATGTTTCCAGCGAACAGATCTGCGTTGTCAATGCCAATGGGACAGATTATCGCCGCCTGACCTCTGAAGATACTATTCGTCATTTTTATCCGTCCATTTCACCCGATGGGCAAAGTGTTGTCTATTCTGCTTATAATGAACAAACCAAACACTACGAAATTTACGAGTTGAATTTTTCCACAAACGAAATTAAACAATTAACTTTTGCCTTGGGCGATCTGAACGCACCTGAAATATCGCCCGATGGCACAACGATTGTATTAACCCGTTTTTATATTGACCCCGAAAGACCCACAACATGGCTCATTGATCGTGATGGCGATAATCCGCGAGAAGTTTCTCCCGATAGAGCCATTGACCCAACCTGGTCGCCCGATGGAAAACAAATTTTATTTGCATCCGTTGTTGATAACCTGACCCAATTATTCATTATCAACACAGACGGCACCGGCCTGCGTCAGGTCAGTCAATTGCCCGATCTGCGCGGACGAAGTGACTGGTCACCTTTAAATTTGATTGTCACGTATTCCGGCAAACCGTGGATGCGTGAACTATTCGCCATGAATCCCGATGGCTCTGAACAACGTCAAATTTCACCGGCAGGCGGCAATTCGCAAGGGCCGTCCTTTTCACCTGATGGTCAGTGGGTGGCTTTCACTTCCTACTTTGACCGGTACGAAGTCCACGGCTGTGAGATCTACATCATGCGCGTGGACGGCACAGACTTGCGTCGCCTGACCAACAACGAATATTGTGACTATCAACCCAGATGGGGGCCGTGAGATATAAAAAGAGACCAGAGACTTGTACGTCTCTGGTCTCTTTGATTGTATTTATCGAAGCAGATCAACCCATTTCTTTAAATGTCACTTCGGGGTGTTTTTCAGTGTAATACTTCAAATGAAAAGCGGAACTAAACAAGGCGACCATGCGATTCTCAGAATCGCGGGCGAGCATTACCTCTGTGCGCGAAGGCAGATTCTTGAAGGCTTCTTCCGTCCCTTCGACCCAGCGCGCAAAAACATGCGGCAGGCGTTCGATCACAGTTGGAACGTTGTATTCCATTTCCAATCTGGCCTGCACCACATCGAATTGCAGTTGTCCCACCACCGCCAGAATTGGCTCGCGCTTGAAGGCATTCGCGTTGTAAAAAACCTGCACGCCGCCTTCGCTTTCAAGCTGCTGTAATCCTTTTGTAAACTGCTTTTGTTTATTTAAGTCTGTGTTTTTCAACAAGGCAAAATGCTCAGGCTGAAAGTGCGGCATCGCCGCAAAGCGGACTGGAGAACCGGCATACAGTGTGTCTCCTATGCCAAGCGTTCCATTGTTTGGAATGCCCACCACATCGCCGGGGAAGGCTTCATCCACGATCTCACGCTCATTCGCAAAAAGTTTATAGGGGCGCATCAAACGCACAGTGCCGCCGCTTTGGGCATGCGTGGTGACAAGTCCGCGCTCGAAGCGGCCCGAGCAAACCCGCAAAAACGCCACGCTGTCACGGTGCTTGGGATTCATGTTGGCCTGTATCTTGAAGACATAGCCTGAGAACTCGGGGCGGTTGGGCGAGATCAATTCTTCATCGCTTAAATAGGGCTGCGGCGGAGGAGCAAATTTAACGAAGGCGTTTAAGAACAAACGCACGCCAAAGTTGGTCAACGCGCTGCCGAAGAATACAGGAGTCTGTTCCATCTTGCGCAGGCGTTCAACTTCAAAGGTAATGCCGAGGCCATCCAAAAGTTGAATGTCATCATCGATGCGTTTTTGTTCATTTTCAGAGATGTGCGTTGTATTGTGGATTTCGCTGATCGGCACAAATTCTTCGATGGCCATGGTTTCGTTGCGTGCCGTGCGCTCGTAGAGATAGACTCCCTTCGAGTAGCGGTCATAGACTCCGCGAAACTGCGGACCATCACCGATCGGCCAATTCATCGGGACAGGTTCCATGCCCAGAATGGATTCGATCTCGTCCAGCAGTTCGAGCGGCGGGCGGGCGGGGCGATCCATTTTGTTGATGAAGGTAAAGATCGGGATGTTGTGCTTATGGCAGACTTCAAACAATTTTCGTGTTTGCGGCTCAATGCCTTTCGCGGCATCAAGTACCATCACGGCGCTGTCCACGGCGGAAAGGGTGCGGTAGGTATCTTCAGAAAAATCCTGATGGCCGGGAGTGTCCAGCAGATTAATGACATGACCTTTATATGGAAATTGCAGGATGGTGGAGGTGATGGAAATACCGCGCTCGCGCTCCATCGCCATCCAGTCTGAGGTAGTGCTGCGTTGATTGCGCTTGGCGCGCACATTGCCAGCCAGTTCAATGGCATTGCCATAGAGCAGCAGCTTTTCGGTTAATGTGGTTTTGCCTGCATCCGGATGCGAAATGATCGCAAACGTCCGGCGGATGGACGTCTCCTGTTCGAGGCTTGTATTTGAGCTGGGTTGGTTGGGTACTGATATTTCGTCCACGGAAATCCTCTTGATCGTTCTTTTCATGTAAGCGGGGAAAAACTACAAAGTATTCTCCGCAGAATATTGGCTTTGGGAAAGCGGATTATTTTACCTTACTATTTTTGTGCCAGTTGAAACCAGACAGAACATTAAGCCTTGTGTCTGTGATGATTATCTCATAACCGCGCCAGAAGCTCGTTTATTCATGGACGCGCTTTTGATAGAATAGGCGGCATGACATCCTCAACCTCACTTTCCGCCCATCTTTTATCAATTCATCACGATGGTTCCAAACGCTACGTACTTTCCTCCGCAGATACAGATTTGCATTTGGGAGATGAAGTTACGATCCGGCTGCGCGCCGCAGTAGATGCGCCCATTGAGCGCATTCTGTTGCGCACCTGTCCTGATGGAGAACAATTTTTTGCCGAGATGCAGATCGAGAATTCAGGGAATTCATCCGCGTGTAATTGGTGGCAGGCAAAACTCCGCTTGAGTATGCCGTTGACCTCTTATCGTTTCCTGCTCTTCACCAAAGATGGGATCTGGTGGTACAACGGAAGCGGATTGCATCGCCACGTACCGACTGATGCGGAAGACTTCCGTCTGCTGGCAGATTATGCCGCGCCTGTTTGGGTACGCGACAGCGTCTTTTATCAGATATTTCCCGACCGGTTTTGGGATGGTGACCCTGCGAGTAATGTCCACAACGGTGAATTTGAGTATCAAGGGTTACAGTCCAGGTCACTGGGATGGGGAGAAAAACAGAGCGGCTGGCCGGAGGCTATGGTCGAATTTTATGGCGGTGATTTGCCCGGCGTTGAACAACGCCTTGATTATCTAACCGACCTCGGCGTGAATGCCATTTACTTCAACCCGATATTTACGGCTTATAGTAATCATCGCTATGATGTCGTGGATTATTACAACGTGGACCCGCATCTGGGCGGTGATTCGGCTCTGACCTCCCTGCGGCTTGCCACTGCGGAACGGGGGATGCGCTTCATCGTTGACATTGTTCCCAATCATTGCGGCGTGGAACATCCGTGGTTTAAGTCTGCATTACAGGATCCCAATGCGCCGACCGCAGATTATTTCAACTTCCATCAACACCCCGATGAATACGAATCATGGTTGGGTGTGCGCAGCCTGCCCAAGTTAAATTATCGCAGTCAAAATCTGCGCGATACAGTTTATGCGGGGCCGAACGCAATTTTTCGTTATTGGCTAAAAGCGCCTTATGCCGTGGATGGCTGGCGGGTGGATGTTGCAAATATGCTTGCCCGGCATGGCAAAGATCAACTGGAAGCGGAAGTGTGGGCAGGGATTCGGCAGGCTGTGAAGGAAGAGAATCCATCGGCGTATTTGTTGGGCGAAAATTTCTTTGACAGCAGCCAGCAATTGCAAGGGGATCGTCTGGATGCAAGCATGAATTATTTTGGGTTTGCAAATCCGATCGGATACTGGCTCAATTGCTTTGAGGTGAATCAGCATGCCGAGCCGCGCAATGTGAAATCAAAAGTGACATGGTCTACTCAGGCATTGGTGGATTCATGGCAGGCCAGCCGCGCCGCCATTCCGTGGGTGATCGCAAGGCAGCAATTTAATCTGCTGGGCTCGCACGATACACCGCGCTTCATTAATGTTCTTGATCATGACCAGGCGCGTAACCGTCTGGCGGTTGCCTTTCTTTTGACCTACTTGGGCGTGCCTTGTATTTATTACGGTGATGAGATCGGCATGACCGGCAGGGATGCGCTTGAGGCACGGAATTGCATGATCTGGGATTCCACCCAATGGGATGCGAGTCTGCGAGCTTTTTATCAAACATTGATCAAATTGCGCCGAACATCTCCGGCATTGATCGATGGCGGTTTTCAGGTTTTACTGGCTGAAGAAAATCTACTGGCCTATCTGCGTGATACGGACGAAGAACAGATCATCGTCATTGGCAACCGCGGACCCGCCGCGCATCCGGCAGGTTTACTCTCTGTTGAACACGGCGCAATTTCGAATGGAACCATTTTTCAGGAATTATTTACAGGCCAGACCAGTACTGTCATGAATGGAAATTTGCCTTTGCCTGAGTTGTCTGCGGGTGTGCAAATTTGGCAAACCGTATGAAATAATATAGGCACAGAGTTTGTCGTTTTTTCTCTGTGCATGTATTAGTTCTAGCCACCCGACAGTTTTAAAACAGGACGCAGATCACTTTGCAGGCGTCCAAAAAAACAAAGGGTCAGGTGGCTGGTAATCGACCATGTAAAGTGAATTTGTCACCATGTTTCATAACCCAATCTTATGACCCTGAAAGGGTCAAATGATTATAGGAAATAGATACCGCAGCATTCAACCCCGAAGGGGTGTCAGAGATCGAAAAAATCCATGACACCCCTTCGGGGTTTGGTTTTCAATATGTTTTTTGCTACAATCATTTCATCCCTTCGGGATTGATAGAGAATGGACATCCACCCATATCCTATAAAACCATACCTATAATCGACCTGACCACCCGACAGTTTTAAAACAGGACGCAGATTGCTTCGCGGGCGTCCAAAAAAAAGTCAGGTGGCTAGTATTATTTTTTTATTTTTGGAAGTATTGCTCGTAGACTGCGTCGCTGACGAACATTAATCCTTCGCCGTCGCGATAGACCAGCTGATAACCGCGGATCTGGTCTTTATCAGCATCGACGAAGAAGGTGTAGGTATCTTGAAATGCGACCGGGTCCACGGCGCTTTCGAGGGCGCCTTCCTGTGTGTAATCAAGAATGCGCTGTGACCAGAGGATGATGATATCGGGTTTGAGCTTTTCGATGGTGCTGTATTTGCTGTTCCAATACGTGCGGACATTCCACTTGTCGTTATCGGGGAAGTACATGCGCACATCGCGGAAGATGGTTAATTGTTGATCTGTTTGAATGAGGGGCAGGTAGTCTTTTTCGATGGTGCTGTAAAAGACCAGTGACTCTTCATGTTCTTCGCGTGTCAACACTTCGCGATAGAGTTCCACATCCTTGTTAATGTAGATCGCAAATTGATAGGCAATGATCACAAGTGCGAGTCCGCCCAGAAGCAGGGAGACGGGGGTGCGCGATTTTTTATCGGTGAAAGGCGGAAACTTCAAACAAGACGATCAAACTGCTGTAAACCGGGAGCAGAATAGGCAGAAAGAAATGGGTGGGTTTGATCGCGATCGTAAACAAAACATACAACCCGAGCGGAAAGGCCCAGGTCGCGATCATTAAATGACGGGTGCGATTTTCTCCGCGCCAGATGCCGAGGGCGAGGGCGATGAATGCCAGCGTGATGAAGATCAACTGACCATATAGTCTTGTGATGATATTCAACCACGAAGCCGGGCCGACATCATAAGCCAGAGTCCAGCCTTCAGACATGGAGCCGGATTGACGTGAGAGAGTCAGGATCATTTGATCTCTCTGACTCGAGAGCAGCAAAAATGGATTGGAGATGACGATGGCCGCGGCCATGATGCCGACGAATAAGACGCCCTGTAAAACTGCGCTGCGCCAGGTTAATTTTTTGGAGAGCACCCCGATCAACAGGTAGGTGGGAATGGTCAAAACGAAGAAGAGGCCGATTACCTTGGTGCCAGTTGCCAGTCCGGTGGATGCGGCGGCGAGGGCAAAGTTAATGCCGAAGCGCTGATCATCCCGGTCGAGGAAGAATAAAGTCAGGGCTACAAAAAAGACCGCAAGACTATCCACATGCCACCAGAGATTATTTTCAACAACGGCGGAAACCGAAAGCAGAAAAATAAACAAGCCGATGGATTTGGCCGCGGATTTGAATTTGGTTTGGGTGTAGGTCAGAAGCAGGAGCGCACCGAGCATGGGTAAAACGCTGATGAACTGACGCAGGAGGAGCATATTAAGCTGGGACGATGCGCGCAGACTGTCGGTGAGTTTGACCGGCAGCAGGAGCAGGGCGCTTGAAAAGTAAAAAGGCGAGCCGTAATAATAATGTCCGTAGGTGATGAAGTTGTAAACGGTTTGTTTGAATGTCTCACCGGCGGTGAGCATGTTTTGCACAACGGGATACTGTGCGAACTCATCCGGCTCGAAGAGCGAGATCATCATCTGGTCTTTTGCGCCGGTGTTGTTGGGGAAGATAAAAACAGCGAAATAGGCGGCGCTGATAAAGATCAGAATGGCGAAGATACGTTTTTGGGTCGGGGTCATGCGGCAATGATACCATTTCCATTCGGTCTCAGTATGCGATTTTGAACAGGGTGATTTTCATCATCTATATTTTGGATATTGCTCTTTGTATACTGTAAATCAGAACCAAAAAGTGCGTTGGGACGTATGTTGAAGTGGTTTCCAGCAAAGTGCCAAAAAGAATATGTGATATGGGAGAGCTTGTATGAAAAAAATTGATGAACTGGTGAAGGGGTTTCTGGCGCAGAAGAAGATCGCTGTCGTTGGAGTGTCGGATAAACGTGAGACCGGCTGTAATTTGAATTATAAAAAATTCAAGGATGCAGGCTATCAGGTATATGCGGTGAATCCGCGTATTTCCACCTACGATGGCGCGCCGTGCTATCCCGACCTGAAGTCCATTCCTGAAAAACCGGATGCGGTCTTTATGTTGACCAACCCCAAAGTAACGGAAGAGATCGTGCAGCAATGCGTGGATCTGGGCATCAAGCATGTCTGGATGCATTGCATGATGGGCACCAAGCCCGGTCTCGCGCAGAGCATGACCAGCGTTTCACAATCAGCGGTGGAGATGTGCAAGGCAAACGGTATCGAGGTGATCCCCGGTTCGTGCCCGAATCAATTCTTAGACCCGGATGGCGGTCACAAATTTATGCGAGGACTGTGGAGTCTGTTTGGATTTATGCGGGTAAGCTGAGTCCGTCAGTTCAGGAATACTCTTCTTTTATAAAACGTTCAAATCCCTGTTTGGTGAGTTGAGACAATTCATCGAACAGGGATGTTTCGATCTCTTTGAAAATTGAAGCATGATTTTCCCTGCATGTGCTTTTTTAATTCAGGCGAAATATTCTTAAGCAGGTCGGGGTACATGTAAACCGGCATCAGATGAAAAGAAACGTAATTCTTTTTTATTTGCGCCGCGCCAAAGAAAAGTTCCTTTTCCCACTTTGCGCTGTGCGCACCATCCAATGAGAATCCATCTGCTGTGTCTATTTTGGTCATTAGTTTTGATGAATATGGCTCAAGGATGGATTTTAGTTTTTTAAAGACAAGCGGAAATTGAGTTTGAGTGGTCATATTGAGGATTCCTATTGGGATACGACGATCTTCATAAAGATGGGATCACCAAACGCGCTTCCATCTGCCCTCCGCTGTGGGAGCGGTGAAGACAATGCGCAATGTGACTTGTGTACCCGCCCGTGCCGGGTAGAGGATCTGTTCCTGCGCTGCACCGAGCGGATCGCCGCCGATCCATTTCAAGCGATAGGTGGAATCCCAGTCACAGGTGCCGTTGTTATTGACCAGCCATTGCTTGTCTATGGATGCGCCGAATGAGATGAAAGTCCCATCTGGAATGGTGACATCCTGTAAAAATTCAAGGTTGTTACTGCATGGGCCTTCGGTGGGTGTGGCTGTAGCCGTGGATGTGGGAACGGGCGTGTAAAGCGCGGGGATGGGTGTGGTGGTGGAAAGGATCTGCGTGGCCGCAGGTTTTGTCGGCGGGCGGAATGGGGTAGGGGTGATTTGCGGCGCACAAGCTGAAGCGAAGGTCAATGTTAATAGAACAACGAGCAGGTATGGGCGGAGCATGATACGGATACGAAGCATACCCTTATTAAACCATAAAGTAAAAAGACTTCGGAAGTCTTTTTCGAGATCCCCTGGTTGGAGTTCCACAAGAAAGACTTCCGAAGTCTAAATATGATCTGAGCGTGTGACTTACAATTCTTCTTCGACTGCTGCGCCGGCATCCATGGCGTTGCCGCCTTCATTGCCCATATCGAGCGGAAGAGCGATCTCGCCGCTAAGTGCTTTCTGGCGGATGATGCCTTCGATCTCGTTCATCATGTCGAGATTGCCGCGCAGATATTCTTTGGCGTTCTCACGTCCCTGGCCGATGCGGATATCGCCATAAGAGAAGAAGGCGCCGCGTTTGGTGAGGACTTCAAATTTGGTGGCGAGATCAAGCACGTCACCTGATTTCGAGATGCCTTCGTTGAACATGATGTCAAATTCAGCGGTACGGAAAGGCGCCGCGAGTTTGTTCTTAACCACTTTGACACGGGTGCGATTGCCGATGACTTCTTCGCCAACTTTGATGGCTTGGATACGGCGCACGTCCAAACGAACCGATGCATAGAATTTAAGGGCCTGACCACCAGTGGTGGTTTCAGGATTACCAAACATCACGCCGATCTTCTGGCGAAGTTGATTTGTGAAAATGACCGATGTCTTGGTCTGGTTGATCGCGCCGGAAAGTTTGCGCAGCGCCTGAGACATGAGACGGGCTTGCACACCCATGGTGGCATCGCCCATGTCGCCTTCAATTTCGGAGCGGGGTACGAGCGCGGCAACTGAGTCAACGACGACCACATCCACTGCACCGGAGCGGACGAGAGTCTCTGCGATTTCGAGTGCTTGTTCGCCGGTGTCTGGTTGGGAGACCAGCAGGTTATCAATATCCACGCCGACTTTGGCCGCATAGCTTGGGTCGAGTGCATGTTCCATATCAATGAAGGCAGCGGTTCCGCCCAGGCGTTGTGCTTCTGCCACAATGTGTTGGCAGAGTGTGGTCTTACCGGAAGATTCAGGACCGTAGATTTCGATCACACGTCCGCGTGGAATACCGCCGACGCCGAGCGCAATATCGAGTGAGAGTGAGCCGGTGGGGATGACCTCAGTCACCATGCCATGGGCTTCGCCAAGGCGCATGATGGAACCGTCACCATAGCGTTTTAAAATATCGCCAACGGCCTTGTCCAAAACGGCGCGTTTGGCGTTATCGATGTTTTGAGTTTGTGCGGGTGTTTCTGTGGTGCGGGATGATTTTCTTGCCATGGTTTAGTTCTCCAATATAAGTGTAAAGGTTGAAGGATATTAAACACAAAGGATATGAAGGTCACAAAGGTTTAATAAAGTTATGTGTTGCGAGAGTATAGCACAGATGTTCAGTGCGTCAAGAGCATAATAGCGTACCATTTTTTTAATATGGAAATGCCATCAGCAAGTTGATGGACTCCAAAATCAATTTACGCGATTTCATTTGTTGAGTCAGGTTAAAAAGATTACCCAAATGGGTAATGGTTTTTTTATAGGGTAATTACCCGTTACCCAGTATAATCCTCAGAATTTAGTTGTGAAATTTTGCACATACAAAACACATACTGGCATGGATTAAGGATCAATAAATCATGAACGCTATTCGTTTTCCCGCATATGTCACAAATTCAAAAGTTCGCGCATGGATCGAAGAAGTTGCCGCGCTGTGCAAACCCGAACAAGTCCATTGGTGTGATGGTTCCCAGGCTGAGTATGATCATTTGTGCAGCTTGCTTGTCAGCAACGGTACTTTTATCAAACTCAATGAAAGCAAACGCCCAAATAGTTACCTGGCCCGCTCTGATCAGGGCGATGTGGCGCGTGTGGAAGACCGTACTTTCATTTGTAGTGTCAAGCCCGAGGATGCCGGCCCCACTAACAACTGGGTTGATCCGCTTGAAATGAAAGGGACGCTGCAAAAACTATTTGAGGGGTCAATGCGCGGCCGTACCATGTATGTGATCCCATTTAGCATGGGGCCGCTTGGTTCTGACATTGCCCAGATCGGTATTGAATTGAGTGATTCGCCTTACGTCGCCGTCAACATGCGCATCATGACGCGCATGGGCGCCGCGGTGTGGGATGTGCTGGGGGATGGGGAGTTTGTGCCATGCCTGCATTCGGTTGGAGCGCCGCTGGAGCCGGGTCAAAAGGACGTGGCGTGGCCTTGCAATAAAGAGCAAAAATATATCGTGCATTTTCCTGAAACGCGCGCCATCTGGTCTTATGGCAGCGGCTATGGTGGAAATGCTCTGTTAGGCAAAAAATGTCCGGCTTTGCGCATTGCATCCAAAATGGCGCGTGACGAAGGCTGGTTGGCCGAGCATATGCTGATCCTCGGAATAGAATCACCAGTAGGTGAAAAGACTTACCTTGCGGCGGCTTTTCCGAGCGCCTGCGGAAAGACCAACCTTGCCATGTTGATTCCGCCGGTGGCTTTTAAGGGTTGGAAAGTCACAACGGTTGGCGATGATATTGCCTGGCTCAAAGCCGGTTCAGATGGACAGCTTTACGCCATCAATCCTGAGAACGGTTATTTTGGTGTCGCGCCGGGGACGTCTGAAAAGACAAATCCCAATGCGATGACCGCAAGTAACAAGAATACGATTTTTACAAACGTAGCCCTGACCCCCGATGGAGATGTCTGGTGGGAAGGAATGACCAAGACTCCTCCAGCTGAATTAATCGATTGGACCGGCCAACACTGGACGCCCGACTGCGGCCGCAAAGCTGCCCATCCGAATGCACGTTTCACAGCACCGGCCAGTCAGTGCCCGTCGATTGACCCGGATTGGGAAAATCCGCGTGGTGTGCCGGTCAAAGCCTTTATCTTTGGTGGACGCCGCAGCAATACCATCCCGCTTGTTTTCCAATCCAGTGATTGGAAACATGGCGTTTATCTAGCCGCTACCATGGGCTCAGAGACAACAGCTGCTGCCAGCGGTGCACTCGGATTGGTTCGCCGTGACCCGTTTGCCATGCTGCCTTTCTGTGGTTATCATATGGCTGATTACTTCCAACATTGGCTCGATTTTGGTCAAACACTTGCGAGCCCGATACCCATCTTCGGGGTGAACTGGTTCCGCACCAATGGAGACGGCGTTTTCCTCTGGCCGGGTTATGGCGAAAATATGCGCGTATTACAGTGGATCGTGGAACGCGTCAACGGGCGCGCGGCGGCGGTGCCAAGCCCGCTTGGGTGGATTCCTGCCTACGCAGACCTAACATGGGAAGGCATGGATCATTTTCTCAACGAACATTTTGAGGACCTGGTCAGCATTGACCCAATGCATTGGCAGGCTGAACTCCAACAGCATGATCAATTGTTTGAAAAAATGCAGGACAAGCTTCCGTTGGAATTGACCGCCATCCGTGCAAAATTTGAAAGCGGATTGGGCTTTGCCCCTCAAGCATAAACTTCGCTGAATAAAAAATAAAAGGCTTGCAAGGAAAATTTCTTTGCAAGCCTTTTATTTTTATCTCAAGGAGTGGGAGTCAGTTTGGGTAAAGAATCAAGTTTCGGCGTAGCTGGGCGTTCGGTGCCAAAGCCATTATCACCTTGAAATGTAAAGTAAGTCACCTGGCCGGGGAAAATCTCAACCCATGTTTGGCGGGTTTTACCATCATATTTAAGCGAAATTTTATAAATGCCCGCGGCCAAATCACCGAGGACAAGATTTTCATTGTAGTATGGGTCCGCGTTGATCGCTCCGCCGCCGCCGTAACTTTTGACAATATTTGATTCATCTGTTTCTTCCGAGCGGACGGTGACTTCCACTTGCTGTAAAGTTTTATCTTTTGTGTCAGTCACACGTCCCACCAATACGCCCCAGCCCTGCGGCGGCGAGATCCATAACTCAGGATTGACTGTATTTTGAAATGAGTTGGTTGGGAAGCGCACTTCAAAATGTACATGTGGCCCGGTCGTTGCGCCGGTTGAGCCGACCAGCCCGATCAATTCGCCCGTTTCAACATGTTGGCTGACCATTGCGATCACTTCGCTCATATGGGCATAAACCGTATAAAGCTGTTGATTGTTGTAGCTAAAATCATGACGAATGGCAACTGCCAAACCATAGGGGTCTTCTTTATTTAAAGGTGATTCTGTAAATAACCCCCAGCCCGCCCAGACCACAGTCCCCGGGCCGGCGGCCATGATCGGCGTGCCTTCGGGAGTGGGAATGTCTACGCCGGTATGCACAATATTTGGCGCAAAGAAAATGCCGCCATAGCGATAATCAGGGATCGGCCAGTTGACCTGATCTGCGGCGATGGGGCGCGCAAAATAAAAATGATCATAGGGTGATAAGGCCCATGGAATGGGATACAGGGGCGGACGCCAGCCCGAGATAGGTTCTGCGCCCGGAGCGGGGAGGACGAATTGAAACGGCATCGGTGACGGAGTAATTTCCGCATCCATCTGGACCGGAAGCTGGTCTGCCGCTTCGGCCACTACTGGCGTTGGGTTGGCCGGTGCTATTTCTTGTCCGCAGGCAGAGAGGATCACGATCAATAATAAAGCGGGGAGTGTTCGTTTGAGTTTCATGGTTTGTTCGTTTGCCTTACGCACGATAATTTTTGGCAGATAGGTTTTGCGTGATTGTTAGAAATCGTTTCTTAAAGGTTTGTACCGGCTTTTAAAATTTGTGTCTTGTTATTTTAGATTATGTTCATTAATTCCATATCACCCCTTCGGGATTTGGGATGCGTTTTTTTATTTCTATAATCATCACACCCCTTTGGGGTTGTGTCGGATGCTTTCTTATTTTCTACAACCCTGACACCTTCGGGTTTGGCGAATACGTTTTTTTTTCTAAAATCATGTTATCTGTTTCGACACGGTGAGCGATAAGACGAACCGTCAACACACCTTTGGGGTTACGTTGGATGCTTTCTTGTTTTCTACAATCTTGCCGTCCCTTCGGGATTGTTTGCTGGATAACATCCGCTTATTAAGAGAAGATTGTCTGCTGATAAACACATATAAAAACTGTATGAAACTCCGAAGGAGTGAAATTATTATAGGGAAATTATTGTAGAGAGATTATTGTGGCGAATTATTGTATCGAATTATTGTGATGAATTATTATATTGAATTCATCATCGCGAAGTCATTATGCAGCAGGTTACGGGATGATGGTGGGCGGGGTTGGGGTTAATGTTGGGGGGGGGAGGGGGTTGGGGTTACAGACGGTGTGCGCGTCGAAGATGGTGTACTGGTTGGGCGCGGCGTGCGTGAAGGGCGTGGTGTGGGAGTGATCGAAGGAGTCTGTGTTGGAGTTAATGTAGGCGGTAGGACGCGGGTTGGCGTGATAAGCGCTTCAGCTGGATATAGCTCCTGCATGGCTGCGTACCAGGTCAGGCCGTTGGTGAGTGTGAATTCAGTGAAGCGGCTGCCGGCGTAATAAGTGCGCCAATTGGGAAGCGCGGGTAAACGCTCCCAGTTATAGGCTGCTGCGAGAGCAGTGATATCGACCCAGTAACCAGCAGGCACCGGTGCGTATTTTCCACCCTGTTCATAGGTACGCGGATCAAGCTCGTAGCGTGCGCTTAAATTCCAGGGTGCATTGTGGATCGGTTCGCCGAATGAACCGTCCTGTGTGTTGGCGCGGACATAGATGCGCCAATAGGTTTGTGCGCCAACATCTTCACGCAAGACGACCATCCAGCCGGCATCGGTCATCAAGGTGTTGATGGCGAAAGCGCGGCCTGTATAGAGCCAGTCTTCTTCGAGGCCGGGTTCGAGGTTGGTGGTAAGCGGCACGAAGGCGTTTTCGATGCTTGCAAGCACATCCCAGCCTGTTTCAAGGATGATGCGGTCACGCAGCGCGTTGAATGAATCATCGATCAGGTCATGCAATTGCGGGAAGGGAGCCTGCACATCATCCAATGCGACAACATACCAGCGTTGATTGGGTACTTCAGCGCCAGGGGTGATGATCGGTGACCATAATGCTGCAGGTGTAAAGATTGCAGCCTGATTAAATGAGTTTGGAAAGGGGGTGGGGATTTGCGCAAGTCCCCAGGCGAGGCCGCGCACACGGCCATGCAGGGGGGTGGGCGGCAGCAATAAATTTCCGCGGACATCATACGATGAAATATATTGTTGATTGGGTCCGCTGGTGATGGCGATGATCTGTTCGGCAGTTTCATTCCATGCGCCCCAGGTGCCGTCGCCGATCCAGCGGGCGGTGCGGTTGGGGTCGTTGGCTTCCCAGATATACAGTCCGCTAAAGCCGACGGTTTGAGAGATGGATGCCCATAATAATTGCGAGCCGTCATAATTCCAGACGGGATGGTTTTCAGATGCAAAAGGTGTGTTGCTTAAATTTTGGTATCGGTCCTCGCCGGTCAGATCGAGATCGGCGAGCCAGACATCGTCACTTTCGCCGCCGCGCAAGGAGATGAAGGCGATGTGCCGGCCATCGGGTGCCCAAACGGGAGAGTGATCTGACGCAGAGTCTTGCGTGACTGGGATGATGGGTTGGGTGCGGTCATTGACGGAGACAACGGAAATCTCAAGATTTTCGTTTGTGTAGGTTTCAAAGACGAGCCACTGTCCATCGGGTGACCATGAGGGGGCGGAGTCGTATTCGGGGGTGTTGGTGATCTGGGTTACATCTCCGCTTTGCAGGTTCATGGTGAAGAGATCCCAGTACCCGCCGTTGCGGTCTGAGGCGAAGGCGAGTTGTGTGCGGTCGGGGCTGAGGGCGGGGGCGATGTCGTTCCATTCGCCGTTGGTGATGCGGGTGAGAGGCAGATCCTGAGGACGGTTGCTTTGGACAAAGAGATGGGCGTGCCCATTTTCTTCGATGGATAGGAAGATGAGATTGCCTTCGCCGCTATAGCGGATGGTATCTGGTGTGTTTGTGGCAATGGGTGTTTCTGTGGTGATTGCTGCTGGTGGAGGCGTTGCTTCCAAAGATTGGGAACAGCCAAAGAGCAGGAGGCTGGTAATGGTGAATGCAAATAATATTTTCGCGGGGGAGGTGGCAATATGCGAAGGCATGAAGGATGTCAATTAAGCGGGATCAGCTTCGGGTGAGTCAGATGCGGTCGCCGAAGGCGGTTCTACATCAAAAGAAAAAATAAGCGGTTCTTTGGATGGTCCTTCGGGATAATACAATCGGGCGTGAAGTGCGTAGGGGTTGTTGAGTTGGCCGCGGATGTGCATGGTGAATTCGAGTTTCCAGCTCATGGGTTCAACGATGCTGGTGGATGCGATCTCGCTGCCGGTTGAGTCGTGAAGGATGACTTCGATGTAGGGGCGTTGTTGGAAGGGGGTGATTTCGATGTTGACGCGCAGGCGGCGGCCATCGGGATATGGCTGGGCGGAAAGCGAGCTGATCTTTGTTTCTTCGGGAACAGCGCGGGTGAGATTGTCTTCGGGGAGGAAAAAGTCCATTTGGGTATTATAACCATAAAAGAAGTTGAGGGCCTTTGCGAGGGATAAGTTTTGGATTACAGTTTCATTAGTTTTGGAGAAGGTTATAATTTGAAAATCTGGCTTGTGTTTCTCGAATGTACAACCAACTATTCTTACTGCAAAAATTGGTACCATGTTGGTTACACGGTAAAAAAATTAGTAATGGTAAGTTGAAGAGATGAACCTAAACGCGAATTTCTCGAATGACACGAATGACGCGAAAACCAAAATATTCGTGGAATTCGCGCCATTCGTGTTAAAGTATTTTTGGCATTTGAGCACATTATTTATGTTTTGACCAATATCAAAATTTGTCTTGAATAGAATGGGCGATCGATCCTGTTTTTGCGAAGACGTTGTGTTGATGTGTTGCAGGAGGTGTGTGGGTGGATGCGATCCTTATTCATGGATGGGACGTACGCCGGCGGCGTGTCTTTGTTGGCGGCGCGGTTGTGGAGGTCGAATATACGGCCTCATCTTTTTGGCTATTCTGTTACCTTTGAAAGATGGGATGAATGTATCCGGCGGTATAAAAAATTCATTGAGAAACGCGTTCAGGTAAACGATTATATTATCGTGGGGCATTCTCTGGGGACGGTTTTGACGCGCGCCGTTTTACCGGATTTGTTGTACAAGCCGAAAGCCTGTTTCTTTCTCGCACCTCCAACTCAGGTGTGTGGTGCGGCTCGCATTTTTGCGCATCAACGTTTGATTAAACTCTTTATGGGAGATGTGGGAGGGTGTTGACCAATGAACGCTTTATGCAATCTCTGCCTCTGCCCGATGTGCCGACCAAAATCTACGCCGGCATCGCAGGTCCGCGCGGACGGTATTCGCCTTTGGAGAGAATTTTAATGATGGCCTGTTGACGGTGAAGGAGACTATTTTGACGGGGGTTCCTTTACAAACTGTTTCTGTGCTGCATACTTTCATTATGAATTCGAGAGTTGTGACTCAGGATATTGTGAGACTTGCAAGTCAAGCATAAATTTTTTATCGGGATAAATTATGGATATTCGTAATCTGGTTTGGCAGCGTTGGGCAGTGGTTGCTACAGTCTTTCTCGGGATTTTTGTACGTTTATGGCAATATGTTTCCAA
>NZ_JADJUO010000020.1:0-123794 GCF_016717045.1 Candidatus Villigracilis proximus | reverse complement strand
AACTGGGTTGAAACTATTTCCATATGAAAAGAAAATAATCTTAGGAACTTTTTCAGGCGCTTGCCTTGTACGAAACCGACAATGGGCAGACGCTTGTATCTTATAATTTGAATGGCAATGTAGATGCTTATTCTTTGGATAATGACCATTTACTTATCGTCTTCGATTCTGGGGAATGCGCTTTTTCATCATTGAATTTAAAAAATATGAAAAGCGATTGGTGTGTGACGCCTCCTTACGATTTCTTTTTTGAATAACATGGAAATCGTATATGACAATGAAAGCATATATTTTTGGGAATAAAATGTAGCACTAAACAAGAAAACCGGGGATGTTTTATGGGAAGTGAAACCAGTGGACGTGTTCAAGTCCCCTGTAATAGTGGGTGATTTTATTTACATATCAGACGCTGGCTTTTTATACAAAATCGATAAAACAACGGCACAAAATTGCTAAAATAAAAGCAAAGATTCAAGGACTTACTGGGAAAATTCTAAGAGTCAATATGGTCGCCAATAACTACACCCGACCTAATATTAGTTTTTTATGATAATGGGATTGTCGCATACCCTAATTTAATCAAGTAGTAAACTTTTATGAAATACTGCAAAGCAAATGTTTCTTTTTCTCTCGCACACGTGAAGTATTATAGCTCCTGTTTACTCCCCCTCAAAACATGCCAATGATAAATTTGAACTAAAGAACGCCGTAGGTACTTGAAACGCTAACTAGCCTTCGCCAAAGCCACCTTCACCTACGATGGCAATGGACAACGTGTAAAATCAGTCATCGGCGGCGTGACCACCTACTTCGTCGGCAATCACTATGAGGTGACCAATGGAGTCGTGACCAAATACTACTTCGCTGGGACTCAACGCATCGCAATGCGTAAAAATAACATCCTCACCTACATGCTGACTGACCACCTCGGAAGCACAAGCCTGATAGCCGATTCTGCGGGCAATGTCCTCTCGGAGACGAGATACACTGCATGGGGCGAAGTCCGCTATCAAGCTGGGACAATGTCCACGGGTTACACATACACTGGACAGTACAGCAACACCGCGGACTTCGGACTCATGTACTATAATGCGCGTTGGTATGACCCTGTGTTGGGACGTTTCGCCCAAGCGGATAGCATAATTCCACAAAATCAAGGAGTTCAAGCTTGGGATAGATATGCTTATGTGAACAACTCGCCAGTTAATGCAACTGACCCCACAGGACATCTTTGTGAGGACGAAGATGGCAACGGACATTGCCCGGGCTATACACCTACGCCAACACCAACAAGGACACCGACACCAACGTCTACTCCAACAAGGACACCAACACCAACGCCCACTCCAACGAGGACGCCAACGGCTACATCAACACAATGTTCATCACCTAGTAATAATTGCGCAACACAGATATCGGCACAGGTGACATACAATGCTTCTCAGTGCCAAAATGGAGCTATTTCCTGTTTAGAACAGATACAACCTACATCTACTCCGTCACCTACCAGCACTCCGCAACCAACAAGTGAGGTGTTACAAAATATAATGGAAGAAGCTAGACCAGGGGCTGATACAGTGTTTGGTATTCCGAGTCTTAAAGTTGATCCAGCTTTTTCACAAGCAATGCTTGATAGCTTAATCGAGGTGGAAATATATTTCAAATTAGTTATTGGTGTTGGAGTAACTAATGGTCCAAAAGTAGCGGATTATCTTTTTGGTGGACAAGTGGTCACTCAAATTGTTAAAGGATGGTTGGGATTCACCAATAATATTGGTATTATCCCTCCGATGCCCTTGCCCTATCTTATGAACAACCCGTTAATGCCACCGCAATACCAATTTGGACCGACACAGTATCAATAAAGATGCTTTAGTTGAGTAGTCAGCAATTGATTACTCAACTACTTTTCTTTTTTAATATTGATTGATATTATATGGATAATATGCTAAAAAAAATTACCCCAAATAACCTAGCTTGTGTTTCCTTATTCTTTTTGTTGATATGGAGGTTATTAATTTCCATTGTTGTTTATTGGTCTGGGAAAATCGGAAATGCCCAACTGAGGAGAACGCTTTTCTATGTGTGTCATACAGTTTGATTTCGATCACGTTGTGGGTGAATAAAAGTGATCTGTACAAAATCAATGTTGACAAAAAAATTTATGGGGATATTTGTTGCGCTAGGTTTTGTCTATTCTTTCCTTGTGCCTTTAGTGTTTGGCATTCTTTTAGGGGTAGTAACAATATTGAGTACTAGCGTACTTTTTTCAAGCAGGAGCCGTTTTGCAAGAGGTGAACTAAGTAATATAGGTTTCATTATATACTTAGTTGTTTTGTTAGTTTTGGATTTTATCTATTTTATTGTTATTCAAAAGGCAGAATTGTTTGTAAGTAATACGGTTTTTATTGATGCATTTTTTTGGGCTAATCCTCCTTTTGTAATGGTGGACGAATTTCTGTTTAGAGGGTTTTTGTGGAAACTCTTGCGAGATTTTGGATTTACAGAAAATAAGATAATATACACTCAATCGTTTTTGTTTTGGTCGTTCCATTTTTACCTTGAACCAATTATTTTCTGGATTTTCCTGCCACTTATAAGTATATTGTTGGGCTTTCTCACGTCACGTGCAAAATCAATTACACCAAGTATATTTTTGCATTTATTACATAATGTTTTTAGCTTTATCTTCCGTTATTGATTTATGAAATCGCGATGCGTAAAGATAACATCCTCACCTACATATTGACTAACCACCTCGGAAGCACCTCATTAATCACCAACGCCACAGGCGGAGTCATCTCAGAGACGAGATATACCGCTTGGGGCGAAGTCCGCTATCAAGCTGGGACAATGTCCATGGGGTATGGGGGTTACCGGTCTCCTTTTCAAAATTTTTTAACTTTTTTTTCTTTTCATTTCCATCTCAAACAAATATAAACTTTCTTTTTTTTTTCTCTTTTTTTTTCAAACTCTTTTTTTAACATTTTCCCTTCTTATTTTTTTTTTTTTTTAATTCTTTTTTTATTTTTCTTTCATTTTTTTTCTTTTTTTTTTTTTTTTTTTCTTTTTTGTAATTATTTTTTTTTTATTTTATTTTAATATTTTCTTTCATTTTTTTTTTTTTTCAAATTTTTTTTTTTTCTTTCGTCAATTCAGTTACCAGTCTAATTTCGGATTGTTATACTTCAACGCAATCAAGAGATCATCTCGGCTACACCTTCCATGTGACTGATTCTGCGGGTATCTGTGGCATTCTCCACGGGTATTTTTTATCATTAAATATAGATAGCTTTGAGAAGGTCGCCGGTTTCTTGTTTCCCCGGCTTTTTGACAAATCGCCTGCCACGTGGCAAAATGAACGCTCACATTTTGAACATAAGGAAAAGATCATGACCAAACAAATGAGCAAGAGTCAAAGGCGCCGCGCAAATAATAATCGCTCGCGTATGCTTACCATTGGAGCGATTGTAGTCGGTGCATTGCTTATCGCAGTCGCATTGATATTGCCCAATGCAAAATCCGGGGCGGAAGTTGTTGTGCCTGAGGCAGTGACCCGGCCGGTGGGCGACGGGTTAATGCTGGGAGAGATAACCGCTCCGGCAAAAATCGAAGTGTTTGAAGATTTTCAGTGCCCGGCCTGTGTGCAGTTCAGTGAAGAGATAGAATCGCTTGTCCTTGAGAAATTGGTGGCAACCGGCAAGGCTTATTATATTTTCCATAATTACCCGTTTTTAGACACGAACAGTGCCGCAAAAGAATCAAGAGGCGCCGCGAATGCCAGCTTGTGTGCCAACGAGCAGGGAAAATTCTGGGAATATCACGATGTCTTGTTCGCCAATTGGAATGGAGAGAATCAGGGTGCATTCGCTCCTGCGCGTCTTATGGAATTTGCAACTGCGCTAAAATTAAACACCGAAGATTTTCAAGCCTGTATCGATGAAGACCGCTATGCTGCAGAAGTTCAGGCTTCCTTCGACCTTGGGGTTGAGATGAGCGTCGAAGGCACGCCCACCGTCTTCGTTAATGGCGTTATCATCACGCCCGGATATATCCCTTCGTTTGAAGATATCGCCGCTGCTGTGGAAGCTGTCCAACCATAAAGTAATAATATTTCTGGATATAAAAAGCAGGACAAGGATTTCCTTGCCCTGCTTTTTTATTGATTGAATTTTATTCTTTTGTAACAGGCAGATCACCGGGCAAACCCCATTCACTCCACGAACCATCGTAGACTGTGACCCTGGGATAGCCAGCCAGTTCTGCTGCCAAAGCTGTGACACAGGCAGTAACACCCGATCCGCAGCTGAAAATTAAATTCTGATCCTTCTTTACCATGTTTGAAAACAGGGCGTCAAGTTTTGCGGGGGAAAGCATGAAACCATCCTGGACCGTATTTGCAAATGGCAGGTTAAACGCATTCGGCATGTGTCCACTGCGCAGACCGGCTCGCGGCTCAGGGTCCACACCTTTGAAACGTCCTTCGGAGCGTGCATCCATTACCGCAAAACGCGGATCAGAGAGCGCTTCGAGGACTTGTGCTGAATCACAGAACAATCCGGCTTGCGGGTGCGCCTCAAAATTTCCACGCTTTTCGGCTGCTTTCTTTGCCTGCGTTTCACAAGGCAACCCCGCTTTTTTCCACGCAGGCAGACCGCCATCCAGTACAGCCACTTGATGCGCAGCATGTCCCATGGCGCGGAACATCCACCACGCTCGCGGACTTGAGTACACGCCGACATAATCATAGGCCACGACAACGCTGTCTTTGTTAATTCCCAGCTTTTGCATTTCATCTGTAAAGAATTCCGCAGACGGCATCATGTGTGGCAGGTCTGTATTTTTCTCGCGGATATCATTGTCGAAATCAAAACGCAGCGCACCTTTGATGCAGGACGCTTCTTCGGTTGAGTCAGCGCTGCTGGCTGCTCCAACCGGTTTCATACTCGCATCCAAAATGACAAGATTCTCTGCTTCAAAATTATCCGCCAGCCATTGGACAGATACAAGCGGAGAATTAAATTTTTCAATTTTCATGGTCTCACCTGATGTGTTGATTTTTAAAATATAAGGTATGTTAAATAAAAAAGGGCGGGCACAAGACCCGCCCCTACCATTCACCAATTCCTATCCGTGCCTGCTCATGAAGCGTTCCATGCGATACAAGGCTTCTTCGATCTTGCTGTATTCGGTTGCATAACAAGCGCGGACAAATCCCTCGCCGCCGGGGCCGAAGGCATTGCCGGGCACAACCGCCACACCTTCCTCTTTCAACAAAGTCTCAGCGAAAGTCTCATCGTCCATGCCGGAGGCTTTGACATTCGGAAATGTGTAAAAAGCGCCGCGCGGCTCAAAGGTCGAAAGGCCGAGTCGATTGAGGCCAGCGACCAGTAACCGGCGGCGGCGATCGTATTCGGTCACCATTTCCTGCACATGCGGTTCGCCAGATTTCAAGGCTTCGATAGCGGCATCCTGTGCGGTGGTCGGCGCAGACATGATCGTATATTGATGAATACGCACCATGCCTTGAATAATATCTTCAGGTCCGCAGGCATAGCCGATGCGCCAGCCGGTCATGGCATAGGCTTTTGAAAAACCACCCAGCAACACGGTGCGGCGTCTCAGGCTTTCATCCAAAGCGGGGAAGCAGACATGCTCAAAGTCATAAACGAGACGATCATAAATTTCATCGGAAACAACGATCAGATTATATTGTTCCGCGATCTTTCCAATTTCCACCATCACTTCGCGCGGCGCCACGGCGCCTGTCGGGTTCGAGGGATAACCAATAAAAATAACTTTTGTGCGCGGTGTAATGGCCTTACGAATATCATCAGGGTCAATGGTGAAATCGTTTTCAAGCCGCGCAGGAATTTCAACAGGAACGCCGCCCGCCAGGATCACTTCGGCCTGATAGGAAACAAAACACGGGGTCGGAATGATCACCTCATCGCCCGGTTCCAAAATTGCAGTGAAGGTCAGATACAACGCCTCAGAAACACCGACGGTTGCAACCACTTCACGCGCGGCGTCATATTTCACATTGTATAGCTTCTGCAAATTGTCTACCACACCCTGTCGCAATTCCATTTTTCCCTGATTGGATGTGTAATGCGTTTCGCCATTTTGCAGCGAGCGAATGCCCGCATCAAGGATCGGTTTGGGCGTGGTGAAATCCGGTTCGCCAATACCAAGCGAGATCACATCTTTCATGGTCGCCACGATATCGAAAAACTTGCGAATACCGCTCGGCTTTAATCCCGCCACACGATTTGAGAGTCTTTGTACTTCACTTATTTCCTGCATTGAGCCTCCTATATGGGTTGAACGTGCCAGTCGTCTGAAAATTCCTGATATGTTAATTCAAAAGCGAAACCGTTTTCTGTTTTCACACGGAACCCTTTTTCACCGGGTCCATGCCAGCGCGCAAAAATTTCAGCGATCTCATAGCGGCGTCCCTGCCACACCAACGAAAGCGGACAATCCGCATATTCAGTATCTGAAACGTACTCGATCATCATCTGGACTTAAAGAATGACCGAACTGGTATCGCTGATATTCAACTGCATGACGTGACCATCGCCTCTTCCTTTAACGTTGGCCTGCCTGCCGATCAATGAGCGACTCAGCGCCGCATCCTTGATCTCACTACCCGGCTCGAGAATACTCTCCGCGATCTGGCAGTTCTCTATTTTGCAGTTTTCCCCAATTGAGGCATAAGGCCCGATGGTTGAATTCGCAATTTCAGCAGTAGCGTGAATAAATGAAGGTTCAATTACCTTTACCTGTCTACCTGCATACCTGTCTGCTTGTTTGCTTTGTGTACCGAGCTTCTCCAACAGCATCTTGTTCGTATCCAGCGTGGCTTCTATGGTTCCCGTATCCAGCCAGGTGCTGATCCGATTCGTGCGGACTTTCGCTCCGCTTTCGATCATGATCGAAATGGCATCGGTTAGAAAATATTCATTCTTCAACATCACGCCGCGCTGTATCTGATCGTCAATCGCAGAAAGCAATTGCTCTGAACTCTTGAAATAATAACAACCCACCACCACCAGATTATTATCCATGCTTTGCGGCTTCTCAATAAAACGCTTCACCCAGCCGTCAGCACCTTCCTCCGCCACCCCGAAGCGGCGCGGATCTTCAACCGGCATGACCCACGCCACGCCATCAGACTTTTCCTGGGCGAGGAATGAGAAATCTGTTTCCATCAACGTGTCTGAAAAACAGATGATCATCGGCCCGCTTAAATATTCGCGTGCCAAAGCCAGTGCGTGCGATTGTCCCTTCATTTCATGCTGCACAACGAAATGGGCTTTGAGATCAGGATAATGTTCTTTGATAAATGGGGAATTTGCATCTCGCCCAGATAAGGGCCGAGAATGAAAACATATTCTGTGTTTTCAGGGTCTGGCAAAGTTTTGAACATATCGAGCAAATGCTCAAGTGAAGTTTTGCCCGCCACACTTACCAGCGGCTTTGGTTTGCTCCACGTATGCGGACGCATCCGGGTTCCCCAACCCGCCATCGGGATAACGATCTTTAGTGTTTCAGCCACGAGAATCCTCCAGTGAAAGACTTGAGTGTAATTTTACCAAACGAAAAAGGCATGGGTCATTTCCATGCCTTTTTCTCGTTAATTTATGAGCTTTTCAAGTTTTTCCATTTCCGCTTCGATCAAGTCCACATGGGTCTTGAGGGTCTTTGAATCAAAGGCAAATTTTATACCTGCGGCTTCGAATAGCTCCGGCAAAGAGACGGTGGATCCAAGCGCCAGCGCCTTGCGATATTCTGCAACTGCCTGCTTTTGGTCTTTGAGCGCATTCGCCCAGACCTGCACCGCGCCCAATTCCGCGATCCCATATTCAATATAATAGAAAGGAGAGGTGTGGATGTGTAACTGACGATGCCAGTATGTTTTCTTTGCATCCTCAAGCCCGCTGTAATCAACGTAGGCCATAAAGCGATCCCATAGTTCACCCCATTTATTTTCGCATTGAATTGGGTCTGAGCTATCCAGCGGGTTTTCATAGATCCAATGTTGGAAAGCATCCACCTGCGCCATGTAGGGCCAGAAAGTGATAATGCCTTCGAGATGTTCAAGGCGAGCGCGTGCGGCTTCGGCTTCTGTATAGAAACCGCCATGTTCTTTTGTAATGTAGGGTGAAGCGAGTAATTCCATGGCCATTGAGGCAACTTCTGCGAATTCAGCCGGGACATAATTTTCAGAGCGTTCGTGAAAATAGGGAACCACTCCGGCTTCAAATGCGTGAAAGGCGTGTCCGCCTTCATGCAGGAGGGTAATTACATCGCCATGCGTATCCGAGTTGTTCATGAAAATGAACGGCCGCTGGCTGACGCCGTAAATTAAATTGTAGCCGCCGGGTGCTTTGTTCTTGCGGCTGTCGAGATCGAGCAGGTCTTCGTCGATCATGGTCTGAAAGTATTTACCAAATTGCGGGTCTACCTTCGAGAAAATATCCTTCGCTTTAGATTTGAGCTCGTCTATCGTTTGATACGGCTTCAGTGGATCTGCGTTGGAAATATCTACAAATTGATCCCACGGGCGGACAGATTGAATCCCCAGTTTTTCGCGGCGTTTTTCGTAAATCCGCCGGGCAGCGGGCACGACCACTTCTTCAATGGCTTTATGGAAAGTTTTACAGTCTTCAGGAGAATAATCAAAACGGAATTTTTGCGCCCAGGCATAGCTTCGATAATTGGGCATATCTGTATTGGCGGCAATCTTTAAACGCACCGCCATGAATTTTTTCCAGAGATCATTAATGGCATCGCGGTTTTTAAGACGCGCTTCGGTCATTATCTGCCATGCTTTTTCGCGGATGGCACGGTCCTGTTCCTGAAGCAGCGGATACATTTGAGAGGCCGTACGTTCCTCTCCGTTCCAGAGCATGGTTTGTGAGCCGATAATCTTGTTGTATTCAGCATTTAACTTTTGCTCATCAACCAGCAGTTCGAGATTCTCCTCCCTGAAAATATCCGCTTCGGCTCGCATCTTCTTTAAGCCCATTTTGAAGTTCGCGGGTTGTAAACCGCTTGCAAGTATCTTTTCTTTTAATTTTTGTTCTTCGGTCCGCGCCTGCGGTTGAATGGCTTCAACAAAATGATTAAATCTCTTTTCGATTTCATTATCTTCGGTAAATTGAGTAGTGGCAACGAAGAGACGTGTGTATTGCTCGTCGAGCCGGTCTGCAAGGTCAGACCATCCCAGCAGCCAATCGTTGACATTTTCTGATGTTAATTCAGTTGATTGCAGGGCTTTGAAATGAGTTTCGTAGTCTTTCCATTCCATTGCGAGTATGGCATCGGGCGTGGACGGTAAGTTCTTAAGCATGAGTTTCTCCTTTAGCGATAGACAAAAAAACCGAGGATGGCGCCCACGATTACCAGCCAGACCGGGTTGATCTCGGTCAGTGTGAGCAATGCAAATGCGACAATGGCAATGATAACCTTATCCCAATTCTGGGTCAGGCCATTTCCCCAACCTAATTTACTGACGTTGAAAACTGATGCCGCCATCACATAGGTCGTCCATAATAGCAGGCCGACAATGATCGGGCGCACTGCTTTTAACATGGCCGCTACATTCGGGCTGTCTTTGATGCCAAAGAAAAAGATGACCATCACCATCATCAAAACGGTTGAGGGCAAAATTGTGCCGGAGACTGCCGAGACCGCGCCCCAGGTCCCTGCCATTTTATAGCCGATATAAGCTGAAACCTGCGGCGCGATTGGGCCGGGCAGGGCATTCCCTAATGCGAGCGCATCTGCAAATTCTTCGGTGGTGACCCAGCCCATATTCACCGACTCACGCTGCATCAATCCCATCGAAGCAGGTCCGCCGCCCCATGAGAAAAGGGCAACACGGGAGAATACAAGAAAGAGACTCCAAAGTAGATTCATATTTTTACCATTTCCCAAATTGCGGATTTTTAATCCCAGCCTGATATTCCTGCAAACGGCGGCGATGACCGGGCCAGATGTCATCGGGCAATTCGCTTAATGCAAAAGATTTCAACTCGGCAATTTCAGCATCCGGTTTGCTTTTGACTGTGAAATCAGTGCAGATAAAAACAATGTTGTGGTCGCTTTTCCAATCTGTGAAATTTGAGTACGCGCCCATCAAAGTAACTTCGCCAAGCTCCGCGCCAGTCTCTTCCCGTGCTTCACGGCGCGCTGCCTCATCAAGTGTTTCGCCTTTTTTCAATCCGCCGCCGGGCATGAACCAGCCGGGTATATACGTCTGACGTACCAGCCAAACCTTTTCGTCCTGAATCATCATCACCCGCACTCCTATGCGGATCGGGCGAAAGATAAAACAGTAGACTCTGAATCCGTAATAAAGAATGCGGATGAACATTTATGAATGCCCCAAAATTGGATGCGGCAGATAGGACTCTTCGAGTCGTTTGATCTCTTCGTCTGACAATTTAATTTCCAAAGCGGCAATCGCCTGATCCAAATGCCCGATCTTACTGGACCCGATAATGGGTGCGGCGATATGGGGTTTACTCAACACCCAGGCCAATGCCACCTGTGAAGCCGTCGCGTTGTGACTCTTTGCCACTTCCGCCGCACGCTCGGCAATGACAAAATCTTCGTCGCGGAAATAAAGCTCGTTTGCAAATGGGTCACTTTGTGCGCGGGCTGTTTCGCCGCCTCCGCCGCGTTTGCGGTTGCCCGCAAAAAATCCGCGCGCCATCGGGCTCCACGGGATGAGTCCAATGCCCTGATCTTTGCAGAGTGGAATCATTTCGCGTTCTTCTTCACGATACACAAGGTTGTAGTGATTTTGCATGGATATAAATTTTGTCCAGCCGTTCATTTCTGAAACATGCAGTGCTTTCATGAATTGCCACGCAAACATGGATGACGCGCCAATATAGCGAGCCTTGCCCGCGCGTACAACATCATTCAACGCTTCCATGGTTTCTTCGATGGGCACATTTGGATCCCAGCGATGGATTTGATACAAGTCCACGTAATCCATTTGCAGACGTTTGAGCGAGTTGTCAATTGAATCCATGATGTGCTTACGGGAGAGTCCGCGGTCGTTGGGGTCATCGCTCATTTGACCATGGACTTTTGTGGCGACGACAATATTTTCACGTTTACTGTCTTTTAGTAAATTGCCTGTAATGCGTTCACTTTCCCCCGTGGAATAAACATCTGCTGTGTCAAAGAAATTGATGCCTGCGTCTAATGCGCGTTTGATAAATGGCTTCGCTTCGTTTTCATCCAATATCCACTCGCGCCATTTCTTTGAGCCGTAGGTCATCATCCCCAAACACAGCCGTGAGACTTTTAATCCGCTTTTGCCGAGATTGACGTATTGCATGTTGCCTCCAAGTATATTCAAAATAACTCCGAAGGAGTGAAATGATTATAGAAATGATTATAGTTCGCAAACGGTTTTCAAAAAACCCCGAAGGGGTGTCATAATTTTTGTGAAATCATGTCATCCCGTCGGGATTGATACAAACATTTTATATTATTCTATAATCTTTACATCCCTTCGGGATTTGGTCATTGAATGATTTCCAGTTTCGCCAGTGATGCGGCCAGACGTTTCAGCCCGACAGATTTGAATTCGATGACCACGATCTCGTCGCCATCTTGTATTCTGCTTTCCTGGACGATGCCTTCACCAAAGGATTGATGTTTAACACGGTCGCCGGAGTTGAAGCGAATGCTGATCGTAACGGGAGCAGATCGCGGCGGAGGAGGAACCGTATACTTTGATTCGGTGGCGCTTGGGGTGCGGTAAAAACTTTGAGAGGAGGAAAATGAACTTACAGGACGTCCCGTGCGTGTTTTTCCAACGATCAAATCAGCGGGCAGGTCTTCGATAAAACGTGAAGCGTCTGTGGTTTCAGACATGCCGCGTCCGCCGCGTTGCAGGGCGCGCAATAAATAAAGTTTATCTTTGGCGCGGGTGATGCCTACATAAAAGAGACGGCGTTCTTCTTCCATTTGCTCGGGCTCATCGAACGAGCGGCTGTGTGGAATGATGCCATCATCAAGACCAACGATGAAGACCGCGCCGAATTCAAGTCCTTTGGCGGCGTGCAGTGTGAGCAGGGTGGGCGCGTTGGCGTCTGTGATCGTGTCTTGATCGGCGACGAGCGCGATGTTTTCGAGAAAGTCATCAAGCGTGCGATCGGAGTATTCGAGCGCGAGACGCTTTAATTCTTCAACGTTTTCCCAGCGTTCAGCGGCTTCTTCGGTTTCATCATCGAGAATGAAGGCTTTGTAGTTAATATCTTTGACGATCTTTTCAAAGAGTTCCACGATGGTGGCGGTGGGCGCTATCGCGCGCCAACTGGCGAACATGCCGCCGAAATCGGCGAGCGGCAAAGCGGAGCGGCCGGTGAAAGATTTGTAATAGGGTGAATCTGCGCCGCGTGCGAGATCAAGCAGGACTGCGCCGGGGCTGGTATCGTTTTGAAGTGAACGAGGCGAATAAATGCGATGACATCTTTTACTTCGCGGCGTCCATAAAATCTTTGCGCGCCGACAAGTTTATAAGGAAGGCGTGCCTGCAAGAATGCTTCTTCAAGCAAACGAGACATGGAGTTTGTGCGATACATCACGGCGCAATCACCGGGCTCAAATTTCCTGGAGGCAACGAGTTCAGCGATGGTGTTCACCACGAAGGCGGCTTCGTCATAATCATTGTAGGCTTCGTGGAAAAGAATCTTTTCGCCGGGGCCGCGATCGCTGAACAACTTTTTCTTGATACGGTTCGGCGTGCGTGCGCGGTCAATGACACTCATGGCGGCGTCAAGAATATTTTGATGCGAGCGGTAATTTTGTTCGAGCAGTACGATCTCGGCTTCGGGGAAATCTTCTTCAAACTTTTTCAGGTTGCGATAGTCCGCTCCGCGCCAGGCGTACACACTTTGATCGGGATCACCCACGCAATAGATATTTTTATGATGTGATGCAAGTTGTCTAACCAAAGAATATTGCGCGAGATTGGTATCTTGAAATTCATCGACCAGTACGTGTCTGAATCTTTGCGCGTATTTATCGCGCACGCTGGGATTATCTTCCAACAGGCGGGCTGTGTACACGAGCAAGTCGTCAAAGTCCACGGCGTTGCTGGCGATCAGGCGTTTTTGATATTCAACGTAGACACGTTTCACAACTTCATCGCGATAGATGTTGATCGGATATTCATCGGGGCCAAGCAGTTCATTCTTTGCACGTGAAATGGCGGCGTGAATGCTTGCTGCGCGATAGAGCTTGTCGTTCAAATTAAATTCTTTGATGATGCTTTTGACGATGCGTTCCTGATCGTCTGAATCGAAAATCACAAAATTGGATTCGAGTGGAAGATGTTCCACTTCACGCCGCAGGATGCGTGCGCAAATCGAGTGGAATGTGCCAAGCATAATTCCGTCGGTGGCTTGATCGTTCAGCATGGCCTTCACGCGCAAGTCCATTTCTTTGGCGGCTTTGTTGGTGAATGTGACCGCAAGAATATTCCATGGGCGGACGCCTTCGGACGCGATCAAGTAGGCGATGCGCTGAGTCAGTACACGCGTCTTACCGGACCCCGGACCTGCTACGACCAAAACGGGTCCATCGGCGGCTGTGACAGCTTTACGTTGTTGAGGGTTTAGTTTATCGAGAAAATCCATGAGGGGAGAATAACTGATTAAGGATGAAAGAGGAAGGATGAAAAAGAAGAAAGAGTAAAAAATGTCCCGCAGGTTTATTTTGAAACTCTGCCTGTACATATTATACCTGTCTGCGAGCTACTTCAATTCGGATGTGCAGTTCGGGCAGCGGGTGGCTTTGATGGCGATGGTGCTGAAGCAGTATGGGCATTCTTTTGTGGTGGGTTCTGCAGGTGCTGCGGGAGCGGGGTCTTTCTTCATTTTGTTTGCAGCTTTCACGATCAGGAAGATCACGAAGGCGATCACGAGGAAGTCGATGATGGTTTGCACGAATGCGCCCCATTTGATGACTGTTGCTCCAACGGTGATGGATAATTCGCTGAAATTTACGCCGCCCATGATCAACCCGATGACCGGCATGATGACATCGTTGACGAGCGAGCCGACGATCTTGCCAAATGCGCCGCCGATAATGACCGCTACAGCGAGGTCGAGTACGTTTCCGCGCATGACAAATTCTTTGAATTCTTTTAGCATGGTATTCTCCTTGAGAAAAAAATTTATGAATGAATTGCGTTTGGATTTTATGTTATGAAAGATGGGTTGTCAACGATGCGCGGCTGGGCGATGGATGTCACAGCGGCGGGAATGTTCATTGTCCAGATGGCAGATAACAGGCCGGTGTGATGCGCGAGAGTTAATTTCGAAGGATTGGCGGCGCGTGGTTCGTCCGGTTCTCCAGTATTGTATTTATTAATCGGCTTTATCGTTCGCCTTAAAGTCCAGTATAATTTGAAATTACACAGCATATTTTGAGCTTTTGTTTGTGTAGGCAAAAATATGCTGGGGATATTTAATGGTTGAAAATTAAAGATGTTGTGAGCATAAGTAACCCTTTGTTTTTGATCATTAATTAAATGGAGGTGGCCGGATACCGTATACCAAAAAACTTTCATGCAAGTAAACTGTTCATATCTATCTGTTAATTTTTTGGAGGAGAAAAATGTCACGTAACCGTTTGATGTCTGTTCTGGGTCTGCTGATTATTGCCAGCATGATCCTTTCAGCTTGTGGTACTTCTACTGAAGCCCCTCAAGCAACCGATGCGCCCGCTGTTGCAACTGAAGCCCCTGCTGCTGCAACTGAAGCCCCTGTTGCCACCGAAGCCCCTTCCACTCGCATGGGTGGCTGGCTTGATGAAATCGTTGTGTCTGTTGTTGCCAAGGATTCTGCGGTGACTCAGATCGAAGCTGGCGCCATTGACGTATATGCCTCTGGTCTTTCCAGTGCCGACCTTCCTTCCATTCAGGAAGCTGGTTTGAATTACAGCAAGCAGAATGGCTTGTATTATGACATGATCTACAACCCGGCTGAGTTCACCTCTGGCGAGTTCAATCCTTTCTCGAATCGCAAGATCCGCGAAGCGACCAACTGGATCGTAGACCGTGATTACATTAATCAGGAAATCTATGCCGGCGGTGGTTTGGCTAAATATTTGCCGATCACAACCCAGTTCCCTGATTATGCCGATCTCGCTGATGTAGCCCGCGAACTCGAAGCCAAATATGCTTATAACCTCGAAAAAGGTAAAGAAGTTATTACGGCTGAAATGGAAGGCATGGGCGCAACTGTCAATGCTGAAGGTAAATTTGAAATTGACGGCGCTCCTGTCACCGTGATCTTCCTGATCCGTTCTGATAGCGACGGCACCCGCCAGCCCCTTGGCGATTACTTCGCTGCTCAGTTGGAAGCTGTCGGTTTTACAGTAGACCGCCAATACGGCAAGTCCTCTGAATTAGGCCCCAAATGGCAAGGCACCGCTGCTGATGGCGGCTGGCACATCTACACCGGTGCGTGGAGCGCCACGATCATTGATCGTGATCAGCGCAATATGCTCCAGGAAATGTACCTGCCCTCCAGCGCACAAGGCCTCGATTTGATGGTCGCCAATCAGGCTGATCCTGAATTCCTCGAATTGGGCGATAAGCTTGCCAATGCCGAGTACAACAATCTTGAAGAACGCCGTGCCATGATGGTGCGTGGTCTTGAACTTGCTCTTGAAGATTCTTTGCAATTGTGGCTGATTGACGGCAAGAACTATTCTCCGTACGGCACAAATGTGAAGTTGACCTACGATCTTGCCGCTGGTGTTGAAGGCGCGCAAGTTTGGCCTTACACCGTTCGCTTTGCGGGCGAAGAAGGTGGACAGCTTAAGTGGGCCACCGGTGATCTGTTCACTGAACCCTGGAATCCTGTTGCCGGTAGTAACTGGGCTTGGGATCAGGCCATCATCCGCTCTACACAGAGCGGCGATACCATGAACGATCCGTTCACCGGTCTTTTGTGGCCTCTCCGCATGGAGCGCGCTGAAGTGACCGTTGTGGAAGGTTTGCCTGTTGGTGTAACCAACGATTGGGTGAAACTCTCCTTCGTTCCTGAAATTAAGGTTCCTGAAGATGCCATCGTCGACTGGGATGCAACCACCCAGCAGTTCATCACCTCTGCTGAGAAATTCCCTGAAGGTCAAACCGCCAAGCGCATGAGCGTTGCCTACTATCCTGCCGACCTGTTTGAAACAGTCAAATGGCATGATGGTTCCAATCTTTCCATGGCTGATATTATGCTCGCCTGGGCCATGACCTTTGATCGCGGCAAGCCCGAAAGCGCTTTGTACGATGAAGTGTACGTTGCCAATTTTGAAGCCTTCATGAGCACCTTCAAGGGCTTCCGCATTACATCCACAGAGCCGCTTGTCTTTGAAGTCTATAGCGACACCTTTAGCGCCGATGCCGAATTGAACGTTGGCGGCACCTGGCCTACCTACAGCTTTGGCGAAGGCAGTTTTGCTCAGATCGCAATCGGTAACATGGCCGAAGCCAATGGCGAACTCGCCTACTCAATTGACAAAGCTGATGTTGCTGAAGTTGAGCAGATGAACTTTGTTGGCGGCCCAAGCCTCGAAATCCTCTCCGGTAAATTGGATCAGGCAATTGCCGAATCCTATATTCCGTTTGAGCCGATGCTCAGCCAATACATCACCAAGGAAGAAGCCGTAGCCCGTTATGAAAACCTCAAGGCTTTCTACACAGAACACGGCCATTTCTGGCAGGGAACTGGTCCCTACCTGTTGAACAAAGCTTTCCCAACAGAGAAGACTTTAACCCTCGCTCATTTTGCAGACTATCCTGATCTTGCCAACCGCTGGAGCGGCTTCACTGAACCGAAACTCGCTACCGCTGAATTGGACGGTCCGGGACAGGTTAAGATCGGTGATGAAGCCACCTTTGATCTATTCGTAAACTTTGGGGACGCAGCCTATCCTCAGAGCGAGATCAAGTTCGTGAAATTCCTGCTTTACAATGCCAAGGGTGAAGTTGTAACTGTTGGCGAAGCTGTTGCAGTTGCAGATGGACAATATCAAATTGTCCTGCCTGCCGACGTTACTGCCAAACTTGAAGCCGGTTCAAACAAACTGGAAGTTGCAGTTGCGCCTCTCACAGTGGCCATCCCAACTTTCACCAGTATTGAATTCGTAACCGCCCCATAAGATCGTTTTATGTAGGGTAAGAAAAATAGGGGCAAGGCCAAAGCCTTGCCCCTATCCATAACTGGAGAGTATGACCATGGCTGAAGGCACTAAACCAGCAGGAAAGTTTTCAGAGTTTCTTAAGAAAACCTCAACGAGTACATTTGCGCGTATTTCACGTTATACGGTTTCGCGTTTGACTACGTTGTTTATTACAGTTGTTATTGGTGTTTATCTGACAATTATGATTGCCAACATGGGCGGATATGTAGATACCATTATGCGCTCTGAGATTCGTGAGCGTATTACGCAATCTGTTCTGACCAACAAGGCATATCAGGATATGGCACCTGAGACTCGCAAGAAGATTGCTGAAGATTTAATTCTGGTGGAAGAGAAGCGACTTAAGCTCGATACCCCGGTTGCAATTCGTAGTTTTAATTATTTAACCAATGCACTAAGGCTTGAATTGGGCCGCGCACAGAACATGACCAGTGATAACGGTTCCAGAACCGTTCGGCTGATCCTCTTGGAACGTCTGCCCGCTACGCTGTTATTAATGGGTTCATCCCAACTTTTTCTTTTCTTTTCATCCATTTATTTTGCTTTGTCTCTCTCCCGGAATTACGGCAGTTGGCTGGATAGACTGGTGATCTCCCTTTCTCCAACCTCCGCCGCGCCCTCCTGGTTTTACGGCATCTTCCTCATCCTTATATTTTCCGCCGTGCTTAAACTGCTGCCATTCGGCGGGATGGTGGATGCCCCGCCGCCGGATACCAAATTTGGATATGCAATGAGCGTGCTTAAACATTTAATTCTGCCCGGAGCATCTCTGGTGGTGAGTGCCTTCTTTATTAGCATCTATAACTGGCGCACGTTCTTCCTTATTTATTCCAGTGAAGATTACGTGGAAATGGCCAAAGCCAAAGGTCTTCCTGCGCGTGATATTGAACGTCAATATATTTTGCGTCCCACACTCCCCAATATTATTACAAACTTCGCCCTGCTGTTGATCAGTCTTTGGACTGGCGCCATTGTTACAGAAACCATCTTCCTATGGCCGGGTCTTGGCATTACGTTATATCGCGCAGTGGGTCTGTTTGATATACCCGTCATTGTGGGGTCTACGATCATCTTCGCGTATTTGCTCGCGATCACCGTCTTCCTGCTCGATTTTGTTTACGCGTTGGTTGATCCGCGCGTAAAAGTGGGGGCTTAAACAATGAATCAAATGAAGAAAACTTTTCAGGAAATGCTGCGTTATCCATCGGCCATCGCCGGTTTGTTAACAGTTGCCTTTTTGGTGGGACTTGCGATCTATGCAATGGTCGCCATTCCCTACTCTCAAGCGCTTATCTTATGGCGCGGCGGTGAAGATATTTGGTATCAAAACCCAAAATTTGCAGCGCCAGCCTGGTTTAATAACTTTACCAAATTAAAACAGCCGGTATCCTTTGTCATGAAGGAGTCTGATCCGGGTATTGAAAAAGTTGTTGTGCCTGGTGACCAGAACACAAGCCGTATTACCATTACCTATTCATTCGACTTTTCATACGATGCATTCCCGCAGGAAATCCTGCTTTATTTTGATGCAAAATATAAAGAGAAACAGCCGTTCGCTTCGATCTACTGGCTGACTCCTGACGGGCGAGAGATACGAATTGCTGATTTTGGCGTCGACTCCAAGCAGACCTTCCGCGTCTCACAGGACGAGAAGCTGATTCGGCGACTCGGGGGGGTGGCTCCCATGGAAGGTTTGTTCGTTGGAGAAGACGGGCAGACTCCGGTAAAAGGAGTTTATAAACTCGTCGTAGAAGGCGTAACATTTGAAGAAGGTTCCGACCTAAACGCTGAGTTTGTATTCCATGGAAATGTATATGGATTATTTGGCACCGACCATCAACGCCGTGACTTGCTCGTTCCCATGTTATGGGGCGCGCCTGTTGCGCTCGCGTTTGGCTTGATCGCTTCGTTGGGTACATCCGTGCTGACGATGATCATCGCAGCCATGGGCGCCTGGTATGGCGGCTGGGTGGATGAACTGATCCAGCGCATTACAGAAGTGAATCTGGTTTTACCGTTCTTCTCCATTTTGGTCATGGTGGGTACTTTTTACTCCCGCAGTACCTGGGTCATTTTGGGTGTGACGGTTTTGCTCAGTATTTTCACGGGCGGCATCAAGGCTTATCGTTCCATTTTCATCCAGGTCAAAGAATCGACTTATATTGAAGCGGCGCGCGCTTATGGCACAGGCGCAGGTAGAATTATTTTTGTGTACATGATTCCGCGCATGATTCCGTTATTAATCCCTGGCGTGGTTTCTTCGGTGCCTGCCTTCGTATTTCTTGAAGCGACCCTGGCTGTTCTTGGCCTTGGTGATCCGGTATTGCCCACATGGGGCCGCCTTATCAATGATGCTTCTGTGAATGGTGCATTGTATAAAGGTCTTTACTATTGGATCATGTCGCCTGCCATTTTGCTAATGGTATCTGGTTTGGGGTTTGCCATGCTGGGATTTGCCCTGGACCGAATTTTTAATCCCAAACTGCGAGATCTATAAGCCATGAGCGAAAATACATTATTACGTTTGGAAGATTTAAAGTTGCATTTTCAAACCACCAAAGGTGTTGTTCAAGCCGTTGATGGTGTGAATTTTTCCCTTGGCTACAATGAGGCGGTGGTTGTCCTTGGTGAATCGGGCTGCGGCAAAAGCTCCCTTGCAAAAGCCATTCTGCGCTTGCTGCCCCGCAATGTTGCAAGTTACTCCGGGAAAGTCTTTCTCAATGGCACAGATATCATGGCCTATGATGATGAGGAGTTTCGTCGTAATGTGCGCTGGGTGATGATGTCGCTTGTGCCCCAGGCTGCGATGAATTCACTTAATCCTGTGTTGAAGGTTGGCGATCAGGTTGCCGAGCCATTAATGACTCATCACGGTATTAAGAAAGAGGAAGCTTTACAGACTGCTCGCACCATGTTTCAACATGTGGGTGTGCCTGAGGCATTTTTGGATCGTTATGCTTTTGAATTAAGCGGTGGTATGCGCCAGCGTGTGGCGATTGCGATGGCTTTGGTTACATCACCTGCCCTGGTTGTTCTGGATGAGCCGACTTCGGCGCTTGATGTGTTAACTCAGGCAAATATTTTCAATGTGCTTAAGCGATTAAAACATGAGTTGGAAACCAGCTTTATTTTGATTACTCATGATATCGCCACTTCCAGTGAGTTGGCGGATCGTGTGGCGGTTATGTATGCGGGTCAGATCGTGGAAGTTGGAGATGCGAAGAGTTTCTTTACCGCACCGCTACATCCATATTCCAAGAAGTTGATGGCGAGTGTGCCGCGTCTGCGCGGTGACCAGGAACCTGAGTTTATTACAGGAAGTCCGCCAAGTCTTTTGAATTTACCCACAGGATGCCGGTTTAGAGATCGCTGCCCGGCGGCGTTTGGCCGTTGTTCTGAAGAGCCTCCAGTTACCGTTATAGATCAACGGCTGGTTAAGTGCTGGTTATTTAATTAGCAGGAGCCTTATTTATGGTTGCAAAAATGGTGGATGATAGTAGAGCGGGGTTTGCTGGCGAGAGCATCAAAGGGGATGTGCTGCTTTCGGTGCGCGACCTGCATGTATGGTTTGAACTCAGGCGTTTTGGATTTGGTCATGCTGGGTATGTTCGTGCCGTGGATGATGTCTCCTTTGATCTGCGCTACGGCGAAGCGGTGGCAGTTGTCGGCGAGAGTGGATGCGGCAAATCCAGTTTGATGAAGACCATCCTTGGGTTGAATAAGCCTACCAAGGGCGATGTCAAATTTGATGGAAAAGATATTAATTCTTTCAGTACACAGGATTGGCAGTGGTATCGTCGTCAGGTTGGGTATGTCCAACAGGATCCATTCGGGGCGCTGGCTCCCTTTATGACAGTGCAGCGTATTTTGGAAGAGCCCTTGATTGTGCATGGAGTTAAGAACGCTGCAGAACGCGAGCAAAGGGTGCGCAAGGTGATGGATGAAGTGAAGTTATCTCCAGTGGATGATTTCCTGTCCAAATATCCGCACATGTTGAGCGGCGGGCAGCAGCAGCGTGTGGTGATCGCGCGCGCGATGATTATGGAGCCGAAACTGATCGTGGCTGATGAGCCTGTCTCCATGCTGGATGCGTCTGTGCGTGTGGAAATTCTTAAGTTGCTGCGCGGTTTGCAGGAATCACATAATCTGGCAATGATCTATATTACACACGATCTCTCGACTGTGCGTTATTTTTCGGAGCGTATTTTTGTGATGTATGCCGGTAATGTTGTTGAAAAATCGCCGGTTGATGATATCTTGAAGAATCCATCCCATCCATATACCAGTGCTTTATTGACGGCTACTTCAGATCCTGATTCGCGTAATGCCGAGACGTTTAAGGAGATTCCGCCGGGAGAGCCGCCAAGTCTGGTTACTCCTCCTTCGGGGTGTCGTTTCCATCCGCGTTGTTCCAAAAAGATAGATAATTTGTGCGATGTGGAAGTACCCCCGGAATTTGAGATTTCTCCGGGACATGTTGCTACATGCTGGTTGTATAAATAATGTTGAATCATCCCGGGCGTTTGATGGCGGCTGCGATTGGTATGATGATTTTTGGCGTGGTGATGCCGTTCCTGATGGTTTTACATATCTTTGAATCCACGTTTTTTTTGAATTTCCTGTCGTTTATTTCGTCTACGCTCGGTTCTTTTTTGGGGATCATTAGCGTGGCTCTTATGCGCACGAGGTTCAAGCGTAAGGACAAAGATGGGCACAAGTAGGTTTAGTTTTGACGCGCGGATATGATTCAGGGGTGAAAATGCCAGTTTGATCGAGCCCGCTTCCGGCTAAGTCGGAAGCGGGTTTATTTTTTTAAAAATGGTCAGAATTTAAAGATAGTCCGCTGGTAGGGTGTTTAATCCTCCTTTTTGGGGTATTTTATAGTCAAAGCACGTCCAAAAAAACCTCTTTAGGAGTTGTTGTGTTGACGCCCCTAAAGAATTAGGTATAATTCAGTCTGCTTGTTGATAGAAAAAACTGTTAGTTATCCCAATGTAGAAAAGGACCTCGCGGATGCCTGATCTTTTATTAGATATTAAAGGGCTTGAGACTCAATTCAAGACCCCCGATGGGATTGTTCATGCTGTAAATGGTGTCTCTTTTGGATTGAAGGAAGGAGAGACGTTGGGGGTGGTAGGGGAGAGTGGTTGCGGTAAGAGTGTGACCATGCTCTCTGTGCTGGGGTTGATTCCGTCACCTCCAGGAAAAGTGGTTGCGGGGGAAGCGTTATATTTTGGTCAAGACTTGCTTAAGATGTCTAAAGACGAGATTCGAGATGTGCGTGGTGCGCAGATCGGTATGGTTTTTCAGGATCCAATGACTTCGCTTAACCCTGTGTTGACGGTTGGGCGTCAGTTGGAAGAACCGTTGATGCTGCATGTGGGTATGTCTAAGAGTCAGGCCCGTGAGCGTGCTGCGGACTTGTTGGGATTGGTTGGTATTCCGAGTCCCAAAGATCGTTTGAATGATTATCCCCACCAGTTTTCTGGTGGTATGCGTCAGCGCGTAATGATTGCCATGGCGCTTTCTTGCAGCCCGCAAATTTTGATTGCAGATGAGCCGACCACTGCTTTGGATGTAACTATTCAGGCGCAGATCATGGATCTGGTCAAACGTTTGCGTGAAGAGTTGGGAATGGCCATTATTTGGATCACACATGATCTGGGTGTGGTGGCTGGACTGGCTCACCGTGTATTGGTTATGTACGGCGGGTATATTATTGAAGAAGCGATGGTTCAGGAATTATTTGCCAATCCTTCCCATCCTTATACGATTGGTTTAATGCGAAGCTTGCCGCGTGTAGATGAAGAGAAAGGCAGAAAGCTACAGCCTATTGAGGGGACTCCCCCGGTACTATACGACAAGCCGACATCTTGTCCGTTTGCGCCTCGCTGCAAGTGGGTGGTTGAACGTTGTTGGACGGAGAATCCGGTTCTTGATAATATTTCTGATGGACATCGCATTGCGTGTTGGGTTGACGTTAAGACAGGGAGGACTCGCTAATGGCTTCTTCAGAGAATAACATTCTTTTAAAAGTTGAAGATCTAAAGATGCACTTCCCCATTTATAAGGGACTTATCCGCCGTCAGGTTGGTGCTGTGCATGCTGTGGATGGTATTAGTTTTGATGTTATGCGTGGTGAGACGCTTGGTTTGGTGGGGGAATCTGGTTGTGGAAAATCCACAACCGGCCGCGCTATTTTGCAGCTTTATAAGCCTACAGCAGGGAAGATCGTGTTTGACGGCACAAACCTTGTATCGCTTAAGAGCGAAGACATGCGTCTGATGCGCCGTAAAATGCAAATGATCTTCCAGGATCCTTATGCTAGTTTAAATCCACGTATGACAGTGGGTGAGATTGTAGGGGAACCATTACTTGTTCATAATATTGCGAGCGGCAGAGAAGTTGACGAACAGGTTGCGCACCTGCTTGAAATTGTGAAACTGAACCCGTCGTTTTCGACGCGGTATCCTCATGAGTTTTCAGGCGGTCAACGCCAGCGTATTGGTATCGCTCGTTCCCTGGCCTTGCATCCCTCTTTCATTGTTTGTGATGAACCGATTTCTGCTTTGGATGTTTCGATCCAGGCGCAGGTCGTTAATCTTTTAGAGGAATTGCAAGAACAGTTTAACCTGACCTATTTGTTTATTGCACATGACCTTTCCATGGTGCGGCATATTAGTAATCGTATTGCCGTTATGTATTTGGGTGTTATTGTGGAATTGGCTGATCGCGATACCTTGTACGAGAAGCCTTTGCATCCTTATTCTCAGGCGTTGCTTTCCGCTGTGCCAATTCCAGATCCTTTTGCAGAGTCAAAACATAAGCGAACGATTTTACAAGGCGACGTGCCTTCCCCTGTGAATCCACCTTCTGGATGCCGCTTCCGCACACGATGCCCGATTGCCGAATCCGTATGTGCGGAATCACGCCCGGAATTCCGTGAGTTGAATCCTGGTCACTTTGTGGCATGCCACTTTGCAGACCGGTTTTTGTAGAAGAATAAATTATTTTACTTAAAAGGAGGTGGTTGCTTCAGAACGCGCTAATGCTGTACTATATGAATGTCGTAAGTTTGTATCCAAATTTCACTAAATTTTTGTGAGGAGAAGAAAGATGCGTAAATTATTTGCTTTACTGAGCCTTCTTGTAATCGCCAGCATGGCCCTTGCGGCTTGCGGCGGCGGCGCAGCACCTGCCACAGAAGCTCCTGTTGTACCTGCAGAACCTCAGGCCACCGAGGCCCCTGCCGAACCAACCGCCGAACCCTATCATGGCACTCTTCGTATCAACATGGGATCATTCCCTGACATTGTTGATCCCCAGAAGTCATCTTTCGTAGGCGAAATTGCTGTATTGAAACTCGTTTACGAAGGTCTGACCCGCTTGGATAAAGACCTCAACACCATCCCTGCTGCCGCTGAAAGCTGGGAATACAATGATGACGCTACTGTTTTGACCTTCACATTACGCGAAGGCTTAACCTATAGCGACGGCAGCTTGCTCAATGCTGCTCGTTTTGAGTATTCTTTCCACCGCAATAGCGACCCTGCCACCGCAGGCGAATACGCCTCTATCGCCGACGACATTCTTGGTGCCGCTGAATTCCGTAGCTGCGCTGAAAATTGTGATGCAGTTCGCGATGCTTTCTACGAGAACACAAAGGCATCTCATGCCGATGGCGCTGCTTGTACTGGCTATGATGATGAAGCCTGCAATACCTTCACTGTCAAACTCAAGCAAGCTGGTCCTTATTTCCACACAGTTGCCTCCCTTTGGGTCGGCTATCCTGCCAAGCAAGAGTTGATCGAAGCTGGTGGCGAAAACTGGTGGTTGGACGCTGCCAATCATATTGGTAACGGACCTTTTGTCATGACCACCCTTGAACAGGGCACTCAGGTTGCTTTTGTGCCGAATGAGACCTACTGGGCTGGCGTAGCAACTTATGATATCGACTATGCTTACATTGTCGATGGCGCAGTTGCTTTCGAAGCTTATAAGAACGACGAGTTCGATATCGTTGGTCTGGCTGCTGAAGATTTGGGCACCGTTCAGAACGACCCCACCTTGAGCGCAGAAGCTAATATCTACCCCGGTTCCTGCACATTTGCTATGATGTTCCACCAACAGAAGGCCCCCTTCACCGATGTGAAGGTCCGCGAAGCTTTCGCCATGGCGATTGACCGCGATGCTTGGGTTTCTGATGTTCTTAAGGGACTTGGTTCCTCAACATTGACCTGGATTCCGAAAGGCTTCCCTGGTTATCAGGATGGTGAGACCCGCCTCGGCTTTGATGCCGCTGCCGCCCTTCAGTCCTTGACTGATGGTGGTTACACAGTTGTCGACGGCCAATTGATCGGCGCCGATGGCAAAGCCATTGAAATTGTTGATACCTTCAGCGATACCCCCCGCAACCGTACCCGCAATGAATGGTTGGTTGCCAAGTGGAAGGAAGTTCTTGGTATTGACGTCAAACTCAATCCTGTTGAATCCACCACTTACACCGCTTTGACCAAGGACATCAACACTGCTCCTCAGATGTTCATCCTCGGCTGGTGTGCTGATTACCCAGATCCTCAGAACTGGTTGAGCGTCTATTGGAAGACCGGCGCTTTTGGTGAGCGCATTGGTTACTCCAACCCAGAACTGGATGCTCTCATGACCCAGGCTGATGCAGAACTTGATTCCGCCAAGCGCGCTGACCTCTATGCTCAGGCGCAGGATATGTTGGTTGCTGGTTCTCCTGTAGCCTTCATGTGGAATAACGTGAATTCCTACCTCGTGAAACCATGGGTCAAGGGTGCAACCCAAACCCCGATGGATTCCGGCTGGATCGGCGATAACGACCCGCTTTCCATTACTCTCGAAGCACACTAAACTTTAGTTTAGTAGTTTAAAATTGACTGGTCCAATTCATTTGAGTTGGACCAGTCAACTCTGAAATTTTCCTCATAGGAGGATGCGCAAATGGCAACCTATCTAATCAGACGGTTACTCTGGCTGATCCCAATATTATTTGTTGTTGCACTTATTACATTTATTATGATGCATGCTGCGCCTGGCGGCCCCTGGGATCGCGATCTAAACGCGCGACAGGTTGATGCGACCACCCAAAATACACTTAATGAGTATTATGGTTTGGATAAACCACTTTGGCGTCAGTTTACTGCGTATGTTTTTGGGGATGTCAATAAAGAGAATAAATTTGTCTGCGGGTTGGTTTGCGGCAATTTGGGTCCTTCCTATCGTGTCCGTGGCCGTACTGTACAGGATATTCTTTTTGAGCCGCCAAAGGAAAAGAGCTTTCTTTATAGTCGCTTTGGCTATTCCATGCGATTGGGCGGTTTGGCCTTGAGTATGGCGATCTTAATAGGAATTCCAGCCGGCATGATCGCCGCGTTAAAACAAAACACATGGATTGATTATGTAAGTTTGTTTATTACGTCCATTGGAATCTCGATTCCCAGTTTTGTAATGTCAATTTTTTTCATCATCATTTTCGCTTCAATGCTGCATTTGGTGAACGTCGTTCCAAAGGATTGGGATGATGGTAAAGCGTGGATACTGCCCGCCGCTGTATTGGGTTTGGAACGATGGCTTTTACCGCCCGTCTTACGCGCGCGTCCATGCTGGAAGTATTACGTCAGGACTATGTTCGCACAGCCCGTGCCAAAGGTCTGCACGAACGAGTGGTTATCTTCCGTCACATGTTACGCAATGCCCTTATCCCGGTTGTGACAATTTTGGGCCCGGCTTTAGCCGCTCTGGTAACCGGTTCATTTATTATCGAAACTATGTTTGGTTTCCCCGGGATGGGACGCGCCTATGTAACTGCTATTGGTCAGCGTGACTATTCCATGATTTTGGGTACCACCCTGCTTTTTGTTTTTCTGGTGTCGCTGGCGAACTTAACTGTGGATATGCTGTACGTTGTTATTGATCCCCGCATTAGAATAAATGAGTAAGCCGCCAAAGGAGTAAAAATAATATGACGAATACAACTGCTGCAAAACAACAGAAACTTATTTCTGAAGGTGATTCCGGTGCTCTTCGGTCACGCAGCCCCTGGCGTGATGCCACGGGGCGTTTGATGCGAAATAAAGCTTCGGTTACAGGGTTGGTGATCATTTTATTCTTTACATTGCTCACGATTTTTGCGCCCCAGATTGCGCCTCATAATCCTTTGCAATTAAATAGTGGTCAGGGATTTTTACCCCCGTCATGGGTGGAAGAATCTGGTAATGGTACAAAAGGAATTCCAGATTATCCCCTTGGGACAGATACCCTGGGCCGCGACGCCTTGAGCCGTATTATTTATGGCGCTCGTGTTTCCATGATCGTAGGTTTTGCGCCTACGGCGATCATTCTCTTGATGGGAACATTTGTGGGGATGATGGCTGGCTATTATGGCGGTCGTTGGGATAATTTCCTGATGCGCCTTACAGACATCATGTATGGTTTCCCTGATCTGTTGTTTTTCATCATCACTCTGGTTGCCCTGCGTGATACATGGATTGGCGAATTTATGAATGGGCTTTTCCTGCTGTTTCTTGCCCTCGCCGTTGTTAACTGGGTGGGTGTGGCCCGCCTTGTCCGTGGGCAGGTTCTTTCGCTGAAAGAAAAGGAATTTGTTGAGGCCGCCCGAAGTATTGGAGCAAAAGATTCTCGAATCATGATGAAGCATTTGCTTCCCAATATTCTTGGTCCGATCATTGTTCAAGGTTCCTTTGCGATTCCAAGCATGATTATTACTGAGGCAATTCTTGGTTACCTTGGTTTGGGATTAAAACCCACAACTGACCCGGAAGCGTTCTTTATCACAAGTTGGGGCTCGCTTTTGTTGGAAGGTCAGTCTGCGATTAATGCGCAGCCTTACCTGTTGCTTGCTCCGGCGATATGTGTGGCACTGGTCGTATTAGCTTTCACCTTTGTTGGTGACGGCCTCCGTGATGCGCTCGATCCGCGTATGCGTGGCACGCAATAATTCCTATTTGACGAACTGTATACAAGCAAGCCGCCCATATGGGCGGCTTGCTTGTATAATTGACAAATGCTCTTCTCAAAAAAAGGAATTTGCCATGTCATATTTCAAAACGCCTGTCTCTCTCGCATCTTTTTCCTGCTCCTTGTAACCACCTCGTGCGGGTTTCCCTTATCACAACCCACACCTACAGCACTGCCTTTGGATACCCCGGTTCCACTTCCTACTGCCACTCCTTTACCCAGTGTGTTGACCGTTTGCCTCGGACAGGAACCCAATACGCTCTATCCCTTTGGCGGACCAAACGCCGCCGCCCGCAGTGTGCTGGCTGCGATCAATGATGGGCCGATCGATACAATTGGATATGAATACCAACCTGTCATTCTCACGCAACTGCCTTCTCTTGAAAACGGGGACACTCAAATTGTCAGAACGCCGGTGCAGGCTGGAGGTCAGATCGTGGATGCGGATGGGAACCTCGTCTTATTAAAGCAGGGCACACGCGTTCGTCCTGCCGGATGTCGCGGCGATGATTGCATCCTCACCTATGACGGTACTTCTCCGCTTGAGATGGATCAAATGATCGTCAACTTTCGTTTGCGCCCCGATCTGACCTGGGCCGATGGGACTCCGCTCACAGCAGACGACTCGGTTTATGCTTTCACACTTGCCAGTGCCGCAGGCTCAATTGCAAATACTTTTTTGATCGACCGCACACAAACCTATGAAACCGCCGATGCGCAGACTGTGCAATGGTGGGGCAAACCGGGTTATATCGACACTGCCTACTTCACCAACTTTTGGGCGCCCGCGCCAAAACATGTATGGAGCGAATTTCCCGCAGATCAATTGCCAACCATCGACATCGCTTCCCGTTCTCCATTGGGTTGGGGACCTTACATGATTCAGGAATGGGCGGCAGGCGATCACATCACATTGACGAAGAACCCGTATTATTTCCGCGCCGCAGAAGGTTACCCAAAATTTGACACGCTATCCTTCCGCTTTATCGCAGACCCAAATATAGCGTTGAGTGAACTGGTCGCAGGCCGTTGTGACATTCTTGACCCAACCATCCGGCTCGACAATCAGGCCGGCTTGTTACAGCAAATGCAAACCGCGGAACAGGCGCAAGCTTTCTTCGCCCCCGGCATGACCATTGAATGGCTTGGGATTGGTACAACCCCCGCCGTATATGATGACGGCTATGACACAAACTTTCAAAAAGATCGTCAGGATATTTTTCCGATGCACACACCAGACAGGGCATCGCCTACTGTCTCGACCGTCAATCAGTTGTAAATAATGTTTTATTTGGACTCACCACCGTCCCCACAACGTATATCCCCGTAGCGCATCCTTTATATGACCCGAATATTGAGCCGGTTATATTTGAACCCACTACCGGCATCTCATTGCTTGAACAGGCCGGCTGGAAGGATACCGACGGTGACCCCGCCACGCCGCGTCAGGCGGTGACAGTTGAAAATGTTGCGGCGGGCACACCCTTGCAGCTTAATTACTATACAACCACTGCCACCCAGCGCAGACAAGTGGTTGAAATTCTTCAACAATCACTCGCGCAATGCGGCATCGGACTCAACGTGCAGTATTATTCACAAAATGATCTTTACGCGCCCGGCCCCGAAGGTCTGCTCTTTGGCCGCCGCTTCGACCTGATCGAATACGCAATGGGCGTCAATAGCATTGAGCCTCCCTGCGGCTGGTTCACCACCGAAGAGATTCCCACCGCAGGCAATTCATAGGTTAGCACCAACGTCACCGGCTACACCAATGAACAATTTGATGCCGCCTGCCGCACCGCGCAGCTTTCCCTGCCCGACGAACAAACTTATATCGACTCATACCGCCAGACACAGGTGCTATTCTCAACCGAACTTCCCGCCATCCCGCTGTATTACCGTTTGCGTGTCGCCGCCGCCCGCCCCGGCATTTGCCACTTCGATCTGGATGCAACCGCCAACCCGCTTTGGAATATTGAAGCGATTGACTCAGGCGAGGCTTGCCAGAATTAATGAGACGACTCTTCAACACTGCGCTTTTTCTGACTCTTCTGCTCGCATCATGCGTACCGCAGCCTGATTCTGTGGCAGAGCCAACAAGCATTCCCTCCCCGACAGAAACCCCGCCCCCCGCACATGCGCCGGAGATTCGCTTCGCGCTGATCGGTGAGCCAGATGCAGCGAATGTATGGGCGTTATTTGATGAAGCTGGAGCAAGCCATGCCAATTATGCCCTGCGCTCTGAATATTGGCCGCGCTTATATCACATCCTTCCACAAGATTCCTCGTTCCAACCTTTCGTTGCAGCGGATATGCCTTCTGAAGTGACACAGGATGGAGAGGAGTACTCCGCAACAGTGAAGCTCCGCACCGATCTGCACTGGACAGACGGCTCTCCATTCACCGCCGAAGACGTTGCCTTCACAGCCAATACTGTCCTCGCCTTTGAACTCGGCTATGACTGGAGCACTTATTATTCGCCTGAATATCTTCTACGTGTTGAAGCAGTGGATTCGAATACTGTGAAATATTATTTCAAGCAGAAGCCCAATGTTGGCATTTGGCAATATGGCGTATTGCAAGCGCCGATTGTGCAAAAGGATTTTTGGGAGTTGGCAGTAACTGATGCCGCGACCCTTTTACCTTCCGGAGAATTACGCATTCAAATTGACCAGGCGCGTAGTTATCTTGATACAGTGCAGGCTTCTGTGGATGATCTGACCGCGAAAGTCACTGCCATAAGAATTACCGGGCAGGAAGACAGACAACTTGAAAGTAATCTTACCCGTAGAACGGCTGAGCTTGGATTTGCTCAAAACAATTTAAATAAATTACTGGAAGAAAATTCATCCACACTGACCGGCGCGCACCAAAAACTTTACCAATTAACTGATCAAGACGAACCAACTTTGGGAGCCTGGATGCCCGGCGGAGAAGAAAGCGGCGCATGGACAAACCTTGCCAACCCGGATTTCGCGGAACGTTTTGGTATGCCGGGTTTTGATCGTGCTGTGTACCGCATCTTTGAAGATGAAGATTCCGCTTTGGCCGCCTTCCAAAATGGTGAAGTCGATTTTGTTCTTTCACCAGACGGTATCAACAGCGAAACTGCTGACGCAAAATTGAACGCCAGTTACAGCGCGCGTTTTCTTGTGTTTAATCCATTGCATGAGCAACTTGCTGATCCGGCGTTCCGCGCCGCGCTTGGCTGCATGATAGACCGTGACATGCTCGCGGCGGATATTTTACAAAATAAAGCCGCGCCGCTGGATTCCTTTGTGCTTTCTGCTCAATGGCATGACTCTACAAAAAGAAGTGTCTGCTCCGGTATGGATGGTGCCGCCCGGATTGGATATGCGGTAAGGCTATTAAAAGATGCCGGTTATTCATGGGCGCAGGAACCGGATGCCGATCACGCGGGCCAAAATTTGTTACTGCCGAACGGCGAACCTTTTCCGCAGGTCAGTTTGCTTGCGCCTTCAAAAGAAGAGGATGCGCTGCGATATGCCGCCGCCAACTATATTGCTGAGCAGGCGCAGTCTTTGGGGATCCCGTTTGTGGTGCGGGAAACGAGACTCAATGATATGGTCTATGCGGTATATAGCTCACAGAAATATGACATGGCGCTCATGGGTTGGCGTTTGAGCGAATATCCCATGTATCTGTGTGAATGGTTCGGGGGGCAGAATCTGCTTTTGTATAACAGTAACAGGTTCAAGTCGGCGTGTGATGCGCTGGGAGTTGAGTCGAATTTGGACGCGGTCCGGAAAAATATCCAGCAGATCGAATCCGCTTTAACATCTGAATTGCCATTTTTGCCTTTGTTTACCGTGATGCGGTCTGATGTGTACCGAGGTTTGTCATTTCCCAGGGTAAATATCTTGAATGGCTGGGGCGGTTTGTATGGCGCGCCGTCCTACGCTATGCCGTCCCCATAAACTTTGCTATAATCAAGAAATTCTTATTTCAGGAGCCAAATGTGGCAAAGACCGATCAAAAGCCCTTGTTGGAAGTTCGCAATCTGAAGACATATTTTTACACCGAAGATGGTGTGGTCAGTGCTGTGGATGGTGTGAGTTTTGAAGTGTATCCCGGCGAGGTTTTGGGGATTGTGGGCGAATCAGGGTGCGGTAAGAGTGTTACTTCTCTTTCGATCATGCGTTTGATCGCGCCTCCCGGTAAGATCACGGAAGGGGAAATATTGTTTGGCGGAAAAATCTTTTGGATCTTTCTGAAAGTGAGATGACCAAAGTGCGCGGTAATAAGATCTCGATGATTTTTCAACAGCCGCAAACCGCGTTGAACCCTGTCTTTCAGGTTGATGACCAGATCGCGGAAGTATTAAATATTCACAAAGATTTTGGCGCTGAAGCAGGCAAGGCTCGCGCCATTGAATTATTAAAGATGGTGGGCATTCCTGATGCCGAGCGCCGCGCCGAAGCTTATCCGCATGAACTTTCGGGCGGTATGGCGCAGCGTGTAATGATCGCGATGGCATTGGCTTGTGTGCCTGAGTTGTTGATCGCGGATGAACCCACTACCGCTTTGGATGTAACCATTCAAGCGCAGATCCTTGATCTGATGCGTGATTTGCGCTCAAAGATGGGCACCTCTGTTATTTTGATCACACATGATCTGGGTGTGGTGGCAGAGATGGCCGAACGTGTGGCGGTGATGTATGCCGGTGAAGTGGTTGAGCAGGCGGATGTGAATCCGCTTTTTGAACAACCTTTGCATCCATACACACAAGGTTTGATCGGTTCGATTCCTGTTTTAGGCCAACTTAAAGAACGGCTGGATGTAATTCCCGGTTCGGTGCCGAATCTGGTGAATTTGCCCGCTGGTTGTCGTTTTGCACCCCGCTGTCTGTCTCGTGAAAAGTTTGGATTAAAGATCTGCACCGATGTGAAGCCTGATCTGACAGAGGTTGTTCCCGGTCATTTGGTGCGCTGCTGGTTGTATCAGAATGCAGAAGGTCATCAAGCGCCCTTGAAGGCGAAATAATTTTCAATCATGTTTTTAATTGGCGGGATGAACTGTAGTCTGAAAACAATAAAATTTTATGATTGCCTTGGAGCAAACAGGTATGAGTCAAATCGTAGAGCCGCATAAAGAAGAAGATTTGGTGGAAGTTCAACATCTGGTTAAATATTTTCCAGTGCGCGCAGGGTTAGTGCAGCGCGTGGTAAACCAGGTTAAAGCAGTGGATGATGTTTCGTTCACGGTTAAGAAAGGGGAGACGCTCGGCATGGTGGGTGAATCGGGCTGCGGCAAGACCACCATTGGGCGTTCCATGCTGCGTTTGGTGGAACCCACTTCCGGGTCTGTTCATTATGATAACAAGGATGTTTTGAAACTGCGCGGCAACGAGCTTAAAGAAGTACGCCGCCACATGCAGATCATTTTTCAAGACCCGTATGCCTCCCTTGATCCGCGTGTGCCGATCGGCGAAGCGGTGATGGAGGGTTTGCATATCCATAATATTGGCACGCGCCAGGAACGTTACGATCTGATGATCGAGACGCTGAAGAAAGTGGGGCTTGAAGATTATCACGCCCGCCGTTATCCGCATGAATTCTCAGGCGGACAGCGCCAGCGAATTGGCATTGCGCGCGCGCTGGCTTTGCGTCCGAACTTTATTATTTGCGATGAACCCGTCTCTGCTCTGGATGTTTCCATTCAATCGCAGGTGCTTAATATTTTGAAAGACCTGCAAAAGGAATTTGGTCTTACCTATCTTTTCATCGCGCATAATTTGAGCGTGGTCGAACATATCTCAGACCGTGTAGCGGTGATGTACCTTGGCAAAATGGTTGAGCTCGCCACACGTGAAGACCTGTTTCGAGAGCCTTTACATCCGTACACCAAGGCGTTAATGTCTGCGATTCCGATCCCGGACCCGCGCTTGAAGCGCACGCGTGACGTATTAAAAGGGGATGTGCCCAGTCCGTTGAATCCGCCAAAAGGCTGCCGCTTTCATCCGCGCTGCCCGATTGCAGAAAAAATTTGTTCCGAGCAGGAACCTGAATTCCGCGAAGCCAAACCCAATCATAGTGTGGCTTGCTGGATGGTAAAGTAGGTTTATGATGGATCGCAATATTCTCCTTGTTGATGACCAACGCGATATTTTGCGCTTGCTACGTTCCACGCTTGAAACACTTAAGAACACGGAAGTAAAAATATTTGAATCCCCGTCAGGCGAGGAAGCGTTGCTTGAATCCTCGCGCCATAAAATTGACCTATTGATCACAGATTACAAACTGCCCGGCATGAGCGGCATTGAACTGATGCACAAAGTTCGCGTGCGCCACCCTGAAGCAAAAGTGATTCTCATCAGCGGCATGACAGAGCGTAAGGCGCGTGATGAAATGCTTAACGCCGGAGCGCTGGCGATCTTTGATAAGCCGATTCCGCTGGCTGATTTTTTGGATGTCGTTGAGCGCAGCCTCGGATTGGTGCGGACTATTTTCCCTCCAGAAAAAGCAGAAGGAAAAGTTGAAGCGCGTCAGATCAGACTTTCAGACCTGCTTGCCAACTTCAGACAGGATAGTGCATTGCTTGTCGCGGGGAACGATCTTGCTAATGAAGAGCACATCCTTGAAACTGTTAATTCCCTGCTTGCGCTGCAAAAACAAGTTGAAAAATCGCTTAAGTCGATGGGTGTGACGGGAGAATTACACTCAACGGCCGGAAATGCTGTTTCCGCATCAACAGCCGTCCCGACGGTTGTTGCGAAAAAGCTGATTGATAAAGCCGCTGAGGCAGCTCCGTCTCCCGAAATGGAAGCACTGCTAAAAGATGCCGCCAAGAAAAAAGCCAAAGCGAATGAAATGGATGATTTCTGGAATCAAGCCGCAGAAAAACATGGCAGCAAACCCGTCAATTCGGAAGTCATTTCTTTGGAAGAAGCGCGTAAATTAGGGCTTGTTCCCGGGAATGGAAAATAAAAAAATTGTGATACAATTTTGCCCGCACTGGGGCATGGTGCAACGGCAGCACACCAGCCTTTGGAGCTGTGGATCTTGGTTCGAATCCAGGTGCCCCAGCCTGACATTCCCCGCTCTTGCGGGGCTTCTTTTCTAAACAGGATTTGCGTGTGGGTAACCCTCCTCGCAAATCCTGTTTATGTTTTAATTTATTCTTGAGGTGACAATCATGAGAGTAACAGCGATCCTCCTTGCCGCCGGGCAGGGAACACGTATGAAATCCAGTTTGCCAAAGGTTCTTCATTCTGTGGCAGGGAAACCAATGATCTGGCATGCCTTGCAGGCGATCAGCCAATCTACAACAGAGAAGCCGATCGTGGTGGTGGGGCATGGCGCAGATGAGGTGAAAAAATATCTCGGAGATTCTGCTTCCCCTGTTTTGCAGGAGCCGCAACTGGGCACAGGTCATGCAGTGATGCAGGCTGAGGCTTTGTTGAAGGGGAAGACCGATCTGGTGGTCGTATGTTACAGTGATATGCCGTTATTGCGCGGCGAGACTTTGCAAAAGCTGGTTGAAACACAAAAGAATAACAAGGGGCCGGTTTCGATGTTAACAGTGGTGTCGGATGATCCGCGCGGATTTGGACGAGTCATCCGCAAGGCGGATGGAACTGTGGAAGCCATCGTGGAGGAATATGTCGCCACCGAGGAGCAGTTACAAATTAAAGAATTAAACGTGGGCGGATATTGCTTCGATGCGAACTGGCTGTGGGATGCCCTGCGCCGTATTCCAAAGAATCCCAAAAAAGGCGAATACTACTTAACTGATACGGTTGAACTGGCTTCCAGGGATAATCTTCCCGTTCAGGCGACTGTCATGGATGATATGGAAGAGACCATTGGGGTGAATACCCGCGTACATCTCTCGGAATGTGAAACCGCCATGCGCAGACGCATTAATCAACAGCATATGTTGAACGGCGTGACGATGATCGATCCCGCCTCAACCTATATTGAAATTGGCGTGAGCATTGGCAAAGACACAGTCATTATGCCGAATACTTATTTGCATGGGAAGACTGAAATTGGCGAAGGCAATGTGATCGGTCCGAACTCCATTGTGTATGATTCGAAGATCGGCAATCATTGCAAAGTGCTTTCTTCTGTAATGGAAGGAGCGGTGCTTGAAGATTACGTGGATATGGGACCGTTTGCGCGGCTGCGAAAAGGCGCACATTTGGGGAAGTCATGTCCACATGGGGAATTTTGGTGAGGTGAAAGATTCGCATCTGGCCGACGGCGTGAAGATGGGACATTTCTCCTACATTGGTAATGCGCAGATCGGCGCGAATACCAACATAGGTGCAGGGACGATCACCTGCAACTATGATGGCGAAAAGAAACATGCCACAGAGATCGGTGAAGATGTTTTTATCGGTTCAGATACCATGCTCGTTGCGCCATTGAAGATCGGCGCAGGCGCACGTACCGGAGCCGGAGCGGTGGTAACAAAGAATGTGCCCGAAGATACATTGGTAGTTGGGATGCCCGCGCGTGCCATCAAGAAATTGGAACGAAAAACAAAGAAGTAGTGTTATATAAATTAAACAGGTAAAAATGAACATAACAAATGAAGAACGACAAACATTAATAAATCTTGCAAATGAAGCGCGGCAACATGCCTATGTGCCGTATTCGAATTACCCGGTTGGCGCATCCATACGGACAAAGTCCGGGCGGATCTATACGGGTGTGAATATTGAAAATGCTGCGTATCCGCACACGATGTGCGCCGAGCGCGTGGCGATTTTCAAAGCGGTGTCGGAAGGTGAAACTGAATTTGAAGTGATCGCAGTGGTGACCAATAATGGCGGCTCCCCCTGCGGCGGATGCAGGCAGGTGATGTCGGAATTTGGTTTGGATACGGTTGTTCTAATAGCGGATGGCGATGAAAATTTACAAAAGGAGTTAACTGTCTCTGAGTTGCTGCCAGAGGCGTTTACACCGGCACATTTGTTGTAAAGAAAGATCGTAAATAAGTACAAACATAAACAGGTAAACACGTGTATTTAACACCGTGTTTACCTGTTTTCTTGTATATGTGTCTGCGTGTATACTTGCTTTATGACTGATTTTCGTTCTTTTCGCGCAACTGCTGTTGTTGTCCGCCATAGTGATTGGGGCGAGGCAGACCGCTTGTTGACGCTTTATACCCGTGAGCAGGGCATGGTACGCGCGCTGGCAAAGGGTGCGCGCAAGATCACTTCGCGTAAGGCGGGACATTTACAGCCGTTTACGCATATTACAGTGCAACTCGCCAAAGGGCGCGACCTGTTGGTCATCACCCAGGCTGAGACCGTGAATGCTTTTTTGCCATTGCATGATGACCTGACAAAGACCGGTCATGCGGCCTATGTGATTGAATTGCTGTATCGTTTTTCCTATGAAGAGGAAGGCGGAAACCCCACGATCTTCAAATTACTGGTGGAAACTTTGGATCGCATCGAAAAGGAAGAGAATGCCTGGCTTCCCATTCGTTATTATGAGATGCGTTTGCTGGATACAGTGGGTTTTCGTCCGCAGATGTTTGAGTGCGCGAACTGCGGACGTGAGATCCTGCCCGAAGATCAGTATTTCTCTTTTACTGCGGGCGGTGTGATCTGCCCCAGTTGTGGGAAAGGTCTGCCCAATCTGATGAAAATCTCAGTGGAGACGCTTAAGTATTTGCGTCACTTCCAAAGATCGAGCTACAGAGATGCCTCTCGGGCAAATCCCAGTTTTGAGGTCCAGAAGGAAGCGGAGATTTTGATGCAGGCATATTTTACATATCTGCTGGAGCGTGAGTTGAATACACCGGGTTTCATTAAACGGGTCAAGTCGTGAAATATGAAATAAAGAGATGGCTTCTACGTCATCTCTTTATTTTTTTCTTCTTGTTTTTTGAATGAAGGATTCAGACATTTTCTGTGTGTTGATGGGCTGTGTCGCTGACGGGCTGTCGGAAGCGTATCCAAATTTACGCAGTGTCATGCGGCGCACCCAGCTAAGAATGGCTTTGGCTGAAAATTCCTCTTCGTATGGAATGGGTATCGTCGTGTTGTTCTCAATTGCCAGCCGAAGTTCTTTTGCAGTTTTGCCGGGGAATTCGGTGCGGCTCGCACCAATGGCCCAGTAGACATGCGCATCGCTCGATGCGATCTTTGCCAGCGGCAGGTAGATCGAAATTTTTTGCGCGATCGTGTCGAAGGATTGCGTTCCCATGTTGTGGGTTTCAATTCCTTTGAGCACTGCTTTTGCGCGCGGGTTGGTGAGCGCGCCAACGACTGCTTCCATTGAGAGGCTGCCGGGCAGGTTATTAAATGGATGCGGGGCAATTGCCACGCCGCCCATTTTTCCAATATGGATCAATGTGTCAATCAGTGTAAGCCCGGATGGCGGAAGTGTTTCAACAAAAAGCGCCACGAGGTGACCGTCTTTGGTGGAGACTTCGGCGGCAGGAATGGATTCGAGGCCGTATTGCGGTGCAAGTTGATGCGCCTCCAGCGAACCGCGGATCTCATCATGGTCTGTGACGGCGATAACATCCAGACCAGCATCTGCGGCTTGTTTGAGAATGGCGCGAACCGTGGTGGTCGCATCGTAGGAGTAGGTGCTGTGAATGTGAAGGTCTGCGGTGCCCATTGTGTTGTATTGTCCGAAATTTTTATTATAGATGTGAAACGCTGCGGCGACGAAGTTTGTTGGTGATCTCTAAAGTAACCCTTGCCGCCCGACAGTTTAAAGGGGTGGAAACGCTAAAATTGTAAAAACGCATTCAGCGTTCACCCAAAATACGCGAACTCGAAAGAGTCTATCCTTTAAATTGATGATCGGTCTTTCAAGCAGATAAAAACTTAATGTGGCGATCAGAAGTGTGGCGCTCATGGTCACAATGAACATTTGCGGCGAACGCATGGAATAAGGCAGGTCGTAAGTGCGGAAAAGCGCAGCGGTCATGGCGATGATGCCATAATGATAAACATATAATCCGTAGGAGATTTTTCCCAGATAACGCAGCGGCGCGCTTTCAAGAATACCTGTTAAGAAGTTGGTACGCGCCACGCAATAGATCAGCACAGCGAAAAGATAATTCAACAGAGTGTAGCCCCACACTTCCTTGTAATAACCGGTCATCGGCAGATCGTAGCCGAGTGCGAAGGTCATTGTGCCTTTGGTGAGAAAATCGGTCAGCAGGCCGAGCGCGGGGACGGTCACTGCGAGCGCCAGCAACTGCAAGCGCGGACGTGGGATCTCAAAGCGTGAAATGTACGCGCCGAATGCAAACGCATCAAGATGTGAGAATGGCAAAACATTCACCGCCTGCTGCGGGTCGCTTTAATAAAAATGGAAGCGCCTGTGTGCGATAGACAAGCGTGATGATCAAACGGAACACAAATCCCAGCCCGATGGCCGAAAGACAAAGTTGTTTAAATTTTTCGCGCGGAGTGAGAAAGATCAGCAGCGGCCACAATAAATAAAATTGTTCCTCCACCGAAAGCGACCAGAGATGCGTGAAGAAGCGGCTTCTTTCAAAAAATATACTGGCATGAAAGAAATCATACATATACAAGGCCGCCACCCAGATCTGGTTAAAAAACTTTTTCCAAGTTCCGCGTTTAATGACTTTAATCCCAGCGCGGGCAAAAGGAAGATCAATGCGGCGAGCAAAGCCAGATAAAAATAATATAACGGAAAGATTCGTAAAAAACGCCGCCCGTAAAACTTAACAAAAAACTCGCGGCGCGGCAATTGATCCTTCATGCGCAATAAAATATTAGTGATCAAAAAACCAGAGAGCACAAAAAACAATTGCACGCCCATCCAGCCGAAGGGCAGGTTGCGTGTGTGAAAAAAGAAGACGATCAAAAAAGCAACCGCCCGTAAACCATCGAGGCCTGCGATCATTTAAGTCTTTTGCTCCAGTTTAAAACGAATGTCCATGCGACAAGCAGCACGATGGGTTTTGCGATTCTCCACAACAGGATTTGGAACCAGCGCCACTTAAGCGGATAAATGATATGCGTAATGACCCAGCGCGCATACAACGTTTGGCCCAGTCCGCTTCGCACGAGCCGACGCTTGTACCCGTTAAACGAAAATTCGTTGCGCCGAATCGACTCGCTCAACTCCTGCGCGGCAATGACTCCGTAGCCGAGGGCGATGCTGATGCCTTCGCCGAAGATCGGGTCTGCGCCGGCGGCATCTCCGACCAATAATACACGCGGCACTGAGACTTGATTGCGCGGCGCATACCAGCGGATGGGATGTCCTTTAATTTCGTAATCATTCAGATCAAATCCGTGGCGTGACATTTCCTTTGCGAGCGGATCTTTCAGCGCCGGACGTTTGCTTTCAGCCAAAACATTCGTGTCGTAGATGCCCCAACAGCGCATTGGCTCACCGTGGATTTGTGTGGGGAAGTCCCAGATGTAGCCGGCGATGTTATCAGGCACGGGGTGAAACTCAAAATAAGCATCGTGCTTTATGTGTGAATTATTATTTTCAGGCGTGATGATCTCAAGCACGCGCGCGGTTTGGATCGGCGCATTGGGCAGAATACTTCTGCGGGTGATGCCGTTCGAGCCATCGGCACCGACAACACATTGAGCGCGGAAATTTCCCTGATCGGTTTCGACGGTGACACCATTTGCATCTGGAAGAATATTTTTTACGGTAATGCCTTCCCGAATTTCAATGCCGGCTGCGCGCGTTTTCTGTGCCAGCCATGCATCGAATTCATCGCGCCGAATGACGCGGATGGCGTGTCTCTGCGGCACGCGGACTTTGATTCCTTTTCCGGCGAAATCAAAGTGCGCATTGTCCACATCCACGTGCGGAACTTCGCTTACATCCAGACCGAGGCCTTCCAGGATTCTTTCGGCGTCGATTACCAGTCCGCCGGCGCAGAGCTTGAAGCGCGGATAATGCTCCTTTTCGAGAATCAGGATGCGGGAAGTGAGATGCGTGTTGAGGCGTGCGAGATGCAGCGCAGTGGAGAGTCCGCTTGGGCCGCCGCCAAGGATGAGGATGTCGTATTTGGTATCCATAAGATCGAGTCGCTGAATTATAGCCCGATACTCCCGTGGATATAAAAAGCCGCAGGAGTTAAGCTGCGGCTTTGGTTTATGTTTAAATTAATCGATGGGATTGGAAGACAGTGATTGCGATGTTTCGTTTTTGGCGAACACTTCATTTATTTTTCTGCGCAGAAATAAACGAAGCCAGCGGAAGAAGATGCGCGGCGGCCATTCGTGATTGACCTGTTCAGGTCGTGTATCGCGTCGTTGAATGGCCTGACGCAAATCGCGTACGTTGCTTCCATCAAAGTGAGTCATGCCTGCGCCGATCATCGAAGCAATATGTGCATCACTCGATGCGATGTGTGCCAACGGCAGGTCTGCGGCGGCTTTTTGTGACCGCGCATTAAATGGACTGTGCGTAGGATTCATATTGTAGACTTCGAGTCCGTACAGTGCTTCTCTGGCCTGTGGATGTTCGAGCGCTTTGAGTATGCTTTGCAGAGAAATGCTGCTCGGGATCGGGTGATCGGGGTGCGCAGCGATCGCCATGCCGCCCATTTCGCGGACGCAGATCAGCGTGTCGATCAACGACATACCTGAAGGAATATTTCTTTCAATGAAAAGCACAATGAGATGTCCTTCGCTTGTGCTGACTTCCGCGCCGGGAATGACTTGAATTCCGTACTCGGTGGAGAGGGCGCGCGCTTCGAGTGAACCGCGTACCTCGTCGTGGTCGGTGATGGCGATCACATCCAATCCGGTGCGGCGTGCGCTTTCAAGCGCTTCGCGCACGGTGGCTGTGCCATCCATGCTGTAAGTGGTGTGTATGTGTAGATCTGATTTGCCCATAATGTTTTTCAGTATACCTGTAGTTGGAAAGAATATGTTTTAGAACTGGTTAAGAAAAAGTAAACGATTGATCCCCGTAATTTTTGGACAAAAATAACCGTGCAGAAATTTGGATCCCTGCACGGTTAAAAGATCAAAGTAGGACACAGCTACTCTTCGTTTGCAGTTTCATCAGCTTCTTCAGCATTTTCTTCTTGAATGGTTTCTTCGGCAGCAATTTCTTCAACTTCTGCTTCGTCATCGGGCTGGGCAAATACCATGCTGTTCATGAGGAGTCTCCTTTCTTTATGGATTTGATTCCAGTATAAGGATGAGTCCTTAATGGGCTGTTATAGGCGGGTTAAGGTTTTGCGATAATTTTCGATACAGACCGGCTTTTTGTTTTTCAGTCCTTGCCTGTGTTCGGTTGTATAATTTCGGGGTTGGGAAATTACACCTGAGCTTGACCATTAGTGGTGAAACATTTATGTCTGAGATTAAACGTCCTCTCAAAGTATTCCTCTGTCACGCTCATGCAGATCGTGATCCCGTCCACGCGTTCTATATCCGCCTGGTAAAAGACGGTGTGGATGCATGGCTGGATAAGGAAAACTGCTGCCGGGTCAGGAGTGGAATTGGAGATCCGCAAAGCTGTGCGCGAAGCGGACGTGGTTGTGGTCTGCCTTTCAAAACAATTTAATGAGGCGGGGTTTCGTCAAAAGGAAGTGCGCCTTGCGCTGGATACGGCCATGGAGAAACCAGAGGGAGAAATTTTTATCATTCCCGCGCGTCTGGAAGAATGTGACAATCTCGAAAGTCTGAAAAAATGGCATTGGGTGGATCTGTTTGAAGAGGATGGATACGCTAAATTTCTGCGCGCCTTGCGTGTGCGCGGTGACAGGATCGGTGCCATTACGTATTCGCTTATCCGATTTGATGCAAAAGCGGAAAAGGAAAGAAAAATAAAATTTCTCCTTGAGCAGGCTGGGAAATTAGAGGAAGATGCCAAATGGGCCGATGCGCTTGAAATCCAGCGTCAGATAAAAAAGATCAACTCATCCACACCCGGAGTGGATGGGAAAATATCTGAGCTTCAGCGGAAAACACAGGCAAACGACCTTACGGTGAATATACAGCGGATTGCTGGTAAGAAAGGGAACTCAATAAAGAAATCATTTCCCTGGCTGCCCGTTGCGGCAGTTGGTACATTTGCATTTTGCTGTTTGATGTCTGTTATTGGGGCCGGCTGGTATTCTCAAAGCATTGGTTTTACTGACGAATTATCCACACCCATCAATGAATCAACAGACAATTCGCCGATTGAAACAACAGCATTACTACCAACTGCTCAGCCTTCTGCGCCACTCGACACTGCAACTATCGATGAAATGATCCTCGTGCCTGCAGGTGAGTTCACAATGGGAAGCGATCTAAAATCCCCTGTGGAAGCCCCTCCTCATACCGTTCCGCTTGATGCGTTCTACATGGACATATATGAGACAACTACATCACAGTATCAGGAATGTGTAACTGCCGGATTCTGTGTGCGTCCATGGACAGATGCTTCGGCAACACGGTCAAGTTATTTTTCGAATCCAGAATTTGCCAATTACCCGGTCATTCATGTGAGCTGGAATATGGCAAATACATATTGTGAATGGCGCGGTAAACGTTTGCCAACAGAGGTCGAATGGGAGAAGGCTGCGCGCGGGCAGGAAGGGTTGATCTATCCCTGGGGAAATGAGTTCGATGGAAGCCGACTTAATTTTTGTGATGTGAACTGCCTGAATTTTCCAAACACTGACTATGACGATGGCTATAACGACACCGCCCCCGTGGATGCATATCCGCTGGGAGTGAGTGTGTATGGGATATATAACCTTGCTGGGAATGTGCGCGAATGGGTGGTTGATGAATACAATGTCTACCCCGGTGGCAACCCGGCGGCGGCTTCAGATTTTGGGTTGGGTCTGCGTGTTGTACGCGGGGGTTCGTGGAATGAAAATTATATCGATGCGCAATCTTTCCACCGCTTTGCCTACGCCCCTGATGCCGTTGGAGATAACACAGGGTTCCGTTGTGCCATGGATGTGCCTTAGCTTGATCTTGCCCACAAGGGAATGATATACGCTATCCTATTCCTCAAGTCGAATTTTGAAAAAAAACGAATCGGCTGGTCATTACCTTGCTGCTTGCACTGTCGCCGGCATAGCAGAATGAATATGCACCCTTATTTATTTTCCCTGATGACAAGTCCGGTTTTATAATAGGGCAATGTACTTTAATCTTATTGGTGGAGGTTGATGATGGAACAGGAAAAACCTGCAAAGAAGAATAGTATTAAGTTGTTGGGATTTGGGTTGCTTTTGGGCGCGCTGGTCTTATTTATTGTGGGCGGATATCCGCTTATAAAACAGATCGCGTTGGATGGCTTCGGATTGGAAGTGACCGGCACCGTCGTTGAGGTTGCCGGCGGGGATCAAGTCAAGACCCCGATCGTGCAATTCACAGCCGCAGACGGAAAACAATATACGTTCAAGTCTTATTACGGGAATAAGAACATTCGCTTCTCAATTGGAGAGGATGTTCAGATGCGTTATCTGGCGCTTAATCCGCAGATCGCGGAGATCAACATGCTGGGACGTATCAATTATTTCTCCAATATTGAATCGACCTGCATCGGGATGTTCCTGCTGATGGGCGGACTTCTCTCTCTGGGCGGCAAACGCGATAAACCCTTGACCCTGGATTTTCGCCGCCGAAAGAGTTAATTTCTGGCATTACTTAGTCGTTGTATCTTTCATTTACGCTCCCATTAAATTCGCCAAGCCTGAATCGCCACTCGAACTTTACAGATTAGCCTGTTTTCGAATGTATAATTTTACGACCCCTGTTTCAGCGGGACAAAATAATATCCTAAAGAGGTGATGATGAGACCTGTTAAGATTTCTTTTTTTATATTCATTATGTTTGGAGTGCTTTCATGCCAGGCTGTCCCTGTGGCGGACATTACCACTGCAACGCCCGATCTTCCCGCCGAGATCACGGATGCCAAAGGCTTGACCATGCGCCTCGTGCCTGCCGGAGAATTCATCATGGGCAGTGAGGACGACAAAGCCGGCAATGCAAAACCTGCCCACACAGTGACCTTGCCAGATTTCTATATGGATGTCTACGAGGTGACGCGGGCGCGTTACAAGGAGTGCATAACGGCCGGGATATGCAGTGAATCAAGAAATCTTGCAAGCATCGATTCTTTCTATGCATATTCCGACAACCCCATGGCCAGTGTAGATTGGAATCAATCCAAAATCTACTGCGAAACATGGCGCGGCGCGCGCCTGCCGAGCGAAGCCGAATGGGAAAAAGCCGCGCGCGGCACAGATGGGCGCACGTATCCCTGGGGCGAGGAATATTCCTCAACGTATGTCAATGTCAACGACGACTACCAAAAAGAACCTTATGGCCCCGTCGATGTTGGAACGTACGAAAAAGGCAAAAGCCCGTATGGCATGTACGATATGGCTGGTAATGTTTGGGAATGGGTATCTGATCCGTACGTCGCGTATCCGGGCAATCCAGGGGAGGGCGTCTTTTGGCCGGACAATCACGTGTTGCGCGGCGGCTCATGGTTCTACCCCGACAGCTACGTCTTGAGAACCTGGTTTCGCTACGGGGCCCGCCGGAAGCCGCTGATGGGAGCTTTGGCTTTCGTTGTGCCTGGGATGCTCCGTAAAACAATTATCAAGTTGATATATTCAAAAGCCAGCCCACTAGCGGACTGGCTTTTCATTTACGCTTTCACTAAGTTCATTCCCACTGGCATTTCGTCCCAAGTTCTGCCTTCAAGGACTCTGCCTGCTTTTTTCTTTTGCACGCCGCCCCATTGCTTAAAGAAAAATGGGACTTTCGCTCTCAAACATTGATCTCGAATATCCGTCACCCACGCCGGGTCAAGCGGACGTGCCCCCGGCCCGGATTCGCCGCCCACAATAGCCCAGTTGATTCCCTTGAGATTCATTTTGTGCAGCGGACCTAACAACGGCTCCAGTGATAGGAATTTTGTTTTCGCGGCTGTTCTGCGCAGATGGTCAATGCGGTAGGTGTAATCCTGATTTTCCACGCTGACTCCCATCCACACATTGTCAGGCCAGTCAATTTTGGGACTGAGTTCTTCCAGCCGTTCGGCGCGTTTGGTGAGGACTTGGAAAGTATGCCAGTGAGCGCGGCGCATGATATCGAAGATTTCAAGTACGAACTCAACAGGCACATCCTTGTGGAACAAATCGCTCATGGAGTTGACGAAGATGATCTGCGGCTTTTTCCATTCGAGCGGTTTTTCCATTGCATTTTCGTGCAGGGTGAGTTTGAATCCATTGACGTAATTAGGTTGCCCCATTGCTTGCAGGCGTTTTGCCATACGCTCGGCATAGCAATGCTTACAGCCAGGGCTAACTCTTGGTACAGCCGGTTAAAGGATTCCAAGTGGACTCTGTCCACTCGATACCTGAATGTTCAGCCATTCTGCCTCCTTTGAAGTATCTACTTGTAAAGTTGCCTTACTTAATAATAGCACTCATGTTCTAGTGTGTCTACAAGGTGTTTTTAATTATTTTGATAGCAACTCGCCTCTCGTGGTTGTATTGAATATAAAACCCTTTTGCAGGTTGACCATCTAATGAAAGTATTTCAATAATGCCGTCGCTTTTCCAGCCTTTTAGAATCTCATTTGTATGTTTGGGCAAAAAACCATTTACTAAGCCAAATTTGTATAATTCCGAGTTTGTTCGTGAGTTTTCGGAAACAATAAAATCTCTTAATTTTTGTGGGTAACCTGAAAGTTGAATTTCGCTGAACGATGGCGCTTTGTTAAGCGTAAAACCTTTTCCCCGATTTTCATCCATGCCCCATTTGGTTTCTAACATGATTTCATAACCTTTGATATGACTCGTGAAAAAGAATAGACAGTAAATGTTTCCTCCACCCCTTTCGATGGTGAACGAGTCAACGAAAATATCCAGGTCTTTCAAAAATATACGGAAGCTTTCAGTTATTCGCTCAATAAAGTCGTAAATGGATTTGAAGAGTGGGGGATTGTTTCCGAATAATGTGAAGATGAATTCGCGCAAAGGTTCGCCGCCACGAAAATCAGAATGTGTAACAGTATTTGCAAACCGATACATAAAAGACGCTGGCAGCCATAAAAGCACCTCGGTGTTATTGCCTGTCAACATCCTCCGTATATCATCTGGTTTGATCGCTTTGTAGCCGTAGGGGTCTATGAAAAATAATCCTTTGGCCTTGCGAGTGCTATTGACCAATGTTACAGCTTTAGCATAAATAGTTTCATAATCTTCATTCTTGAATTCAACATTGACATTATTTGGGCGAAATATATTTCCCCAAACCTTTCTACTCTTTGACTTTCAATATGTCCGTCTCGATTTCTGAGAGTCCAATGTCATTAAGCCAAACGGTCATGTTTGGACAAGTTTGATTGTTTGCATAATAGTGATTCTTGATTGCTTCGAGTGCAATTATTGGACTGCCTTTTTCGCCGTCACTGTAAATACCTTCGCCGCACAACAGATCAAAAAGGAAAACTTTATCCACATATTGGTTTCTGGCATAGATGTTCAGATATTTTGCCAAATAGGTACCGTATAGATTGACTTCGGCTTCGGAATGTTCGAGTAGGTTAATTTTGGGGTCAAGTTGGTTCATAAATATCTCCCTCGGATATGTTTGAGCACTGGATTTGCTTATTGTAATGCTGGATTTGTCAAATGTGGAAAGTTCGGTTGTATAATCTTGTTACTTCACTTTAGCGGGAACCCTACCCATGACCGAACCCAAACGTCCTCTCAAAGTCTTCCTCTGCCACGCTTCAAATGATAAGCCGAAAGTGCGTAAACTCTATCGCTATCTTAAAAGTCAAGGGATTCAACCGTGGTTTGATGAAGAAAATTTAAGTGGCGGGCAAGATTGGCAAGTAGAAATCCCAAAAGCATTAGAAACTTCTGATGCCATCATTATTTGTTTAACCAAAAGTTCAATTAATAAAGAAGGCTATATCCAAAAAGAAATCAAGTTTGCACTAGATAAAGCGCTGGAAATGCCTGAAGGGCGAATCTTTCTTATCCCAGTGAAATTAGAAGAATGTGAAGTTCCGTTTTCATTAAGTCGTTATCAATGGGTAGAGTTATATAAATCGGGTGGTTATGAAAAATTAATAAAAACCTTTGAAAAGCGGGCAAAGCAAATTGAAACTTTGTTGCCAAGGTTTGATACCGCGCAAAGCACTGCACTTCTGCGTAAGATTATTCCACTTGTTTTTATTATGTTTTTGCTGATCGGTATATTGTTGACATCTGGGTTGATACGCAGTCTGCCTATCATTAAGTATTATCTTGCTGTTCCAACACCTACAATAACTTTTGTCCCATCTGTAACTATTCCTGCCTTGACAGAAACCGTCACAATAGAATCCCCCAACACTTCCACTACAATTGTGTTAGATTCACCAGAAATCACGGATGTCAAAGGTGTGTCAATGGTGCTTGTGCCAGCAGGTGAATTTGTTATGGGAAGTAATAACGGTAATAGTATTGATGAACAGCCAGCTCATCAAGTTTATTTGGATGCATTTTATATAGATAAATATGAAGTGAACTAATGCCCAGTACAAAGTCTGCGTGAGTTTGGGGTCTTGCAAGCCTCTAAGTAATGAGGTTTATTATAAAACCCCCAAATATTCTGATCACCCAGTTACGTATGTTGACTGGTATGCGGCTGGGGCTTTTTGTGCATGGCGTGAAGCAAGGTTGCCTACTGAGGCGGAATGGGAGAAGGCTGCGAGCAATGGAAAAGAAGCAAATTATCCTTGGGGTAATGCGATAGATTGTAGCTTTGCATATAAAACTATTGAGGAGCGAATAAGTACTCAGTGTCGGTGCGATAACACTTCCTAGTTTTTGGTAGTTATGAAAATGGGAAAAGTATATGGCGTTTATGATTAAAAAAAATGGTTGGTAATGTAATGGAAATTGGGAAGGTAAATTTGCGGACTATCCTTATATTGCTGAAGATGGACGAAGATTTGAATTTATAATCCACGCATATAATTCGTGGTGGCTCTTGGAATAGTAGTTAATCTGTTATTCAATATTACATGTCGTGCTTGGATGCCCTTCGAGTGCAGAATTTGACTTTGGCTTCCGTTGCGCCAAGGATGCGAACTCATAGCCCATTGAAATCCGCAAGGCTGTGCGCGAAGCGGATGTGGTAGTGGTTTGTCTTTCAAAACAATTCAATCAAGCAGGGTTTCGTCAAAAGGAAGTGCGCCTTGCCCTCGATACCGCCATGGAAAAACCCGAAGGCGAGATTTTCATTATTCCCGCACGGTTGGAGGAATGTGATAATCTCGAAAGCCTGAGAAAATGGCATCAGGTAGATTTGTTTGAAGATGATGGCTATGAAATGCTCATGCGTGCGTTTCGTGCGAGAGCAGATAAATTGGCGACTTTACGTATAGGAAGGGGCGAAAAGCCCATTACATCTCATCAATAAAAAAGAGTAAAGAATTTGAAGAGACTGAAAAAGCACGATAGAGAAAGATTTGTTGGAAGAACAGAAGAGTGAAGCTCCAATAATGACTATCCAACAGAAAGTAGTTAAAGAAAAATCTAAACGTGAGTTCGTAGAAAAAAAACCTTCAAAAAAACCGATAGTGAATAGTAGCGATAAAACTTCTGCTAAACTTTTCGACTTGGATAGTGCTGGCTTTTTGATGATATGGGTTGAGGAGATTCAAGCATATGTCCATTGGTTACCAGTTACTAAAATAGAGTTTGAGATTTTCCTGAGTTCTGCTAGTAACAATAAATTCAATGATCATTGGTATGAGGATATATTAACTCTTAACGAAAGGATTTCTCCAAAAAATTTAGATAAACGGAATTATCACAAGTTATTTCTAACAGGTGTTTTTCCTTCAGAAGTTCTTGAATTTATTTACTGGCTTAATGAAAATGATAAGCATAATTATTATTCTATACCTACTAGTGATGAATGGATAAGTACTTATAAAGCGTTAAGCTTATTTGCCCCCCTTGTCAGATTTGACGCCCTATCTGAATTCAGTAGGAGAACGTATAAGGTCAATGTATCAAAAGGTCAACGAAGTAATACCTTTATCGTACCGAAACTCTAACCAGAGCTACGCATTGGCTAATCAAATACTTATGAAGTATGGTGTTATGGAGTGGTGGAACTAGCGAATAACAATATTGAACATCGATGGGCAACTTGCGGTGAAACTCCGTCCTTTTTTAATTCAAACCTAAGAACTGTGGAGAGCTTTATTCCAGAAATTCCTAGAGAACCAGAAAATCATCGCTTTTTTTATTATGGTTTTCGACTTATAAAAGGGAATGGAAATAATTTTGACTTTCTTGAAACTTTCTCGAAACAGGAACCAACTCCCCACCGCCGTGAAGCGTTGCCCACTAATGCGTCGCACCTCACAAATTAGTTCATTCACTTAACTCAGGTACGACGCATACTCTCACGGTATAATCCCCTCGCAATCAATCCAAAATCGTAAATCCCAAATCGACAATCGGAAATCGTAAATGTCAAAACCCTCCTCCTTCCAAGAAATCATCCTCAAACTACAAGACTTCTGGGCATCGCACGGATGCCTGATCACACAGCCCTACTACACCCAGGTGGGCGCAGGGACGATGAATCCTGCCACCTTCCTGCGCGTGCTCGGACCTGAGCCGGGAACGGGCGTATGTCGAGCCGTCTGTCCGCCCTGATGACGGGCGTTACGGCGAGAACCCCAACCGCTTCCAACTGCACACCCAGTATCAGGTCATCCTCAAGCCCGACCCAGGCAATCCGCAGGAGCTTTACCTCGAGTCGCTCAAAGCCCTTGGCATCGACCCGCGCCAGCACGACATCCGCTTCGTGGAAGATAACTGGGAACAGCCCGCCATCTCCGCGTGGGGCTTGGGTTGGGAGGTTTGGCTCGACGGGCAGGAGATCACGCAGTTCACCTATTTCCAGCAGATGGTGGCGTGGCGCTCGACCCCGTCTCGGTCGAGATCACCTACGGGCTCGAACGCATCCTCATCGCGCTCAACAACGCCAAAGCCATCTGGAACGAGGAATACGGCGCAGGCGTCACCTACGGCGAGATCCGCCGTCAGGAAGAGTTCGAACACTCCAAATATTATTTCGAGACCGCCGACGTCGAACGCGTCCGCGCCATGTACGACCTCTTCTCCGCCGAAGCCGACGCCTGTCTCGCGCAAGGTCTGATCGTCCCCGCGCACGACTACGTCCTCAAATGCTCGCACTGCTTCAATATTTTAGATACACGCGGCGCCATCTCTGTCGCCGAACGTCAGGCATTTTTTAGACGCATCCGCGAATTAGCCAAAGGCGTGGCCGTCTCCTATGGCGAACAGCGTAAGGGGTTGGAGTATCCGTTGTTGAAGGAAAAAAAGGAATCAGGTAATCAGGCAATTAGGGAGAAGCCTAATCACCTAATCCCTAATCACCCAAGAACCTTCTTACTGGAAATCGGCGTCGAAGAACTCCCTGCCTCTGATGTGGATTCCGCCTACGCGGCAGTCTCCACCCGTGTGCCGACTCTGCTCAAGGAACTGAATCCACCCACGGCGACATTCGCTTCTTCACAACCCCACGCAGGATCGTTGTTTCCATTGACTCTCTCTCCCCGAATCAGCCAGACCGCGAAGACCTCGTCAAAGGTCCGCCCGCTGATAAAGCTTTCGACAAAGACGGCAAGCCCACGCAAGCCGCGCTTGGTTTCGCCAAGAAAAATAATCTTGACCCTGCGGCACTCGAAGCCCGCGAGATCGACGGTGGGAAATACGTCGCCGCTGTCGTCAAACAAAAGGGACGCCCCACTCCCGAAGTCCTCGTGGATGCGTTGCCCAAACTCGTCGAAAGCATCAAGTTCGAAAAGTCCATGCGCTGGAATGACTCAGGCATTGCCTTCTCACGTCCCATCCGCTGGTACGTTGCCCTGCTCGGTGACATGGTCATCCCGTTTGAATATGCTGGCGTGGCCTCTGGAAACATTTCTCGTGGCTTACGTCCCTACGGCTCGCCCGACATCACCATCCCATCCGCTGAAAAATATTTTGACGTGATCCGCGAAGCAGGCATTCTGCTCGATAAAGAAGAACGCAAAGCCTCCATCGTCGAACAAGTCAATCAAGCCGCAGCCCTGCTCGGCGGACAAGCCATCATCGAAGAAGGCTTGCTCAACGAAGTCACCAACTTAATAGAAATGCCCACCGCAGTCATGGGCGGCTTCAATGAAGAATTCCTTGCATTGCCGCGTGATGTACTAATTTCGGTCATGAAGAAACATCAGAGATACTTTCCTGTCGTAAGGGCGACCCTTGTGGTCGCCCAGGGTGATGAGAAAGCCCAAGGGCAGGGACAAGCCCTGCCCCTACTTCCGAACTTTATCGCCATCCGCAACGGCGACGACATTCACATTGACACCGTCCGCGAAGGGAACGAACATGTTCTCGGCGCGCGCTTTGCCGATGCGAATTTCTTTGTTCGTGAAGATGTCAAACTCAAACTCGAAGAATATCGTCCCAAACTTTCTTCATTAACCTTCCATACCAAACTCGGCTCCATGTTGGATAAATCCAACCGCATGTTAAAGCTCGGTGCAGAGATCGGCGGCCTGCTGGGTTTCAAAGACATGCTGATCATCAAGACTCTGGCGCGCGCCGTCTACCTCTCGAAGGCTGATCTGGTCACGCAGATGGTGACAGAGATGACTTCCCTGCAGGGCATCATCGGCGGGGAATATGCATTGCGAAGCGGCGAAGCGCCTGAAGTGGCCGCTGCCATTGCAGAGCAGTATCAAACCGTCCCACAGAGTAAGCCGGGCATGGCGCTCGCTCTCACCGATCGGCTCGATTCACTTGTCGGCTTGTTCGCGGCAGGACTCGCTCCCACAGGTGCAAAAGATCCGTTCGGATTACGCCGCGCGGCGATTGGTGTTGTCCAGCCGTTGATCGAGTATGACATTGATTTTGATCTGTCAGAAGCTGTAAAGAAATCTGTGAAGACGCAGCCGATCCCTGTCAGCGAGGAAGCACAAAAGCAGATTCTCGAATTCATTGCGGGACGTTTGAAGGTCGTGCTTGGTGACATGGATTTCAAACACGATATTATTGAAGCCGTGCTTGCTGCGCAATCCACTAACCCGGCGGGAACGGTTCGGGCGGTGAAGCAACTGTCCGCTTGGGTGGGACGCGAAGACTGGTCATCCATTTTGGACGGCTTCGCGCGCTGCGTCCGCATTATCCGCTCTGCAGGGTTAGACGACAAACCACTGACCATTGATGATGGAAAATTCGTCGAAAAAGAAGAACGCGATTTGCAGGCAGCGATTCAATCGTCCACTGTCAATCGTCCGTCGTCCGTTGACGAATTCCTTGAGATCGTCGCCAAACTTATCCCATCCATTACTGCTTTCTTTGATAAGGTGCTGGTCATGGCCGAGGATGAAAAGGTGAAAGAGAATCGGCTTGGTTTGCTGCAAAAGATTGCGTCGCTCTCGAACGGCATCGCAGACTTAAGCAAGCTCGAAGGATTTTAAATTGAAGGGACGGGTTGAAACCCCGTCCCTTTTTCTATATACTGAAAGAGGAGGGCAAAATGAAAATCATATACTGCCTGTTCCTCATTTGTGTTTTGATGATAAGCGCTTGTAGCGCTGCGCCATCTGCTGTCTCCATTCTTCCAACCATTCAAATAGCTCCGCAAACAGAGACGTCTACGCCAACGTCTACTTTCACTCCGGTTCCAACTTAATCCCAACAGAAACAATTACCCTAACCCCGCTTCCACCTCTTGTGTCGTTTTCGCCGATCCTGTTTCGACGCTATGTTGATCGCTATTATAGTTTTCAGGTGTTAGGAGGTTTTCAGGATGGAACCTGGATCACCGATTCTGAAACTTATAAGCGATTGCAATTTGATCAACCTTACGATGTGTACGGGCTAAACGGGTTTATCGATGCAGTTGAAGTTGAAGATTATTTTGGAGTAGTTGGCGCTACCTCAGTGGAAATTGAACCTTATTGTGGAGCGTATTATGTAAGTTCTAATCTGGGCGGCGAATCGCAGGTTTTATTTGGCTTTGCCAAGGGGTGGAATGTGACGCTTCGTCCGTTTATGGAAACTGCGGTTGATACTCCCGTCTATCAGCAGGCCGTGGCAGAGTGGTTGACCTCGCAGGGGATTGCCCAGCCTGATGTGCAGATCACACGCATCCTGCGGACGGATATTGAAGGAGACGGCATGGATGAGATCTTTATTTCAGCAACACGTTTCAAAGATCCATCTACTCCGCTGACAGAATTTGGCGATTACTCCATTGTAATTATGAGAAAAATATCCGGCAGCGAAGTTGTGACCATCCCGCTTGCGGTGGATGTGTATCACTCAGCCCAGCCTGAGCCGACCTATCCCTACACGTATTTGCTTTCAAGTTTTATAGACCTCAATCAGGATGGATATTTGGAAGTGGTGTTGGATGTTACCCGCTGGGAGGGGACAGGTACCATAGTCTATGAGGTGAAAGGTCTTAGCACGATCCAGGTTATCAAAGAAATATGTGCCGAATGACACAAATGAGCAGGTGAAAACCTGCTCATTTTTTCTCTTTGCCAAATTCCGGAATACGTCTATAATTCATTCACCCAATTATGTCCACCATTGATGAAGTTAAATCCAGGATCGATATTGTAGACCTTGTTTCCGAGGCCGGTGTGAAACTGCGCCATGCGGGCAAGAACTACACGGGATTCTGTCCCTTCCACGATAACAAACACACGCCGGCTTTTGTGGTCTGGCCTGAGTCGGGGACATGGCGCTGTTTTGGTCAATGCAATGAAGGCGGTGACATTTTCAAGTTCGTGATGAAGCGCGATGGACTTGATTTCAAGGAAGCGTTAAATAAGCTGGCTGACCGCGCGGGGGTGAAGGTTGAGTCTTTTGTCACTGAAAAGCCGGAAGTTAAAGAAGCGCATGAACATTTGCGTGTGCTGCTTGAAGACGCGATTATTTACTATCGCACGCATTTATTCAACAATAAAGAGATATTAACTTATCTGCGCGAGAAACGCGGATTAAGCGACTCAACCATCGAAACCTTCGGGCTGGGATATGCCCCGCACGGATACGATAATCTATTGAAGCAATTTGCCCCAAAGGGATATTCCGAGCAGGAGATGATCGAAGTTGGTTTGCTGACAGATCGTGAAGATGGCAAACGCTACGATAAATTCCGCAACCGCATCATGATTCCCATCCGTGATGAAAATGGAAAAATGGCCGGCTTCGGTGCGCGCATCGTGGACCCGAATGATATTCCCAAATTTTTGAATTCACCCGAGACGCCGATCTTTAGCAAGGGACGTATTCTCTATGGACTCGATCGCGCGCGCAAGCCGATCCGCATGGCTGATCAGGCGGTGATCGTCGAAGGCTATCTGGATGTGATCGCCCTGCATCAAGCCGGCTATGAGAATGTGGTCTCGCCGATGGGCACCGCGTTGACAGAAGATCAGCTGCGTTTGTTGAAACGCTCCACGCGGCGCATTGTCCTCGCGCTGGATCCTGATGCTGCTGGACAAAAAGCCGTGCTGCGCGGACTCGATGCAGCGCGCTCCGCGATGGATCGTGAAGGCGAGTTGGGCTTCGATGCGCGTGGATTATTACGCAACGAAGCACGCTTGCAAGCCGACCTGCGGGTCGCATCCATGCCGGATGATCTTGACCCCGATGAGATCGTAGCGCGTGATAAAGATGAATGGGCACGCTTGATCGAGAATGCCAAGCCGATCGTTACGCATGTTATGGAAGCGCTGGCGGCCGGGCAAAACCTTAATGATGCAAAAGTAAAGAATCAAATTGCGGCGCAGGTGCTTCCTTTAATTGAAGACCTGCCCAGTCCCATGGAACGTGACACATACCGTCAGGCGTTGTCGCGAATGCTGAAGGTGGATGAACGCGCATTAACGGGTACGCAGGTTCAGGGTCCGGTGGTGAGGCGCAAGCCGCGGGTGACCGCTCAAACCAAAAAGGCTGAATCGCCGGTTGTGGCGCTCAATCCGACTCTGATGATCGAATCCTATTGCCTTGGTGTTTTATTACGGCGCCCTGAATTTTTATATAGTCTGGATCGCAAGCTGCAAGAGTTTGGTTTGAGTGCACTGGCCGCGGATGACTTCGAGTATACTGACCATCAGTTGGTGTTCGGTATTGTTCGTTCGGCGGTGGAGCAGGATGAACGCGAACATCGTCATTATGTCGTCAGTCATCTATCTGCGCTGGGGAGTGATGTCTCGAAAGACCTGCTCGCGCAAATAGAAAACGCTGAACTCGTGGAAGATAAGGTGCTCGAAGAATTGTTACTGCGATTGATCGATCTGCGCCGCATGAATGCAATGACAAATATGAACCAACTGCGTTTTTTGCAGGAGGATGATCAACAGCAAAATGGCACGAATAAAAAAATGTATCAGGAACAAACCATACAGGTTACAAAACTGATCCATGGTTTGGATCAGGCAAAAAAGAAAATGGCATTAAAGCGGCAGGCGTAATGATTACCAGACCTTGGAGATCTTCCTGAAGATCCCATCGTTTGGGTCACTCAAAAAGATTCTGGATTTTTTGAAACATTGCCATCAGGGAAAAGGAAGCCAATGCCCGCAAAAGTAAAACCAACAACCAAAGCTACAGCCAAGCCGGATAAAAAAACGCTGCCTTCCGCGCATATCCCAAAAATGGACGAGCCTGATTTTTTGGCCGATCCTGTTTTGGAGGCGTTGGTTGAAGACAACGGGATCTCTCTGGATCTTATGGCAGATGAAACCGTTGAACCGGATGAAGCCCTGCTCGCACAGCAGGAAGATGATATTGATGAAATCCTTCCGCTGCGTTCACAGGAATTGGCAATTGAACTTTCTGAAGACCCGGTGCGTTTATATCTGCGTGAGATCGGCCTGGTCAAATTACTTGATTCCGATAGTGAGTTTCGTCTTGCCACACTGAGCGAGGCAGACCGCTTCATTGCAACTCTGCGCAAACTGAGTCAACGCAAAGGGGTTTCGCTTTCCTCCTCCATTTATCATTCCCTGATCTCCGAGATGCTCACTTCGTGGGATCGCCTGATCGAAGATACCGAACGGCTTAATCATGAGCTTCCCAATCTGGCATTGATGGTCGCCGAGTCGCAGTCTTTGCACACGGGCTGGCAATTTGACTCTCCATCTTATTTCCGTGCTTATTTGGATAACGGCCATTGGGGCGTTGACCATCTTTGGGATAATCTTGCCCGACATGCCTACGCGGTCTTTCTCAGCCTGTACCTGCTCCCGTTTAAATATGCTGAGTGGCTGCTGACGCATGTCCGCGATCAATACTCCTTCCCGGCCCAACGCACTCTCTACCGCAACCTGCCTTCCGACGAAGAACTGCTCAACGAAATGGACTTGATCCACGTCCGCGCGGTGGAAGGCAATCAGGCGCTGATCAATGCAAATTTGCGTTTGGTGGTCAGTGTTGCCAAACGTTATCTTGGACGCGGCATCAACTTCCTCGATCTGATCCAGGAAGGCAACCTGGGATTGTTACGCGCGGTGGGAAAGTTCGATCCACGCCGCGGATTTAAATTCAGCACCTATGCCACCTGGTGGATTCGCCAATCGATCAATCGTTCGATTGCTGAACAGGCGCGCACCATTCGTATTCCCGTTCATTTATTTGAATCCATTTCACGCATCCTGCGTGCGCAAAGACATCTGACTCAAGTGTTGGGCAGAGATCCCAGTCACGCAGAGTTGGCTGTGGAAGTTGGTTATCTTTCGGCTGCTGATGTGCAGGTTATTTTGCACGCACATGCCGAGAATCAAGTGGTTAGTCCGGAATTGCAGCAACGCCTTGATACCGCCACGCAAAAGGTGAATCGTGTGCTTCGTTCGGCTGAGGAGCCTGTCTCCCTTGAAGGTCCGGTGGGGGACGAGGATTCCAGTACGCTGGGTGATTTCATTGAAGATGAAGAAGCGCCGTCTCCGATCGATGCGGCAGCACGTGAAATGCTGCGCGAGCAAATGCAACACGCACTCGCTTCACTATCCGATCGTGAAAGAGAAGTACTTGAATTGCGCTTCGGTCTGCGTGACGGGCGGGAACACACACTGGAAGAAGTGAGCCGTTACTTCGACGTGACGCGCGAGCGCATCCGTCAAATAGAAGCGAAAGCGCTGCGTAAGTTGCGGCATCCCACACGCAGCCGCGACCTGCGAGATTATTTAGGGATTAACCGAAATTTCAAAAGAAGGAAAGCTGTCGAGACAGCTTTCCTTCTTTATTTTAAAACGTGTGTTTGAAGGCGGGAGAAAATAAGGAAAGGTCAAAAAAGTATTTAATCCCTTCAATATGACTAATATCATCAATTTTGTGAAATGTAACACTTTCTCTAGTTACTAAAAGTCTCTTATGATATACTTCGCCGAACGTGCCAGATTTCACGCACTGATTTCACACACCAAGAGGTGTTTTTATGTTGTTGGAATATATTGCCATTGCAGTGATGATCGCGGTAGCAACGCTGATTGCGTTTATCGCGATAGGGTTGGGGGAATTGTTTGGTCCACGTAAAAATTCAGATGCAAAATCCATGCCCTATGAATCAGGCATGAATCCATACGGCGAAGGGACGCGGCGCATGCCGGTCCGCTTCTATTTGATCGCCGTATTGTTCATTCTCTTTGACATTGAAGTTGTGTTCTTTTTACCCTGGGCGATCGCGTTTCGCAAGCTGGGCATTTTTGGTTTGCTTGAAATGGTCGTCTTTATTGGTATCTTATTGATCGGGTATGTGTATGCCTGGAAAAAAGGAGCGTTGGAATGGGAGTAGAGCAAAAACTTGGAAATATGGGTGTGGTTACCACCACCCTTGAAGGTGTTGTAAACTGGTCGCGTACGAATGCCATGTGGCCGATGTTGTTTGGTCTGGCCTGTTGCGCGATCGAGATGATGTCTGCGCAATCTTCAAGCTATGATATGAGCCGCTTCGGTATGGAACTCATGCGTGCCAGTCCGCGCCAATCTGACCTGATGATCGTAGCTGGACGTGTCTCAAAGAAAATGGGTCCCGTCCTTCGTCGTTTGTACGATCAAATGCCCGAACCAAAATGGGTGATCGCCATGGGCGATTGCGCTTCCTGTGGCGGTGTCTTCAATAACTATGCCATTTATCAAGGCGTGGACGAGATCGTTCCCGTTGATGTATATGTGGCGGGCTGCCCGCCGCGTCCTGAAGCTTTGATCCATGGGGTCATGACCATTCACGAAAAGGTCAAAGGCGAATCATTCAAGCAATATGCTGAGAAGTATAAATAAAATACGGAAGACCTGACAATTGTCAGGTCTTTAGGAAATATTTATGGATAAAAAACTCGAACCCATTGTAAAAGCGGCGCAGGAAAAATTCAGCGCGACGTACGAAGAATTTCGTGATGAAGTGCATCTGTTCGTGAAACCCGAGCAGATCATTGAAGCGTTGGTGCTCATGCGTGATGAACATAATTTTGAATTGCTCTCTGCGTTAACAGCCACCGATTACTGGCCTCAGGAAACGCCGCGCTTTCACGTGATCTATCAATTAACATCGCTCGCCAAAAATCTCTCAGTGCAGATCAGAGTCCCGATAAACGGGAGCAGTCCGAAGGTCCCGACTGCCACGGGTGTGTTTGGTTCGGCCAATTGGCGTGAGCGTGAACTCCTCGATATGTTCGGCATCGAGGTCGAAGGTCATCCTGATCCGCGCCGTATTTTGATGCCCGAAGAAACCGAAGGTCATCCGCTTCGAAAAGATTTCCCGCTGGGTTACGAGGAACCGCAATTTACATTTAATTTTGATGATATCGATCTGCGAAAATTGTACGCAAAGGAATAGTCATGACCCAGATTGAAGAAGTCGGTTTGGAAAAATTTAAACATCTTGTTTCAGAGCGTGCGCTGACCGGTGAAACCATGCTCTTGAACATGGGCCCCCAGCATCCGTCCACGCATGGCGTGCTGCGCCTGCTGCTTGAGTTGGACGGCGAGATCGTTGTCAACTGTATTCCCGACATTGGTTATTTGCATACGGGAATTGAAAAGAACATGGAAGCCAAGACCTACCAAAAGGCTGAAGTGATGACCGACCGCCTCGACTATATGAATACGATGGGAAATAATCTCGCGTATGTGATAGCCGTTGAAAAATTGGTCGATCTGGATGTGCCCGTGCGTGCTCAAGGCCTGCGCGTGATCCTGACTGAGTTGCAGCGCATCGCTTCACATTTGGTTTGGCTCGGCACTTCAGGCCTCGACCTTGCAGCCATGTCCATGTTCCTTTATTGTTTCCGCGAACGCGAACAGATCCTCGATATCTTTGAGCTGGTCTCAGGCCAGCGCATGATGACCACCTACTTCCGCCCGGGCGGCGTATGGCGCGATGTGCCCGTGGAATTTGAAAAAGCCGTGCGCGATTTCATCAAGATCTTCCCGAAACGCATTGATGAATACGAAGCCTTGTTGACGAAGAACCCGCTCTTCCTGGACCGTATGCTGGGTCTTGGAATTTTAGATTCAGCCACCGCCTTATCATACGGCGTCACCGGCCCCACACTCCGCGCTTCAGGTGTCGACTGGGACTTGCGCAAGGTGCGCCCTTATTGTGGCTATGAACAATATGATTTCAATGTGCCGGTATTAACGGAAGGCGATACATATGCGCGTTATCTGGTGCGCATTCAGGAATTGCGTGAGTCATTGAAGATCGTTGAACAGGCTTTGAATAAATTGCCGCTTGGCCCGGTGCGTTCGGACAATCGCAAGTTCGTCCCGCCGCCCCGTTCAGAGATCGGTGTCAGCATGGAATCCCTCATCCATCACTTCAAGTTGTGGACAGAAGGTTTCCCTGCGCCGAAAGCTTCCATTTACAGCGCAGTTGAATCTCCGCGCGGTGAACTGGCGTTGATGCTTGAAGGCGATGGCGGACCCAAACCGTTGCGCGTGCATTTACGCACTCCCTCTTTTGATAATTTGGGTGTGCTTCCACAGATCGTTAAGGGACATTTGGTGGCTGATCTGGTTGCCATCCTTGCTTCCATTGATATTGTCCTCGGAGATATTGACAGATGAGCCTCGAAAAAAAATATCAAAAGGAAATAAAACAGATCCTGGCGAAGTATCCGCCTGAGCAGAAACGCTCGGCTGTGATGCCGATTTTGTATCTTGCGCAGCGCGAAGAAGGATATGTCAATAAAGCCGCGATGCAGGATATCGCAAAAATGCTTGATATTACCGAAACCGAAGTCGCCTCGATCATTGGCTTCTATTCACTTTATCACGATGAAAAAGCCGGCAAGTATCGCATGCAGGTCTGCAACGATCTGCCTTGCGCCTTGCGCGGTGCGGATGAATTCCTTAATAACCTGTGCGGAAATTTGGGAATTAAAGTTGGAGAGACCACAGCTGACGGTCTCGTAACGCTCGAAGCTGTTACCTGTCTCGCCGCCTGTGACAAAGCCCCCATGTTCCAGACACAAGGACCGGATGGCATCAAATATCACGAAAACATGACCGTGGACCGCACCGTGGAATTGATCGAAGCATTGAAGCGTGCTGAAGGGGAGGCGAAATAATGGCACACGTTCTATTACGTCATCGTGATGTCCTCGACATCAACAAACTTGAAGTGTATAAAAAGAACGGCGGCTTTGACGCCTTCAAAAAAGCTGTAACCAAAATGCAGCCCGCTGAAGTGACCGATGTGGTTAAAAACTCCAATCTGCGCGGCCGTGGCGGCGCGGGCTTCCCGACTGGCATGAAGTGGTCCTTCATTGATAACAAGAACTGGCCGCATTATGTAGTTGCCAATGCTGATGAATCTGAACCCGGCACTTTCAAAGACCGCGAGATCATGGAAAGCAATCCCTTCCAGTTTTTGGAAGGACTCGCCCTTGCCAGTTACGCAGTCGGTGCGACTGTGGCTTATGTTTACCTGCGCGGCGAGTTCTGGCAGGTAGCCGCCTTCCTTGACGAAAAGATCGCTGAAATGGAAAAAGCCGGTTATCTTGGTGATAACCTGTTTGGCAAAGATTACTCCCTGAAAATTTTTACACATCTTGGCGCTGGCGCTTACATTTGCGGCGAAGAAACTGCCTTGCTTGAATCACTCGAAGGCAAACGTGGACAGCCTCGTGTACGTCCGCCGTTCCCGCCTTCGTTTGGTTTATATGGCAAACCCACCATTATCAACAATGTGGAAACATTTACAAACGTGCCAATGATCCTCGCCAATGGCGCCGACTGGTACAAATCAATGGGAACGTTGGACAGCGCGGGCGTGAAGATCTTTTCACTCTCGGGTCGTGTCCGCAAACCTGGAAATTATGAACTGCCCTTCGGCACCACCTTCCGCCAGTTGATCTATGAACACGGCGGCGGAATTCAGGAAGGACGCCCGGTAAAGGCGATCATGGCTGCGGGTGCTTCCTCCTCCATTATTGTTGTTGATGATAAAGTACTCGATACCCCGATGGATTATGCAACTGTCCGCACGATCGGCGCGGACCTCGGGTCTGCATCTGTGATCGTGTTGGACGATACGGTTGATATGGATTGGGTGGTGAACAAGACCATCCATTTCTTCAAGCACGAAAGCTGCGGCAAATGCACGCCCTGCCGTGAAGGTAATTATTGGATGAAGAATCTCACAACACGTATTCATTCCGGCGAAGGTTCAAAAGCGGACGTTGATCTGCTTTTGAATGTGGCAAAACAAATGCAGGGCAAGTGCCTGTGCGCGCTGGGTGAATTCTCAACGATGGCTGTGGTTACCGGTATTGAAAGATTCCCGCAAGATTTCAAAAAAGTAGTAAAGGCTTAACGGAGCACGCATGACGAAACAAGTCACGGTTTCAATTAATGGAATTAGTGTAACTGTCCCGGATGGAACACTGGTGGCCGATGCCGCCAAGATGGCAGGGATTGATATTCCGGTTTTCTGCCATCATCCCAAACTCGAACCTGTCGGTATGTGCCGCATGTGTCTGGTGGAAATCGGGCGACCCATGCTCGACCGCGCCACGGGTCAGGTTGTAATGGAAAATGGTCAACCCAAGATCCAGTTCATGCCCAAGCTTGAAACAGCCTGCACCAATCGCGTTTCAGAAGGCATGGTTGTAATGACCACATCTGATAAAGCAGTGGACGGTCAGAAGGGCACAGTTGAATTTCTGCTCACCTCGCATCCTTTGGATTGCCCGGTTTGTGATAAAGGCGGCGAATGTCCGCTTCAGAATTTGACAATGGCTTTTGGCCCCGGTCAGAGCCGCTTTATTTATGATGAAAAATTACATTTTGAAAAACAGGTTCCACTCGGCGAGTTGATCTGGCAGGACCGCGAACGCTGTATTCAATGTGCGCGCTGCATCCGCTTTCAGGATGAAATTGCCGGCGAAGCCGTTCTTGGATTTGATCAGCGCGGCCGCTCGACACAGATCGTATCTTTGTCTGAACCGGGATTTGATTCTGTTTTCTCAGGCAATACCACCGATATTTGCCCCGTCGGCGCATTGACCATTGCTGACTTCCGCTTTGGTGCCCGTCCATGGGAATTACAAGCAGAAGCTTCCATTTGTACGCAGTGCCCGGTTGGATGCAACACCACGCTTAATACCCGCCGCGAAGCCAAAGCGGCTGGCGATATTGTTGTCAAGCGTGTCATGCCGCGCCAGAATGAAGAAGTCAATGAGATCTGGTTGTGCGATAAAGGCCGCTTTGCTTATCATTACACAGAAAGCAAGAAACGCCTGACCCGGCCGCTTATCCGCAAGGATCAGAAATTGGCGCGCGCTTCATGGGATGCAGCGACCAAACTCGCCGCAGAAAATTTTGTAAAATATAAGAAGGATTTCGTTATTTTGGCCTCAGGCCGATTGGCGAATGAAGATCTCTTCAATCTTAAGTCACTCGCAGATCATGCAGGCGGTACTGCGATCATGTACTCAGACATGGGCGGCGGTGATATTACCGCGCTGGTGGGTGTGGGGCAGGGAACAAATATTGGCAAGATGGGCAAGGGTGATGCCATTCTCGTGGTCGCTTCGGATTTGTATCAGGAATCTCCCATTTGGTGGCTGCGTGTGAAACAGGCTGCTGACCGCGGCGCGACGTTGATCGTGGCAAATCCGCGCGAAACCAAACTCGATAAATTTGCGAAGTTCGTCATCCGCTATGCGTACGGCGATGAAGTAAAAACGATCAATGATCTGAGCAAAAAGAGCAAGATCGCTGATGAATTTGCAAAGGCGAAGAATGCGATTGTATTCTTTGGCAACGATGGACTCGGCTTGAACGGTTCATCCGGTCTCGCATCTGCGTGTGCCACACTTTTGAAAGAAACCGATCACATCGGCAAACCGAACAACGGTTTGGTTGGTGTCTGGCAGAGAGTCAACGATCAGGGTGCGTGGGAGGTTGGTTTCCAGCCTGAGCCTGATCTGGAGAAAGCGCTTAAAGGTAAGGCTGTTTATATTGTCGGCGCTGATCCAGTAGGGGATGACCCCGCTCTGGCGAAGGCTCTCAAAGGTGCGAAGTTCGTGGCCGTGCAGGATATTCTTGAAACAGCAACTACCGAGATGGCAGATGTGGTCTTCCCCGCCCAGGCGTATACGGAACGTGAGGGAACCTTTACTTCCGGTGAACGCCGTGTACAGCGCTTCTATGCGGCTGTGCCGGTGAAGGGCGATGCGAAACCCGATTTTGCGATCACTTCACAAGTTGCAAAACAGATGGGCGTCATTCTTGAGGGTTCGTCTGTTTCTGTAGTGTTTGATATTCTGGCAAACTCACTTGATGCGTTTACAGATATTAGTTATGAAAAGCTCGCTGAAGTGCATGGTCAGTGGCCGATCGTGGGCCGTGGTGACTTGTATTACGGCGGCACAACTTATGAGAATACGCAGGGTTTGGGTGTTCAACTCGCCCCGGCTGCCCAGTCTGGGAAAACAGTAACCATTTCAAAGGTCAGAAAAGAAGCGGCTCTTCGTCCAAAAGAAAAAGAGTTGATGGCCGTTCCGGTTAATAAATTGTATGACCGTGGTGTGACCGTTAATCCGGCTCAATTGCTTGAAGGACGAATCGGTGAAGCGACTGTGACTCTGCATCCATCGGCTGCGAAGAATTTGGGCGTGGCGGAAGGTGCGCGCGTGAAGATCAGTTTTGAAGGCGTGAATGCCGAAGTGATTGTGAAGTTGGACGATACGATCTCGGCCGGTGTGGCGCTGGTTCCGCGTAGTATGGGAATTGCGATCCATGAACCTGTGGCGGCGCGTGTCTTGAGCCTGGTCGAAGGGAAGGTGAAGTAATGGATTGGACTTTCTGGCTTGAATGGGTAATTAAAGGATTTGTACTCTGCCTGATCCTGTTGACGGGTTTTGCGTATCTGACTTTATATGAACGCCGTGCGCTGGCACGTATGCAAGTGCGTGTCGGACCGAACCGCGCCGGATATCAGGGTTTGCTGCAACCGATCGCGGATGCGGTGAAGTTGATCTTCAAGGAAGAGCTGACTCCCGCCCGCGTTTATAAAGTGGTCTTTGTACTGGCTCCCGTGTTGACCGTGGTGCCTTCACTTGTACTCGCCGCAGTTGTTCCGCTGGGCACATCGTTCAATTTGTTTGGCCGTGTCATTACCCTGTATGTCGCAGACTTGAATGTCGGTGTTTTATATTTGACATCCATCGCTTCCATTGCGGTATACGGGATTACGCTGGCGGGTTGGTCGAGCAACAACAAGTACGCCATGCTGGGCGGTATTCGTGCTTCGGCACAAATGATCTCGTATGAACTTTCTCTTGGCTTGTGCTTTGCGATTGCGATCGTGATGGGCAACTCCATGAATCTGGTGGACATTGTCAACGCACAAAGTGGAATGTGGTTTGCAGTGATCCAGCCTGTGGGCGCGTTGATCTTTTTGATCGTGACACTGGCTGAGGTCAATCGTGCGCCGTTCGATATGCCGGAAGCTGAACAGGAATTGACCGCCGGTTTCCACTCGGAATATTCAGGCATGAAATTCGCGCTGTTCTTCATGGCTGAATATCAGAAGATGATCGTAATTTGTATGATCGCCGCGACTTTGTTCTTCGGCGGTTATCGTGAGTTTTGGTTCTTGAAGGATTTTGCGGGCGGCATCCTTAGTGTGGATCGTTTCTGGTTCCTTGGCCCGATCTATTTGCTGTTGAAAGTGATCGTCCTGTTGTTCTTCATGATCTGGATCCGTGCCACATGGCCGCGCATCCGCTATGACCGTTTGATGTCTTTCGGCTGGAAGGTTCTTCTGCCGCTTTCGCTGGTGGTGCTCTTCATTACCGCCGCCGGTATTTTGCTGGCGCAGGAATTAAATAATCAAATTTATTTCTATAGCATCCCCGTTCTTTCTATTATTAGTGCAATGGTTGCGGTGGCGCTTATTTATCGTGACTTGAGGAGAAAATCCAATGGGCGTATTTGATCCCGTTATTGAGCTTGGGCGCGGTCTCGGTGAAACGCTCCGCTCCTTCTTTTTTGAGAAGACCGTCACTTATCAATACCCTGAACAGAAGCGTACGGTTAGTCCGCGCTTCCGTGGACGCCATGTCTTGAAACGCTACGACAATGGACTTGAGAAATGCATCGGATGTTCACTCTGCGCGGCAGCCTGCCCGGCGGATGCGATCTTCGTGGAATCCTCTGAAAATACGGATGAAAAGCGTTTCTCTCCCGGACAGCGATTTGCTTCCACCTACGAGATCAATATGCTGCGCTGTATCTATTGCGGCTTTTGCGAAGATGCCTGCCCGACAGAGGCGATCGTCCTCGGCGATAACTACGAACTCTCATTTACTGACCGGCGTCAGGCGATTTATACAAAAGACTCTTTGCTTGAGCCTGTCAAAACTGCAGAAATGCTCACTCCACGCAAAGTGGATGCAGGTGTGTACACACGCTCAGTACCTGAAATGCAAAACCCGACTGATTAGTAATTGGGAACTACCATATACCAGTTACGCAAAAGGTATCTATGACCTCTGAATTAATTGTTTTCCTCGTTCTTTCCCTTGTTGCCATTTCCAGCGCATTTGGCATGTTGTTCAGCCGCAATGCAGTGTATTCGGCGTTATTCCTCGTGTTGAACTTTGTGACGGTGGCCGTCTTCTATCTGATGCTTGGTGCGCCATTCATTGCCATGTCGCAGATCACGGTATACGCGGGCGCGATCATGGTGCTGTTCCTCTTCGTCATCATGCTGCTCGGCGCGGAAAGCCTTGTCCCTCTGCCTCAGGCCATGCCGTGGCAGAGACCGCTGGCTTTCATTTTGGCAGCCATTCTTGCCGTGGAATCAGTTTATCTGATCTTTGCGCGTTCGCGGTTAAACACGGTCATTACTGCGCCCGATGCTGCAACGAATTCAATGGAAGGCTTGCGGGATATGGCGATGATCCTTTTCGATCAATTCCTTCTGCCGTTTGAGATCACTTCCATTTTATTATTGGTCGCGATGGTGGGTGCGATCGTACTTACAAATCGCGAAAAGGTAGGGCATAAATAATGGTTCCTGTAGATTATTACGTCATCCTTTCGGCCATTTTGTTTACCCTCGGCGCATTGGGTGTATTGATCCGCCGCAATCCTTTGATCATTTTCATGTCGATCGAGTTGATGCTCAACGCGGGTAATCTGGCATTTGTGGCCTTTGGCCGTTCCTACGAAGTAGCCGGCGGACAGCCCTTCTACACCGGGCAGATCTTTGTATTTTTCGTCATCGCAGTCGCCGCCGCCGAAGTGGCCGTGGGACTCGCCTTGATCGTTGAAATTTTTAAGACCAAGAAGAACATCAATGTTGATGAGATGAATTCTCTTAAAGGATAAGTCGATATTCGATACTCGAATTTCGAATACCCAATAGCGAGTATCGAATTGCGGAGAAATTTATGCACTTAAGCGAAACAGTAGTTGGCGGATTTTTCTTTTTAGCCCCGTGGCTGGTCTTTGCGCCCTTAACCGGCTTGCTGATCAATTTGATCTTCAGCAAACAGTTTAAGTTCAGCGAGAACATGGTCGGCACGGTGGCAAGCCTGGCATCGGGAGCGGCGTTTGTCGTTTCGGTGCTGTTGGCGTATTCAGTCTCGATTAATCATGGCGAAGTCGTGCGCTGGCGTTTGGCGGAATGGATCCACATCGGCACCCTCAGCCTCGATTGGACTTTCCGAATTGACTCGCTCTCGACTACGATGATGCTGGTCGTTTCGGGCGTGGGCACGCTGATCCACATCTATGCCATCGGATACATGCACGAGGATGTGCGCTTCAAGCACGAAGAGGGACGCTTTACCCGCTTCTTCCTCTTCCTCAACCTGTTCATTGCAGCCATGATGATTCTCGTCTCAGGCGATTCATACATGATGCTCTTCGTCGGCTGGGAAGGCGTGGGGCTTTGCTCCTTCCTGCTGATCGGCTTCTGGTATGAGATGGACACGCTTGGACGGCCATCCTGGGCAAATTCCAATGCGGCCAAGAAAGCCTTCATCACCAACCGTGTCGGTGACTTTGGTTTCCTGATCGCGGGCTTCCTGATGTTCTGGTATCTCGGCTCCTTCCAGTTCGATGAAGTTTTCGAGGCAGCCAAAACAGCTCCTCCCGGAATCATTGTCGCGATCACCCTCTTTATGTTGGTCGGTGTTGCTGGTAAATCAGCGCAGATTCCGCTCTACATCTGGCTCCCAGATGCGATGGCCGGCCCGACACCAGTCTCGGCTTTGATCCATGCCGCCACAATGGTGACCGCAGGTGTTTACCTGATTACACGTTCTGCTGAAATTTATACGCTTGTACCGCAGGCGCAATATATTGTTGCAATGGTCGGCGCAGGGACAGCACTCTTCGCTGCGACGATTGCAGTCGGTCAATACGATATTAAGAAAGTTTTGGCCTACTCCACCATTTCCCAACTCGGCTTCATGGTTGCCGCAGTCGGTATGGGCGCGTACACTGCAGGCATGTTCCATCTCATTACACATGCCTTCTTCAAGGCCTTGTTATTCCTTTCGGCTGGTTCTGTCATCCTCGGGCTTGAGCGCGGACATCATCACGCGGCCCATCATGCCGCGCATGACGATCATGGAAAAGGAAAGAAGAAAAAAGACGATCATGGTCACGGCGATGAACATGGTGAAGTATTCGACCCGGGCGATATGCGCAACATGGGCGGACTTCGCAAGACCATGCCCGTTACCTTCTGGCTCTACATGATCGGTACGCTTGCTCTCGCAGGTATCTTTCCTTTCGCAGGCTTCTGGTCTAAGGATGAAATTCTGCTTGATGCAAGTCTGCATTACCCAAGTGTCTACGGCCAGTTAACGCTCGCTGCATTCCTAACTGCCTTCTATATGGGACGTCAGGTGTGGATGGTCTTCTTCGGTACACCGCGACACGAAGCAGCCGCGCACGCCGAAGAAAGCCCCAAAGTGATAACCGTGCCGCTTATGGTCCTCGCAGCTTTATCGGTCCTGGGTGGCGCGTTGAATCTGCCCTTCGAAGGTTTCCACAATCTTGGTCATTGGCTGGGATACACCCTCGGCGAAGTTGGATCCCTTCCGCTTGATTTGCCGGTTGCCGGAATTTCCACAGTTCTTGCTCTCGCCGCTATTTTTATTTCATGGCTTATTTACGGACGCAATCCGCTCAAGTCCGGCCAGATCGATCCGCTCAAAAAGCCGCTTGGATTTATCTTCACTGGCATGGAAAACAAATGGTTTGTGGATGAAGGATATTTCGCCGTCATCATCAATCCATTCAAAAAGGCTTCCCAATTCATTGCAGACGTAATTGACTGGCGCTTCTGGCATGACTTTGTACATGATACGGTTATTCTGGGAACTTACAACTGGCTGAGTGAAGTCGCGTTGACCAAGTATGCCGATCAAAAAGGTATTGACGCTTTCGCAAACTGGCTCGGCACAGCAACTCAATGGGTTTCAGGAATCATGCGCAAGGTCCAGAATGGATTCGTGCGTTCATATGCGCTCTCTGTCATGTTGGGCGTCGTCTTGATTTTAGGATATCTTATTTTTAAATAGTCAAAGGTCGAAAGTCAAAAGTCGACCTCGACCTTTGACCTTCGACGATCTTGCACTTGAGGATAGAACATGGAATTTCTTTTGCAACCTCTTACTCTTCTGACCTTCTTCCCGCTCGTGGGCGTGCTTGTACTTCTCTTTATGAAGTCCGAAGCGAAGACCGCCATTCGCTGGGTCGCAATGGTTACCACCCTGATCACGTTTGGTATTTCACTTTGGGTGCTCGTACAATTCAAAGCATCCAATCCTGATCTTCAATTGGAAGCCAAATACCCGTGGATCAATGTCGCCGGCTGGAACATCTACTATTATCTTGCGGTAGATGGCTTGAGCATTTTGCTTGTTTTGCTCACCGCCTTCCTGACACCGATCTCCATCCTCTCCACGTGGACAGCCGTGGAAGACCGTGTCAAGGATTTCATGATCTTCTTCCTCTTGTTGGAAGTGGGCATGCTGGGCGTCTTCCTCGCGCAGGATCTGTTCCTGTTCTACATCTTCTGGGAATTCACGCTCGTGCCGATGTACTTCCTGATCGGCCTGTGGGGCGGACCACGCCGCATTTATGCCGCGGTCAAGTTTTTCCTTTACACAATGGCTGGCTCCATTTTGATGTTGGTTGCGATTCTCTTCCTCGGCGTCAAGACCGGCACATTCAACCTCCCTGAAATGATCGCCGCATTGCGCGGGCTTTATTCATCAGGCATGATCAACCCACAGACACAAATGCTTTTGTTTGTGGCCTTCGCAGCTGCATTCGCCATCAAAGTTCCAATGTGGCCCCTGCATTCGTGGCTGCCCGATGCCCACGTGGAAGCGCCAACTGCCGGTTCTGTGATTTTGGCTGGCGTTCTGCTCAAGATGGGTACCTACGGCTTCCTGCGCTTCAACATTCAACTCTTCCCGAATGCCACCATCGCAGCCGCCCCGTGGATCGCGCTTCTCGCGACCATCGGCATCATCTATGGCGCGGCGGTTTCCTACGCACAGTCTGATGTGAAAAAACTGGTTGCATATTCATCCGTCAGTCACCTTGGATTTGTCATGCTCGGTATGTTCGCGCTCAATGCTGAAGGTGTGTCTGGTGCGATTTTGCAAATGATCAATCACGGGTTAAGCACCGGCGCGTTGTTCCTTCTCATTGGTATGGTCTACGAACAGACTCACACACGTGAGATCAAAGTCTACGGCGGCCTGTGGAAAGTCATGCCGATTTTCGGCACGGTCATGTTGATCTCCTCACTTTCTTCGATGGGTCTGCCTGGCTTGAACGGTTTTGTCGGCGAATTTACCATCTTGCTTGGCGCGTTCGGCTCAAAGGCGATTGGCAGTCCTTGGTACGCGGGTATCTCCGCCATCGGTGTCATCATGGCGGCGGTTTATATTCTCTACATGTTCCAGAAAATGTTCCTCGGCCCTGCCGGTGAGGTCACGAAACATCACGAACTAAAAGACCTCAACTGGCGCGAAATTCTCACTGTTGCCCCCTTGTTGATCTTCATGTTCTGGATCGGTCTCTATCCCGCCCCGTTCTTCAACTTGATAGCTCCTGCTGTTGAGAAACTTTTATCCGCGTTACCTTTATAGTAAGACCGTTGACCGTAGACCAAAGACCGTCGACCAGTTTTGTTAACTGTTCACTGTCTACTGTCCACCGTCTGCCGTCAAGATTTTCGGAGCGTTCATGACGCAAACTGATTTTTACGCTAATTTTTACTCCATCATTCCATTGACAGTCCTTGTCGCATGGGCGAGCATACTTCTGCTCGTAGATCTCTTCATCCCGAAGGGACGCAAGGGTATCACCGCTTTCCTCGCGGCGCTTGGCCTGGCCGCCACCCTGAGTTTTATCATCTGGCAAACGCTGGTGGGTGTTGAGCGCACAGGCTTCAATGGCATGGTGACTCTCGATGGCTTTTCCCTGTTCGTCAACGCGCTGGTCATTATCAGTGGTTTACTCGGCATTGCCCTCGCCTATGGCTATCTCAAACGCATGAAGCTTGAGCGCGGCGAATATTACGTGCTCATGCTCTTCAGCATTACCGGCATGATGTTGATGGCGCAAGCCTCAGACCTCATCATCGTCTTCCTCGCGCTTGAATTACTGTCCATCCCGTTGTATGTGCTGGCGGCCTTCGCCCGTCCCAATTTGCAGTCTGAAGAAGCCGGCGTCAAATACTTCCTGCTCGGCGCATTCGCCACCGGATTTATCGTCTACGGCACCGCCCTGATCTTCGGCGCGACCGGAACCACATCCCTGAGCGGAATCTTCTTCGCCGCTTCGCACGAAACCCCAAGCCTGCTCCTAACCATCGGGGCTGCTCTGCTCCTCGTCGGCTTTGGCTTCAAGGTTGCGGCTGTTCCCTTCCACATGTGGACTCCAGACGTGTACCAGGGCTCTCCAACGGCTGTGACGGCATTCATGTCCTCTGGTGCGAAGATCGCTGGCTTTGCGGCCTTACTACGCGTTTTTGCCACCGCATTCCCCGCCCTCTCCGCTGACCTGACCGGCGTCCTCTGGGTGCTCGCCGCGCTGACCATGGTGGTTGGTAATCTCACCGCCATTTCGCAAACAAATATCAAACGTTTGTTGGCATATTCCAGCATTGCGCACGCGGGCTATATCCTGATGGCCTTTGTGCCCTATGGCAATAAAGAAGTTTTGCCGATCTCAATTGCCGCCGGTTTGTTCTATCTCGTTTCCTACGTTGTGACCAACTTCGGCACATGGGGTGTCGTGATCGCACTTGAAAAAGCCGAAGGCAAGGGGCTTGAGATCGCAGATTACGCCGGCCTTGCGAAGAAATATCCCGCCCTGGCCGCCGCCATGACCGTCTTCATGCTCTCCTTCATTGGCTTCCCTCCCACATTGGGCATGGTCGGCAAGTTCTATCTCTTCCGTGCTGTCATCGCCGGCGGATATCCCGGCCTTGCCATCATCGGCGTGGTCACCTCACTGGTCTCGGCCTATTACTATCTGCGTATTGTCGTCAACATGTATATGCGCGAAGGTGACCCCACCATCGAACGCGAAATGTGGCTGGACTTCACAACCATGTCCACCGCGATTGCCACAGTGGTGTTGAGTTTCGTTCCACAGTGGTTGTTTCTGTTGGCGAGTACTGCAGTGTTGAGGTTATTCTAAAAATATAATCAATAAGTGAATGATTATTTGCGGGACGGCGTTTTTGCCGTCCCGCTTTTTATTGTGTGTGGACATTACCTTTATGAAATACAAATAGACAATCCAGAAGGGGTTGTGGTTGGGGGAGGTAATTAAGTGTTTTATTAGAGAATATTCTAGTATATTGACAGCCTGTACATAAGATGTAAAATAGAGACAATATATGGACAAAACCTGTTCAAAATATTGTAAAAATGTAACATCTTATAAATGGAGAAAAAAATGAAACGCTTTTCAATGTTCACAATATTAATGGTAGTCACCTCACTCATTCTGGCCGCTTGTGCGCCCGCGGCCACCCCTGCTCCTACTGCTACACAGGCTCCTGAGCCCACTGCAACCCCTGAGCCGATGCTCAAGGACATCGTCGATACGGCTGTTGCAGATGGCCGCTTTACAACGCTTGTAGCGGCTGTAGGAGCCGCCGAATTGGTTGATACGCTCAAAGGCGAAGGCCCGTTCACTGTTTTTGCCCCCACCGATGATGCATTCGCCGCTTTGCCCGCTGGCACAGTTGACGAATTGCTCAAGCCTGAAAATAAGCAGCAATTGACCGACATTCTGCTTTACCATGTGGTTTCTGGCAAGGTGATGGCCGCCGATGTGACCGCTCTGACCAGCGCCACCACCGTGCTCGGTAAGGATGTGGCCATAAAGGTTGATATGGGCAATGTTTACATCAACGAAGCAAAAGTAATCATCACAGACATTGAAACTTCCAATGGTGTGATCCACGTAATCGATGCAGTTCTCCTGCCGCCTGCCGAGGATGCTGCGATGGAAACAAACACTATCGTTGACATTGCAGTAGCTGACGGACGCTTCACAACCCTCGTGGCTGCTCTTGGCGCTGCCGAATTGGTCGAAACTTTGAGTGGTGAAGGTCCCTTCACAGTTTTTGCCCCCACTGACGATGCTTTCGCTGCATTGCCCGCTGGCACCTTAGACAGCCTGCTTCTGCCTGAAAACAAACAGCAATTGACAGATATTTTGCTCTACCATGTGGTCTCTGGCAAAGTCATGGCTGCGGACGTGGTCACTCTTACCAGTGCCACAACAGTTCTCGGCAAGGATGTTACCATCACCGTCAAGGATGGCAATGTCTTCCTGAGCGATACCGTACAAGTCATTATCACAGATATTGAAGCCTCAAATGGTGTAATTCATGTAATTGACGCGGTACTCCTCCCGCCTCAGTAAACATCTCACTTCTCCTAGACTGAAGTATAAGAAGAAAGGACAGGCAATTTGCCTGTCCTTTTGATTCTGATATTTGTGCTGCGCCCCAGGCAGAATAAGATGGGGGTAAAATCCTCCCATGAAAAAAGACACCATTAAAGGCCGTGCAATTTATGTGCTTATTCTGATCGTGCTCTTAAACGTGATCTACCCCATTACAAGCAATGGGAATGTCACAGCATTGATTATTTATCAAATCCTGTACGCGGGATTATTTGTGGCGGGAATCTTCATTGCCAGTGACAGCCGTGCCCACCTGATATGGTCTGCCAGTATCGCGGTTGTCTGGCTGGTTGTTGCAATTTTATACGCGCTTGACCCGGCCAGTTTCTGGAAAACCCAGATGACATATTTTATTCTCTTGATATTTCATATCACCATTATCTGGGTCTTGATGAGATTTATTTTTACATCTGAATCTGTCAACGCGGATGTGATCTACGCCGCCGCTGCCGTGTATTTCCTGCTCTCGTTTCTATTCGTCCCCATTTATGGCATGTTGGAAGTGGCTGCCCCCGGTTCTTTTATCGATAACACCCTCGGCACAGCGGTTTCATGGCAACAACTTGTTTATTTCAGCCTAATCACGCTCAGCACTGCAGGCTATGGCGATGTGCTCCCTGCCAGTCAGTGGGCGCGGATGCTGGCCGGACTTGAAGTGACCATCGGTGTACTTTATGTTGCCATCTTAATGGCGCGGCTGGTTAGTCTGTACGAGATACACCGAAAGCCGCAGTAAACTTATTGACATGGACTTTCTTTGCGGTATAATACCGTCCGCGTGTATGGCCGACTAGCTCAATTGGCAGAGCAAATGACTCTTAATCATTTGGTTCTGGGTTCGAGTCCCAGGTCGGTCACACAAGTAAAACAGCCTGTTGATTGGGCTGTTTTTTGTTTTAATTCTTGCGGCAAGGGGACTGGTGTGTACACACTCTGGGGTATTCGTGTTTGTGGCGGAAATCTGATCAGGCCGGCAAAGAATCACCATGAGCAAGGGTAAAGAAAAATGTTGCTCCTTTTCCCGCTTCGCTCTCCACCCAGATCCTGCCGCCGTGGACTTCGATAATTCGTTTTACAAGAGCCAACCCAATGCCGGTGCCGTCTGACTTGGAGTCGAGTTTGTTGAAGAGGCCAAAGATGCGCTCGTGGTATTGGGCATGAATGCCGATGCCGTTGTCTTTGATAAAGAATATGAGCCGGCCATCCTCTTCGCCGCTTTGACCGATCTCAATGGATGGGGCAGGTTGATCTCCCATATATTTGGCGGCGTTGTCTATCAGGTTTTGCAGGACTTCTATCAGTCGCTGACGATCTCCATAAATGGCTGGCAGGTTTGGCTGAGTCTGAACCGTTACTCTTCGCGCTTCAAGTTGTCCGTGGACAATTTCCAGAGCTTCGCGTATCAGTTCTTCAAAAGGAACCGTTTCCAGCGGGTTTACGATACGTCCGATGCGCGAGAGTTCGAGCAGTTCCTTGAGTAGTAAATGCATTTTATCCACCGCATCTTGAATGCGCTGAATATCTGTTAATACCCGATCTGAATTGCCTGAGACCATGTCCACTTTTAGATAACCGAGGAAACCGTTGATCGTGACCAGTGGTGATTTTAGATCATGTGAGATGGTGTAGGTAAAGCGTTCCAGTTCGGTGTTTTTTGATTCAAGCTCCTTGATGAGTTTCTCGCGGGTGGACAATTCGTTTTGAAGTTCGGTGAACAAGCGCGCGTTTTCCAATGCGATCGCAACCTGATTCGCAAAGGTAACGACCAGTTCGGCGTGATGCTGGTTAAATTGATCCTTCTCTTTGCCGTCAAGCGCGACCAGGCCTGTGATCTTTCCATGTGTTCTTAACGGAATGGCCAGCCATGAGTTGACATAGGTATGCGGCGCATCTTTAAAATCTGCGAGCTCCTCTTGGACGTTGTTGTTTAGTATATAGGGGACATCTCCCTTGAGGATTGGCAGGGCGGAGTTTGTTTCATCGTCAATGAACTCGATGTTCGCATCTTCAATCATGGCTGGCAGGTTGCGGCCGGTGATGAATTTCTGTCTGCCGTTTTCCCATTTCCATACGGAGGCGCTGTCATAGGGGATGACGCGTTTGATCTGATCGAGAATGTGCTGAATGATCTCGGAGAATTCAAATGTGCCTACGATGGTGGCGAAACTTTCGCGCATGGTTTCAGACTCTGCGTTTCTGATGGCAAGCTCGTGGATCAGTTGTTCGCGTTCGATCTCCGCCTGTTTACGTTTGGTAATATCCCGTTGAATGCCAAAAAAGCCGGTGATGTATCTTTGTTCATCGTAAAGACACACATATTCGCCCTCAAACCAGGCGGGTGTGCCGTCGTTCTTGCGTTCATACGTTTCTATATGTAAATTGCCTTTGTCAAACAATTGCCGGCGCAGTTGAAGCCCCTGTTGTGGATCATGCGCAAAAACGTCACTGGAGGTTAGGCTGGTAAATTTTTCGCGGGTCATGCCGTATTGATTGAGCATGGCATTGTTTACTTCTGTGTAATGCTGGTTTGTAAAAATATGGTGCAGGGTTTTTTCCTTGTCAATCGTATCGTCCCATTTTTGGGGTTTATCGAACATGCTGAAGAAAAAACCATCCAATGACTGATTGAAAAAGGCTTGAAGCCGCGCTTCACTTTCAGGCAGGGCGTTTTCAGATTGTTTGCGTTCGGTGATGTCACGCACATTTGCGACCATGATTTTCTCGTCACCATAATCCAACATGCGCGCGCTGATCTCTGTCGGGAATGTTGTCCCATCTTTTCGGCAGTAAACGGATTCAAAGATAAGGTCGCCTTTCTTGCGTACGAGAGCGACTCTTTCCTTCCATGTATTGATGTCTGTGATGTGCAGCGCGATATCCACCACGCCAAGCTGGATCAATTCCTCCCGGCTGTACCCAAGTTTTTTGCAGGCGGTTTCGTTAAAATCAATGTAACGACTGGTTTGCGGGTCGATCAAAAAAATGGCGTCGTTGGATTCATTTAATACATTTCTGAATTGGAGCAAAGCCTCCTCGGCGCGGCTGCGATCTGCCTCCATGTTTTTGCGGACGGAAATATCCTCAACGGATCCTTCGTAATATTGGATGTTTCCTTCCTTGTCACGGATGATCTGAATGTTCGCAGAGACCCATATTTTGGACTTGTCCTTGCGATAGTCAAGCGATTCAAAGGCGATGACCTTTTCGTTTTCAGTGAGATAACGCTGGAGCGCGTTTCTGTGATCTGGGTTGACATAGAGCTGCGTGGAAATATTGGTCACATTTTGGATCATGTCTTTGGGAGAGTCGTAGCCATACATGCGCGCCCTGGAAGGGTTGACATTCAGGAAATGCCCGTCGGTTGTGCTTTGAAAAATCCCATTAATGGAATTCTCGACAATGTGACGATATTTTTCCTCGGCCTTCCTTAAGTTTTCCTGACGGTCTTTTTCAACCTGATTGCGAAACCATATGGATACCAATACCAGCACCGCGCTCATCATCAGGGTTGAAGCGGGACCAATGATCGATTCGATCTCCAGAAAAATTCCCGGCACAATGATAGGCATCGAGAGAATCACGATAATTTCGATCAGCGCAAAAATGGCGGTGGTACGCATGGATAATAAAATTCCGCCAAGAATAAGACCGGGGATCAAATAATAAAGAGTCAGTTCCGGATGTACCGATCCTCCTGTGATAATGTTTGTGAATATCACGATTGGAAACATGATAAGGGTTAGAAAAGCCGCAGTATGGTAAAAGCGCGCCCGGTTTAACAGATATGCACCGACCAGAAAAATGTACCCATACCAGGGTGGTGTGTAGCCCGGGACTATGGTGTAATACACTCCATCCACTCCCAGAAAAACAAAAATTAATGGCAGCAAAAAGATATTAAGCAGCCGTGATTTATGGCGCAGTGCGATATCCACGATTTTTGGAGATGGTTCGATCAATATCCTTTGTATGGCCTCAGCCAGATTTCGCATTCCTGCTCCTTATTAAACACTTTCGCAGCCTCATATTTTTAATACGTCTACTCGTTGGATGATTATATCCCCATGTGTTTATAAAAAAACAGGAGCCACCACAGAGGTCGCTCCTGTTTTTTTTCATCCTGTCAGGCAGCCTGAGTTATGAAATCCAAACGTTGACCTGCTCCTTAATCACCCAATCTCCGTTTTTCTTTTCCATCAAATAGTAAAATCCAGCGCCCATCAGAGGCCCTGCTACGCTGCCAACGTAGACCACAGCTTGATCCAGCGTACTGTTGAATCCGACACGCGAGAAGATGATATAGCCGTGCGTGTCTTGATATTTCTCACTTAGAAGTTCGCCCCAATTAGGCTGGCTCGTAATTTCATAGAGATCATCAGCAGTGACAAGTGTGTATTCTGTGCCAAGCTCCATATCCGGTGAAAGCAGGGTAGGCTGCGCGTTACGGTCGAGGTAACTATCCAGAGTTTCCTGAGAGATGTTTTTCAAGCCGGATTTTATATATTCAATAGACTGTTCGGGATTATCTTTTGAAATATTCGTATTGGTTTCCTGCATGATAAGAACAGGACCATCACCTGCAAAAAAAGCATAAACCGCCTGCTCCTCCTTTTCAAGATCTGCGGCTGAGGGAACAGATTTAGGGGTCATGAAGGAACAGGCAATAAAATTCAGCGCAAGCAATACAAGCGGTGTTCTTTTAAGAAATTTGTTTAACATGGTTTCATTCTCCTTTCTTCAAAGACAAACTGCACGAGGTATTTGTTCCGCTGCTTTATAGGATATTGGTACTGTGTTTACGTTTTACTTTACCTGCACTGTAAATGTCAGAGTCTGTTCCGGGGTGTCTGTATTGGCCGGCGGAAAATAGCCGATGGTAAAGACCGCTTCTCCCGTCCCAACTGCCTGAAACAGGAATATATCCATCCCGCCGCCGCCCACGATTCCTTCGGGACTTGTACTTTGATATAACGTACCGGTGGTGACAAAGACCTTCGGGTCCCAATCATTCATCACCTGCCAATGATAGCCAGTAGACGGGTTGGATGGAACCGCGATATAAAATTCGCTGCCGTTTGAGATTTCAAGCGGAACAGCCGGGTCGGTTAGGGTATATTGATTGGCGGGCGGTGAAACAATCGGCGTGGAAGCCTGTCCTGTACAGGCGCTGACCAAAAGCAAAATAGAGGGAAGTATGGAATTAAGCAATATTTTTTTCATGTTTAAGTTATCTCCAGATATGAAACGTTTGAAAACGGGGAAAGTTCCCCACAAGAAAAAAGAGCAGGGGGCAGCCCTGCTCTTACAATCGTATATTTTCTGGTAAAGCAATACAAGCTGTCGAGATCAGATTCTGAATTCCAGGGTTTTTGCAGGTGTGCCCGCTGAAAATTGCAGGTATTCGATGATGCTGGATGGAGGCAGAACAAATGCAAGCCAGCCTCTTAATCGCATACCGGGGTTGAGCGTGCGATGCATCCCCAGATATATCTTTTCTTTTTTATACAAGTGCGGATGTGAGAAATCCTTGACGGCTTCATAGGTGTAGCCTGTTTTGTCAAAGACGATCCATTGGTCGTGACGGTATTTCAAAGGGTCGGGGGTTTGGTTCTCGTATTCAACCTCAATAAAAAGCACAGAGTCTTTCTCCGCTTTTTCCACTGAAAATTTATGCAGGAAAACATCATACGCCGCGACTTTGATCCACTGTTGCGGCTTGTTGGCGTAGGTGACCGTTGGGGAAAGCTGCTCGCGTTCAGTTTCGTTCATCTGCCCGATCTTTTGGTCGAGCAGGTATTTATTTCCGCAATGTTTGCAGAGAATGTTTCGGCTTTCGCCGTCTGCTTGCAGGCTGGCGCCGCAGGTGGGGCATTGGAGGTTGAACAGGTTTGGCATGGAAATAATTCCGTTTAGAAAAATACGATTATAAAAAGGGCGGGACGCTTCGCAGCCCCGCCCAATATCTTATCTCTTCAACTGACGATATTTCACCCGATGCGGCTGCAGGTCTTTCCCGAACTTTTCGATCATCATCGCTTCGTAATCGGACCAGTTGCCGACGTACATTTTGGCAACCGAATCGCCTTCGAAGGCGATGATGTGGGTGCAGATTCTATCGAGGAACCAGCGGTCATGGCTGACGACGACGGCCACGCCTGCGTATTCTTCGATCGATTCTTCCAATGCGCGCAGTGTGTTCACATCCAGATCATTGGTTGGTTCATCGAGCAGTAAGACATTCGCGCCTTCGGTAAGGTCTTTGCGAGATGCACGCGGTTGCGTTCACCACCGGAGAGCACGCCGACTTTCTTCTGTTGATCTGCGCCTGCGAAGTTGAACGAGGAACAGTATCCACGGGCGTTGACTTTGCGTTTGCCGAGTTCGAGAAAGTCCGCGCCGCCTGAGATCTCTTCGTAGACAGTTTTCTCAGGGTCGAGGGTGCGGGTTTGATCGGCGTATGCCAGTTTGACAGTTTCACCGATTTTGATCGTGCCGCTATCCGGTTTTTCCTTGCCCGTGATCATGCGCAGCAACGTGGTTTTACCCGCGCCGTTCGGACCAATGATCCCGACGATACTGCCGGGAAGAATGGAGGCAGAAAACCCGTCGAGGATGAGGCGGTCGTCATATGATTTGCTGACGTTCTCAAATTCAAAGACAACGCCACCGAGGCGCGGACCGGGCGGGATGTAAATCTCCAGATCTTCGCGGCGCTTTTCGGCTTCCTGTCCGAGCAGTTGTTCGTAGGAAGTAACGCGCGCCTTGCCTTTCGATTGACGCGCCTTGGGCGACATGCGAATCCATTCGAGTTCGCGCATGAGAGTCTTCTGGCGCTGACTTTCGGCCTTCTCTTCCTGCGCGAGTCTGTTTTCTTTTTGTTCGAGCCACGAAGAATAATTGCCCTTCCACGGAATTCCATAGCCGCGATCGAGTTCGAGGATCCAGCCGGCTACGTTATCGAGGAAGTAACGGTCATGCGTGACTGCGATGACGGTGCCTTTGTATTCGCGCAGATGATGTTCGAGCCACGCCACAGATTCGGCGTCGAGGTGATTGGTGGGTTCGTCGAGCAGGAGAATGTCTGGTTCGCTGAGCAGTAAGCGGGTCAGCGCGACGCGGCGTTTTTCTCCACCGGAAAGAATCTTGATCGGCGCATCCGAGGGCGGACAGCGCAAAGCATCCATTGCCACTTCGAGATGCGAATCAAGATTCCAGGCGTCGTGCTTGTCGAGCTGTTCCTGCAATTTGGATTGCTCGGTGACCAGCGCGTCGAAATCTGCATCGGGTTCGGCGAATTTGGCGTTGACTTCATCGAAGCGCGCGAGCATTTCGACGATGGGAGCCACCGCTTCTTTCACAACCTCGATCACTGTTTTTGTTTCATCGAGTTTTGGTTCCTGTTCGAGAAACCCGACCGAGTAGCCTTTCGCCGCGGAAATTTCGCCGATGTAGTCATGGTCGATGCCGGCCATAATGCGCAGCAGCGTGGATTTGCCCGCGCCGTTCAGACCGAGCACGCCGATCTTGGCGCCGTAATAAAAGCCGAGCGAAATATCGCGCAGGATCATTTTGTTGCTGGATGGGATGAGACGTCCCACTTTGCTCATGGAGTAAATTACAAGAGATTCGTTTGCCATAGTATTTTCCAGTTGGTGAGTGTTATTTGATAATTGGTGAATAGTCGGGGCGTATTGTATCAGATGGGATGAAGAATGATGAATGCAGAATGAGGAATGATGAATTTTTTTCATCAGATGTGGATGGGATTCCTCGCTTCATTCTTAACTGTGAGTTGATCTCTTTTCCAGCGGACATGATCTCACGCTGACGGCCCGCACGGGGATGAATCCCCGTGCTACTGCTACCAAGCCCGCTCAAAGCGGACTAATCGGCGCAGCCGATTTTGTAATAGTAGCCCGATGATTTATCATCGGGCGGGGAATGTCATAAATAAGTTTGGCTGATCTCAAAACCAATTTCAGGTGTGATTTGCAAAGCCCGTGCTGGAAGATAATTTTCCCGCAAGATCTCTTTTCCAGCGGACATGATCGCACGCTGACGGCCCGCACGGGGATTAATCCCCGCGCTACTGCTACCAAGTCCGCTCAAAGCGGACTAATCGGCGCAGCCGATTTTGTAATAGTAGCCCGATGATTTATCGTCGGGCGGGGAATATCATAAATAAGTTTGGCTGATCTCAAAACCAATTTCGGGTGTGATTTGCAAACTCCGTGCTGGGAGTTGATTTCTCCGCAAGAGATGATCTCTTTTCCAGCGGACATGTCCCACGCTGTTGGCCCGCACGGAGGTGAATCCCCGCGCTACTGATACCAAGTCCGCCCAAAGCGGACTAATCGGCGCAGCCGATTTTGTAACGCGGGGAATGTCATAAATAAGTTTGGCTGATCTCGAAACCAATTTCAGGTGTGATTTGCAAAGCCCGTGCTGTGAGTTGACTTTCCCCACAAGTGACGATCTCTTTTCCAGCGGACATGATCGCACGCTGACGGCCCGCACGGGGATGAAATCCCCGTGCTACTGCTACCAAGCCCGCCCAAAGTGGACTAATCGGTGCAGCCGTGCGACCTCATAGTGTGTAGACTTATCGTCTGCAACAGATTAATCTTTGGGGATGGATACGCTAAAAAGCTGGAACGCGAATTTGCGAATGTACGAATTTTACGAATTCTTATGGTTTTATTCGCGCTATTCGCTAATTCGTGTCATTCGCGTTAAAATGGTTAATCGATTTGTTCTAGATTTATGAAAGGAGCCGTGATGGGATCTGTTATCAATTCAAAAGGGCGGAGCGTCATTCCGCCGGAAATTCGGAAGCAGTTGGGAATTAAAGATGGAACCCGCCTTCAAGTTGATATGAATGCTGCAACAAGGCAGATTATCATCACGCCGATCACCCGCGAGTATATCCACAGTTTGCGCGGAAAATATAAAGGCATGGGTTTGATGAAAGCCTTGATGACTGAAAAGACTGGTGGAAAATAAGGACTCTGAGAAAAAATCTCGGTGTCCTTGTTTTTGTGATCTCTTTTCCAGTGGACATGATCGCACGCTGTTGGCCCGCACGGGGATAATTTACAAAGTCCGCTCAAAGCGGGCAATGCAATGGATAAGTTTAGATGATCTCGAAACCAATTTCTGCTAGATATTCAAAAATCGGATCGTAAAAATTGCTATTTCTGGTGTGATCTTCTTTGTCACCAGGTGGGATAACAATCACCATCCCTTGCCGTGCTCGTGTTAAAAGAACGCGGTAAGCATTTTTAGGTAAGTTTGTCTTTCAGGCTTTCTGATTCGATTCCATTTGTTGCCTACAAAAGAGAAATGATCCCAGCCAGTTGGTGCATAACGAAAATCAGCGTCCCATGTAACACATGCCCAGTCTAGTTCAAGACCCTGTACTTGAAATTCCGTAACAACATCTTCAAGATAAAAAGAAGATCTTACATCGTCTTTCCCATCAAGAAACCAATGTATTGGGTCAACGGGTGATTTCACATCTATTGCGTGCGGTTTGAGTCTTTCCGCTTGTGAAGAGACAACAATCCCATATCTTTCTGTGCCACGGGCTTGAGTCTTTAGCCATTGTTTTGCTTTTGTTAGGTCGCGAGTTATCACAATGGGGTATTTGTCTTGGATTTCCCTTAAAGTCTTTCGGGCTTCTTCAGGTTGTAAATCTAAAATTTGTTTAATTAATAGAGAAACATGCTCTGCGCGAAAAGAACGCATAGAAACAGAGAGATGGAATTCTTCTTTGTAAGTAACGTTTTTATGTGCCTTGATTTTATCTAAAACCTTCTCCGTTCCATATTCACTATCTGTAAGGCGGGGAGAAATATAAATATGCCAATCACTGAAAGAACGCTCAAGTGATTCGATCCATTCGCTGATGCCCGCTTCTCCGGTGTTAATCTCTTGCCCACCGCCAACAAGACAAACGACAACTGCCCAATCGGGGTGACGGTTGAGGCAGGAAATTAAAAACTCAGGCTCGGAAATTTGAAAATTAGCTTGGCCACGTTTGCGTTGCATAAAGTTAGCTGTTTGTTGTAAATCCCAAGCACGTTGTGCTTCATCGAACAATGCAACATGTTCAATTGGCGGTTTTTTAAGTCAATCAAACCTTCATCTCGAAAGTTGTGGACGTTTTGAATAAACATCTTGACTTCGCTCATGGCCTCCCCTTTTTTACTTTATTTCCACGTTCTTTTCGCGACTAACTTTGTCACGTGCTGAGCTTCTCGCAAAATGGAAACAAGTGGTCCATTGCCAGATAGAAAAACGCTATAAAGGTCATTATCTTTGTCGATGTGCTTAGTGGCAACGTTCAGACCAACCAAAGTCTTGCCTGCACCAGGTACACCTGTTACAAAACAAATAGATTTGACAGAGTTTTTCTTAGAAAACTTAATAATTTCAGAAACCGCATCAGACGTTTGACTGAGGTTTATTGCACTAGCATCACTTCGAGAAATTTCATCTACAGAGTGCCCACTATATAAAGCCATTGCGGCTTCAATGATGCTGGGCGTAGGTTGATAGCGCCCAGTTTCCCATTTTGTGGGGTTGATTTCGTTTCCATCTGAAAACTTTAATACATCAATAATTACTTGGGACAATAGTTCCCCATTGCATTTAATAGGGATAAGCAGTTTGTCATTATGTAAAGTTGTAGCAACGATTGCTGCACTAGCCTTTGCGTTCGTAGCAATCAAAACTGGTGAAATATAAGAGTCGTGGCTTGTCTCGTGAAAATTCTTTAAGTCGAGAGCGTAATCCCAAACTTGATCAATCGCATAAGAGGGGAATTCTTTTTCTCCTACCTTAAATTCAAGAACGAAGACAACTGAGCCAATGACAAGAACAACATCAATTCTTTTCCCCATTCTAGGAATTGAATACTCAAAATAAATAGAACCTTTATAGCCTTGCAAAACATTTTTCAGAATACGGATTTCTTCTAGCCATGCATCTCTTTGAGTTTGTTCCAGCGCAAAATCATTGCCTTGCGCAAGCTTGCCAAGGATTTCATCATTGTTTCTTTTGAGAAAATCGGAAATTGTATCTGAATAATATTCTCGTCTCATTGTCCCTCTGTTTGTGAGGATTTTGCTAATAATAATTCATAGCATACAGTGAAACTATGAGATAAGCAAGCCCAATTTATTTCTGGCATGGATGCCCATTGCCCAAACACTCGAATCTTCCAAAAAACAACGCTGAATTCTGGAAAACAACGCTGAATTCTGGGCGAAGAAATTACAGGGGAATAAAGACAGGGATAAATTTGTAAATCGCGAACTGAAAAAAGCAGGGTGGAGAGTAGTCCGCGTGTGGGAACACGAGTTGAAAGTCCCAGCGAAAGCGGCGGCGAAAGTAAACAAGGTAAAAAGAAAATCAATGTAGTTTTGTTGAAAATACATTGATTTTCTTGTATAATAGCTTTGATGAATATGAAATACGCTTCTTCCAAAAAAATATTTGAGAAACATAACGGCTTGCTGCGCGCCTCCGAAGCGATACGGCTTGGCGTTCCTGAGCATATTGTCTATGAAATGGTTCAGAGCGGCGACCTGGTCAGAGAGGCGCGCGGCATCTATCGTCTGGCTGATCGTGAAATGTTGGGAAACTCTGATCTGGTTCAGGTTAGCTTGCTTGTGCCCAAGGGAGTCCTATGCCTGATCTCCGCGCTATATTTTTATGAGCTCACAACTCAAATCCCGCATAGCGTGTATGTCGCATTGCCTCAAAACGCAGGCAGACCACGCATGGCCTATCCGCCCCTTGAAGTATTTTGGGTGACGACTTCCCTGCATTCTGTAGGTGTGGACGAGTATGTATTGGATGGCGTGAAAGTAAAAATCTATAGCCGCGAAAAAACGATCACGGATTGTTTCAAGTTCAGAAAAAGGATCGGGGAGGAAATCGCACTGGAAGCCTTGAAGGATTACGTCAACCAGCCAAAACAGGATGTACATAAACTTCTGGAGTACGCAAAGATCAATCGCGTTGAAAAGCTGATAACCCCTTATTTGAAGAGTCTGCTATGAAACCCCAAATTGAAAACACTTCGGCGTCCATTCAGGCAAGGTTGAAGAATAAGGCAGGTGAGGGAACGCGATGGAAAAGGTGGTCGCACAATGGTGGTTGGCGAAACGCGAGTTGAATGTCCGCCAGATTCGATTTCTAACGGAGAAGTTCAAAGTTTCAAGCGCGGTGTTTTTGTAAAAGAAGTCCGCTGTTGTTTGTGGTGGTGATGGGTGAATCCTATGACGGCGATTATCCGTCACGTGACGTATATTTTCCGTCATTGTATGAGTTTATCGAAAAAGATTTTGCACGAGGTCTATTATTAAATTGAAAGAGCCAGTGCGCCAACACTGGCTCTTTCAATTTGCTAGGAGGAGGAGGAGAAGAAGAAACGTCTTACGAGGTTAACTTTATCACCTCTCTCCCCAAACATGCTCAACGCTCCCCCTACGTCATATCCACGCTTGCACCACGTTATTTATGAGTATTTCTTAACCTTTTGCCTTCGCAGGGAACCAGCGTCGGATATCTCCAAAGCGAAAGAGCGCGAACAGGTTTACAAAGAAAAGGCCGACTCCATAAAATATAAAGGGCACGCCTGCAAAAACAGCTTTTGACACAATGCCGTTGCTTTGAAATAAATCGTCCATAAGAGCCACTTGATAGGTCTGCCAGCCAAATAGCAGAAACAAAATGCCTTGAGCCATGAGAAAGGCCGGTATGGATGCAAGCCAGCCTTGCCGCCCGATGAGCGCTTTGACCATAAAATAGATCAGAACGCCAGCCAGTGCCATGCATAACGCCTGCTGAAAAATAATACCGGCAATGGAAACCATATTCTGTCCGAGAATATCCATCAGGTTGCTGCCTAACAATTCGATGGGATAGGTTGCAAGAGATCCAAAGCCCATGATGATGATAATGAGCAAAAAATTTATCATGGTGGTAATGATGCCCGGCGTAATGACCTGCGCTCCGTTCGCGGGGCGCACGCCCAATGCTGCCAGCATATTCTCAGGCTGGGGCAATAACTGCGCGAGGGCATCGAGATTGCGAATGCCCTTGCGAAAATCGATCCATTGCACATGCGAAAGTTTTTCCGAAGGCTGCGCGGTCTGAATCAAAACGGGATAAACTGCCTGTTGTTCAGGATCAGCTTCCGTGTCTGTTTTGAAGCGGGAAATCAGCACAAAGACCGCCTGTGCGGATTTAATATCCGCTGCGGGGCTGTGCCGATACTTGGTCAGCCCCTTTGAAATATCCGCCGCTGACAATTTATCCTGTGGGGCGTGATCGATAAAAAACTTGATCGGTGAAGGGTTGGGGTTATTTGGAGAATATCGATTGGCAAATTTTGGCATGTTGGCTTCGGGCTTGCCCCAGCGCTGCATGGCCTGTGAATGTAAGATTAAGATCAGCGCGATGACAACCGCAGGAATGATGAATACCTGCGCCCCCCAAAAAAATGACCAGACTATATTCATGGTATCGACATTTAAAATCAGAAAACTCCATGATCAACGCCCCGCTGAGCAGAAGGCCAACGGGCAGCATCCACAGGGCGGTTTGAACCTGCGCAAAATTGTAGCTGCGCTTAAAGACACGCCATGCAAGCGGGATAAGAATGACAGGCAGCAGAATCGTCCAAATCGCAAACAGGGAATAGAAACCAACGACACAACTTAACATGGCCGTCAGCCAGACAATGAAGGGGGCTTTGAATCCGCTTTCTGGAACAGGATGCGCTTCTTGAATCGGTGAGTTTAACTGCCCGATGAGTTCTTTGATGCCTGCTTCATAGCTGCCGCGAAAATCCACCCATTCATAGTTTTTTAATTCAGGCGGTAATTTTAACGCTTCAAAGATGACGAGGATGATGCGTTTGTTTTTATCGTTCAGCACATGCCGCCATTCCAACTCTACGAATTGGGATGCGATGGAGTCTTGAGAGACAACCAGTAAAACAACTTCTGCTTCCCTTAAGCCTTTATCAATTTGTCCGGCCCAGGGTGTGCCTGGGATCAAACGCCGATAATCGAGCCAGACATTAAAACCTGCTTTTTCGAGTCTGTGGGTCAGGTCATCTACAAATCCTACTTCTCGCCGTGAATAACTCATAAAGATATTAGGTGCCATAATAAAATTCTCCTTTGGCAAAGGCGGATTAATTTTCGCAATTATAAAGTCAGTAGTCATAATTCTGGAGACCTTGCTGCTGGCTTTTAAACAACATGACATGAATAATGGTTAAACAGAGTTTTTTTAATTTTTCCCTCTTCCCTTAATTAAAAGATCGACCCCTGTCCAGCGGCGAGGCAAAAACAGGGGTCTGACTTAAGCGGCCGGCAAAGACCGGGTAAGCTGCATTCATTCTGTCTTACTTTCAAGGATTATTGAGCCCGGTATAAAAAAGAGCAGACCGAAGTCTGCTCAAATTTTCATACCAATAAAAATTACCGATAAATCTACAGTACCGTGATCTGTGTCGGATCAGCAGGATTGTATTTGATCTTGATCTTGTCACCGGCGCGCGGCACGGCAATTCGTGAAACCATGGTTTGTCCGGATGTATCAAATTGTGTACCGACCGAAGTGGTCACCTTCAACTGCATCATCACAACGGGATTATTGTTGATCGTAGCGCCGGTATCCTGCACGCCTATCACTTCGGCATCGGCTGCAATGCCATTTTGCGCAACCCATTGAGCCTGTTGCGTGCCATCCATTGCTGCCTGCCCCAGGGTCAACGCGTTGTTCATTTTGTCTACGAAATCCTGGCCCATAAAGCCTTTGGTCAACGCACCCATCAAACCTTTGTTCAAAGCGTTATCTGCTTTTTCCAAAGCTTTCTTTGGATCATCGTCCTGCTTTTTACCAAAATTAAACATTAAGTTTTTTCTCCTGTTTATTTATATTAGACAATATGGCTGCCTTCGGAAAGTTTTTTAATTACTGATAAAGTCTATTGAGTTGATAATACATCACATGCATCGATTACCGTATGACCAAAGGTACTAAAACACTTACCCCACGGAAGTCCTGTTACAGCCTTCCTGACCAAAAGTACTAATCCCGGCTTTTTTCAAAATCTTCACTCCGATTCCTGTTTTTCGGGGTTATCATGATATAGCAAGTGAGTAAAAAATATAACCGGGTTTGTGTTGCCCGGTATTTCCAAAGGAGGAAATCATGAAACACCACGTCCTGCTTACAGGACTTCTCTCTATTTTGTTGGCAGCCTGCAATCTGACAGCTCCAAAACCGACCGCCACGCCTTTCCCCCCACCCACAGTTACATCGAGTCCTGTTTTTACGCCTACGACCATCCCCACGCCTACGCTGGCGAATGTGACCCTGACCATTAAAGACACCCTGGTCAACTGCCGCTTTGGTCCCGGGGTTGGGTATGCACTGATCAATGAGATCAGACAGGGCGTCTCTGCGCGTGTGATCGGCAGAGATGAATTATCAGCCTGGTGGTACATTCGCGACCCGGGCAATCCAAACGGCACGTGCTGGGTCTCTGCCGGCGTAACCGAAACACAAGGGGCGGTGGATCAACTCCCGGTTGTGAATGCTCCGATTCCCGAGGTGACCGATGTCCGCTTGCGTGTGGAGCCGACCCGCATCGTCGTCAACTGTTCACAATTTCCGCAGACAGTTTTCTTTGAAGCCGAAGTCACTGTCAACGGGCCGACATACATGACCTGGCGCTGGGAGGCCAGCACGGGCGTCTCATCTACTGAAGGGCTGCTTGTCTTTGAAGAGGCAGGAAAAAAAGTTCTTAATGATTATTATCAAATTGCCGCCCCGAATGAATATTGGATCCAGCTTCACATTCTCACTCCAACTGAATCGATCACACAGGTGGCCTTCCCTGTCAGTTGCACACCCTGATCTGCCCGCCTGCGAATGATTTGCGCAAACCAGATCGGCGTAAAAAATACGCGGACTGATTTTTCAGTCCGCGTGTTTTTATATCAGAAAATTCTAATGTTCGAAGATCACCGATTTATATCCAAGCGCGGTAAAGAATTTAAGCAGATACGCCTCCGCGTTGGTTTGTCCGTGCGTTAGAATACCATCTTCCAGCGCAGCCTTGCGGATCTCATCTTCCGCAGCCTGCCGCGCCAGCGTTTCAAGATCCTGATTGGCCTTGGTCAGCAAACCGGTATCGCGTTCATAGACATAGGATTTGTCATTATCAAGCGTGGCAATGAAGATCTCAGTTGGGGGCAGTTTTACAAACAACACGCCGTTATCCAAACGCATATCGGTGGGTTGTAACTTCTCCATGTCGATACCAGCGATCACGATTCCGTGCGCCACAAATAAAAGTTTATCGCCCAGCAAAAAACCAAATGTGCCCTGTCCCACTTCGGCAGTGATCACTTTTTCAATGCTGTATTGAATGGTCTCAAGGCGGGCAATTGCACGGATCTCATTGATATAAGTCACCGGGTCAGGTATGATGGTCGGCGTGGGATTCATCATCTGCGCCACCTGCGTCTGCAGTGCCTGATTGGCCTCATTCACCTGCTGAAACGGAGCCGTTGCCGCATCTGCCGCTGCCGCGGCGCTCTCGCGCACGGTCTGTACGATAAAATATACACCGGCGGCCAGCACTGCCAAAATAATGATCGACATGATTGTACTAAAAGCGTTTTTCATAAAACTCCTTTCTAAACTTTCCCTATTATAGCGTATACAATATTGCAAATGAAAAAAATATTACTTACACTCTCCCTCGCAATTCTTGGATGTACATTTCCTGCTCAATTGATTCAAGGCACGCCCACAGCCGCTCTGCCTCCCACACAGCTGCCGACCCCCACACAAACGCCTCATCCTACGGCCGAGCCTGGTACTGAACAAAATCCATTGATCCTCGCTTTGGGTGTTTCCCCGCGCCCCAGCGATGAGATGATCACCGCCGGAGATTTGATCGCCGCGTTTATCGAATCACGCACAGGCTATCGAATTGTGACGGTTGCGCCCGCGTCAGAGACTGCTCTGGTTGAAGCGCTGAACAGGGGCAACGCGCATATCGCTTCCCTTTCACCGTTTGCGTATCTGCTGGCGCGTGAGAATCGTTCGGTCACTGCGGTGATGGCAAGTGTACGTGAGGGACAGGCTTTTTACGGCGCGCAATTCATTGCCAATCGTGAGAGCGGTCTTATTTCTTTTTATGATGCAGTGCGGAATGAGAACACCACCGCCCTGGCTGCGGAAGCCTTGAAACAACTTGAAAACAAAAAACCCTGCTGGAGCGATAACACGTCTCCTTCAGGGGTATGTTGTGCCGCTCGGATTGCTGAATCAGGCCCGGGCGCAGACCGGAAACGGGGCCTTCCTCGAAGGTCAACCGAATGTGGTGCGGGCCGTCTATGCGGCGGATATTTGTGACTTCGGTGCAACGTTCATTGATGCGCGTGAGTCACCCATCCTTGAAGCAGATTACGCCGATGTGATGGAGCGGGTGATCGTTCTCTGGCGCGTTCCAAAGATCATTCCCTATGAAAATATTTCTCTTTCAAATGTACTGCCGGTTGAAATGCGCCGCGTCATTCAGCGCGCATTCATTGATCTGATGCTGACGCCCGATGGGAAGGCTGCCATTCAAACTGTATATGGCATGGATACGCTGCAGATCGCCGAAGATGCGATGTATGATGACTTTGCCCTGTATGTAAGAGCCTCGGGCTTGAGTCTGTCTGATTTGATCAAGTAGGGTGCTCCGGCTGAATTGATATATGCTGTAAAATTATCTCCATGTTCAAGAAAATATTTAAATTCCTCTGGCGTTTCGCGCTGATTCTCAGTCTGCTGGTGTTGACGGGTTTACTGCTGCCCAAATTGATCGTTCTGCTTTATGCCATGCCCCGTACGTTTGCCGTGCTGGATGTCCCTGCGGAACGTGTGGCAATTGTTTTTGGCGCCGGCCTTTTGCGTGATGGTTCGGCGGGCCCTGTATTACGTGATCGTGTGGAAACCGCTGTGCAGCTCTATCAACAATCCAAAGTGGATAAATTGCTGATGAGCGGTGACAATCGTTTTGTCGAATACAACGAACCTGAAGCCATGCGTCAATACGCGCTTGATCTGGGCGTGCCCGATGAAGATATCGTTTTGGATTACGCCGGCCGCCGCACGTATGACACTTGTTATCGTGCAAAGCATATCTTTCAAGTAGACTCTGCAATTCTTGTGACTCAGGCCTTTCATTTACCGCGCGCTTTGTTTTTATGCAATTGGTTTGGCATCGAGTCTACGGGCGTGGAAGCGGATAATCATTATTTTTTGAAACGTTCGCGCATCTACTGGAACACGCGCGAATTGTTCGCCAACTTTCAGGCTGTGTGGGATGTGATGATCGCAAAGCCTCTGCCTGTGCTGGGCGAGCCGGAGCCGATTGAGTGAAGTGGGGCAGGTTGATTAGGTAAACAGGTAAATAAGTTGTGGCAGTGATCTTGTTGCTGTGTAAAATATATAAAATGGAGAAAACCAATGACCCGTGATGAAGCGTTGGATCTTGTGCGTGAGTTTGTAAAGAACGAAGGACTTGTCCGCCACATGTTGTCTGTGGAAGCTGCGATGCGTTTCTACGCCGAGAAATATGGCGAGGATGTGGAACAGTGGGGATTGATCGGGCTGCTGCACGATTTCGATTGGGAGATACATCCCACACTCGAAGAGCATCCACAGGCGGGTGCGCCGATCTTGCGCGAACGCGGCGTGAGCGAAGATATCATTCAGGATATTCTCAGTCATGCCGATCATCTGGAACTTCCACGTGATACGATCCGCAGAAAAGCCATCGCCGCCTGTGACGAAGTAACCGGATTAATTACAGCCGTCGCACTGGTACGTCCCTCACGCTCTTTATACGATCTTGAAGCGTCCTCGGTTAAAAAGAAATGGAAGGACAAAGCCTTCGCCGCCGGCACAGACCGCTCTGAAATGGAACATGCTGCGCAAGTTCTTGGCGTGGATATTTGGGAGCACGTGGGCAATGTCATCACGGCCATGCGCAAGATCGCGCCAGAGCTGGGACTGGTGGGGAATATTCAGCAATAATTCTCTGCTTATTATTAATAGTGCAAACTCTAATAAGACAGATTGCCTCACATGCCCAACTCTCTTTTTATTAGTTACTCGCGTCAGGAAGTGTCTTTTGTTGACATGCTTTTTAAAGCATTGGAAGGCAGCGGCTTTCAACCCTGGCTTGATTATCAAAGCCTGATTCCCGGCAGACCGTGGTTCGATCAAATTCTGGCGGGCATCGATGCGGCTGAGATCGTGCTGCTGGTGGTTTCGAGGTCGTCCATTGATTCGAAAAATGTTGAAGATGAATACCAGCGCGCGCTAGAACAGAAGAAGCGCATTTTGCTGTTGATCTTTGAAGCCGTGCCATTGCCGCCTGTGCTGCAATCCTGCGAGTGGATCGATTTTCGCGGCTCGTTCAATAAACAATATAAATTGCTGCTCGCGAAATTTGATAAAGCGAGTCCGCAGGTGATGCCGCCGCAAAAGGGATTTAAAACATCGTTCACCATCTGGCTGGCTTTCATCATCAGTCTGGTGACAGTTGTTGCTTCGATCTCCGGCTGGTGGACAATCTTCATTCCGATTCTGTTAATTCCGCTTCCGTTTCAGATCTTAAAACGTAACTTTCATTTTTACCGTGTGCGCTTTGCACTGCTGACCCTGCCTGTGGTTCTGGCGTTAAGCTGGGCATTTTTTCTGCCTTACGAATTCACAAATGTGCCTTTCACTTATTGTTGGATCGCCGGTTCATTTACTGCGCCCATCTTGCTCCTCCTGCTTGCATCCAAAAGGATGCGCGCCTGGGGAAAGCCAAGTGCATCGGCGCCTCAAACCGCCCAAAGATATATTCCGGACGACCAACTGCACAACGCAGTACCTTTTTATATTGAGCACGCGCCCGAAGATGAAAAATATGCGAATGCGATCATTAAGGGATTGACCAAATACGGCCATCCGCAGGTGACAGATGCGGCGCAGGCACAGATCAGTTTCGCGGTCATTTCCCGTTATAAAAACACAACTTCTGTTAATCCTGAAAAGCAGATCGTTTTCCCGATTCTTGTGCAGGATACTGTGATCAATGATGCCGCACTCCAGCGCGTTCAATGGATCGATTTTCGACGCGGATTAAAGAATCTAAAAAATCTCGCGCTCTTACTACCTGAACCTGCAAAACTGACGAAGGCGCTCGGAGTCATCCCGATCAGCGGACAGGTTTTATATCCGCGCATTATTCAAATGCTTGATTACTTTCTAACTCTGCTGGCTTTTTTCTCGGCCAGTATTTGGATTCCCTTGTGGTTTGAATTCAATCAGCAATTTCTGGCATACCAAAACCTGATTCCCTTTTTGATCGTCAATATCATTGTTTCCGTTTTGATCGTGCGCGCAGTCCTTTTATCAAGGCGTGCGCTGGTCAATAGGGAAGGGAAACTCGCCTCGCTGGGGAGATTGATCGTCTCCATTCTGTGGATCGGATTTCTGGGCATAATCCAAAGTTTCTACATTGCCAGTGTCCTCCTGATTTTGACCGATGCAATCGAGCCCGTACTCGAACGAGGCACAGCCATCACCTTCCTGCCGCTTAGCTTTGTAGTGGGTTTCGTGTTGATCGCTCTCTTCGGCCTGATGAACTGGGGCGATCTGACAAGATGGTTTCCGCAGAGACAGAGGAAATAAAATAAAAGTGGACAGCGGATTTTATATCCACTGTCCACTTGAGATATGAAACACAGAAATGTTTATAAAACCATCAGCAAGCTGATAGACTCCAAATGGGCTCCAAAATTGCGAACTGCTGAATATTAACTTCTCAATCAAATTTCAACAGAAACTTTTTCACCGTCAACAAAAAGCTCCAGAACCTTAATGATTCTGGAGTTTTAACTTAAATCCTACTTCTTCTTTTTCTTCGCTACACTCTTCTGTACAGGTTTCTTGACCGCAGCTTTCTTCGCGGGCTTGGCGGGTTTCTCTTTCTTCTTTCCACTTCCCTTCTTCGCGCTTTCGGCTTTCTTTTCCTTCTTCTCTTCCTTCACCACTTTAACAAATCTTTCCACGGTCCAGCCTACGATGATGGAAGTCACTGCTTCACCGGGTTTCACTTCCACAAGCATGTCACCTTTGGTGGCGGCACGTTTGCGGATCGTGGCGGCATCTAATCTGGCAGATTTGGGCGCGCCTTTGCTGGTATGGATGGTTGCGATGTGATTCGGCTTGCCCGAGGCAACACCCGCAATGGTGGTCTTCTTCGGCAATGACCAGACCGTCACGCCCTTACCATAGCGTCCCTGAGTTGGGAATTCCTTTTCGCTGACGCGTTTGGCTTTGCCATCAGATGCCATCAAGAGGATTTCACCTTCGGCGGGCAGAATTTCAGCGCCAACCAATTCGTCAGTATCATCGAGTTTGATGCCGTTCACACCGGCGGCGACAAGTCCCATGGGGCGCACGTCATCTTCCTTGAAGCGGATCGCCATACCTTGTGCTGTGACCAGCAGAACGTCTTTCTTCGCGCCATCGGTTAAACCAACCCAGCCGAGTCTGTCACCTTCGTTCACTCTGGCGAGGACAAACGTCTGCGCTGAGGGGCCGGGCATTTCTGTGATGAGACTCTTCTTCACCATGCCAAAACGTGAAACAGTGATGACACAAGTCTCGGGCGGGAATTCAGAACGTTTGGCGGGCATGGAGAAGACAGCCGCGAGTTTATCGTCCTGAGTTAAGGGCGATGCTTTGAAATATGGAATGCCATCGTGCAAATGTCCGTTTGCGCCGATCTCGGGCAGGGTGTGCAGTGCAATCGCGGCGGCTTTGCCGTTTTCAGCGGCCAGATAAAGTGTGTCGGTGGAAGATGCCCTCACTAAAAAGTGCGGCGCATCATTACCCGAAGGACGCGGCGCTTTATCGTCATGTGTGCGTGCCATGATGCCGTCTGCTGTGACGCCGATCCATACAGTTTGTTCGGTGATCAGGTCGGTGGCGGTCAGTGACTTCGAACCTTTTCCGCTCTTCTTCAAGTTTACAATTTGTGTACGGCGTCGGTCACCATAGGCGGCTTTTACGCGTAATAATTCATCTGATACTACTGCGCGCATCCGTTTTGCAGATTTTAGTAAATCTGTTAAATCTTTGATGATGGCGCTGATTTCCTTGTATTCAGTTTCGATCTTCTTGCGTTCGAGCGCGGCCAGACGGCGCAATTGCATGTCAAGGATCGCGTTGGTCTGCAACTCTGTCAGCTTGTAGCGCTTCATCAGTTTTTGCCGGGCAGTATCCACGTCAGGTGCGGAGCGGATGATCTGAATGATCTCATCCAAATTCTTGAGCGCAGTTAAATATCCTTCAAGAATATGTGCGCGGGCTTTGGCTTTATCCAGATCAAATTCGGCGCGGCGTTTGATGATCGTTAAACGATGTTCAACATAAACACGCAGCGCCTGTTTCAAAGTGAGTGTACGCGGCTCGCCATCCACCAATGCCAGCAGATTGATACCGAAAGTAGTTTGCATCGGCGTGCGTTTGTACAACTCACGCAGCACGGTTTCGGGCTCAACATTCTTCGTCATTTCGAGGACGATGCGCATTCCCTGTCTGTCAGATTCATCGCGCAGATCGGATAAGCCTTCGAGATGACCATCGCGTGCCAGTTCGGCAATGCGCTCGATCAAACTGGACTTGTTGACCTGGTACGGTAATTCTGTGACAATGATCCGGCTTTTGCCTCTTTCCATCTCTTCGATGTGCGCCTTGGCCTGCACGGTCACACGTCCGCGCCCTGAGCCATACGCAGACTCAATATCCTCTTCGCCTTTTTCCTGAATGATGATGCCGCCGGTGGGGAAATCGGGACCTTGCACGAATTCCATCAATTGTTCAACATCAATATCATCGAGTTTGTCCCACTTCTCGATCATGTATACAAGCGCATCAACAATTTCACCAAGATTGTGCGGCGGAATGGAGGTTGCCATACCGACGGCAATACCTGTTGCGCCATTCACCAAAAGATTGGGAATTGCCGCAGGCAGTACGCCCGGTTCTTCAAGCGTATCATCAAAGTTTGGGACGAAGTCAACAGTTTCTTTGTTAAGGTCGAAAAGAATATCAAGCGCCGCCGAGGTGAGACGCGCTTCTGTATAACGCATGGCTGCCGGCGGATCACCGTCCACAGAACCGAAGTTCCCCTGACCATCCACGAGTAATGTTCGCAGAGAGAAGTCCTGCGCCATACGCGCCATCGCTTCGTACACTGCCGAGTCACCATGCGGATGATATTTACCAAGCACTTCACCCACGATACGTGCAGACTTCTTGTACGCCGTATCCGCGCGGATGCCCATGTCGTACATCGCGTAGAGGATACGTCTCTGCACGGGTTTGAGTCCATCACGCGCATCGGGCAGGGCGCGCGCCACGATCACGCTCATCGCATAATCGAGATAAGACTGCTGCATTTCAGTATCAATATCTATTTTTCTAACAATACCAAGTTCCATAGCTGCTCCAAAAATCTTTTAACCACAAACGGCACCAAGGGACACAAAGGAAAAGATTTAAACCTTCGTGCTACTTCGTGCTTGTGGTAAATATATGAATGTATGTTCTATTGCGGGGCTTATCTTACGGGGAAAGATGGAAGGCGTCAAGTCATGCAGGGCGGTTTATCACTCTTTTAGGTGATTGTATCGGACTTTTGGATTCGATAAAATTTCACTCATATAGAGGTGACTATGAAACTTAATACTGCAAAGGAAGTCTGGATCGCGCGCATTATCGCCTGGGTTGTGATTGGTGCTGTTTCGTGCGGAATTATTTTTGTGACAACTTTCATGCTTGGGCCGACACTTTTTGTCATCCCAAACCTGAGTGATAAGATCGCCGTGGCAATTTACTGCCCCGGTGCGGAAAATTCTTCGACTCAGGATGGTGCGTCCATGCCAACCACCAGCGACCCAAACGGTACGTATGGGCACACTGTGGAGATCACCTGCACCTTTGCCGATGGAAGCACGCAGATCATCCGCAATGAGCAATTTGCGCTGGCATCCATTGGCGGCATGTTTGGTCTTGGCGGGTTATGCGGCGTCGGATTATCCATTCCACTTTTTCTCGCGCCCTTGTTTTTAATCCGCAAGAAGAAGGAAATTTCCCCGTCCACATAGTAAATCTGTAGATGGGGAAATTATCTATGGGCATGCTTTATTTTTAGGGCTGCATGGGACAAGCCAGTATTGTTCGTTTGCTTCGGTGGTCCAGCCCTCAAAAGGTCGGTCCACTCCTTTGATCTTCCACCAGGTCACACCATTGATGCATTTTGGGCCTTCAAGAATCTCAAAAACAACACCCGGCTTGATCATATCAATTACGTCATAGCTGCGCCCCGGGCCGTTACGCAAACGATTGGATGTAGGTGGATCGAACGCGACGTAGGCATATTCGCCCACATATAATCTGGTCGGGAACACTTCATTCTTCCATGGATCTGCAACACATGAACCGTCTGGATTGATCGTGGTTACTCCCTTTAAATCAGATCCCGGGACCCATCCTGAAATATCACCAACAACTGCAAATCGAAAATCTGCTTCGCTATCATCAGAATTATCTTGCAGTTGAATTTGTCCAAACTCATCTGCGTAATATTCATTCCACGAGTCAAAGATATATTTACCTTCACTCATACCGGTTGAATCTACTTTATACAAGAGCATGCGTACTCTTTCACCAGGCTGAAGACCAGACACGTAAAATGTCTCCCCACTTGAATCCCACTCCATATTTAAATTTGGAGGCGGAACAAAAAAAGTGATCGTAACCACACCGCTATCCCCGGTGAAGGTAAACCGATATTTTCCAAACTGACCTTCCACTGGGAAATATTCATAATCGATAACAGCAAAAGAACGATCATCATACGCATTGTACGTTGTAAATGGACGTGCCGCGGCGGTTGTTTCTTTATATATTTCGCCATTGGGTGTTTCAATTACGACATTGGCCTGCTCACCCAACACCCATCCACAAACCGTAAGCTTAATGGGTTTCGGATCAGGGGAATTTGGATCCTTATGTTCACTGTTGAAACCCTCCGATGGAGAGTTAATATCATAATGTGGACATTCCGTAGGTCCACCGCCTCCACCAGAAGCTGAAAAATGTATCTCCACCAGAATATCTTCTGGTGGAACTCTATCTGCTTCATCTAATGAAAATATTTGCACTGGCGGTAAATAAGAATCGCAGTGGCCGTAATTGGGGCAAGTGTCGAAATAGAACGAGGGGTGTGAGTGACCATTACTGCAGGGCTGGAAAAAGAGGAACAAGCCAGGATGGTCATTACCAAAATAAGAATAAAGGTGATATATACCTGATTAAAATTTTTTTTTTTGCACTGGTGGCCTCGTTTGTAAGGAGATTCTTCTAATTGGGTCTTCAACTTATCCAATTTTATCGGATATTTTTTCTGTTCTTCTTGATTATAATTTCCTGCTCAAAGCTTATATTCACCAGACTAATTAAGATCAACAACATTTCCGCCATAGGTTTGCATAAAATCTGTAGAGGGGGAGTTATTATTGTTATTAATGACCGTGTTTCTTTGGTTTCTTTTTTGGATATTTATACTCCTGAATATTTTCAAATTATACTTACATTCCTTGGTGAAATTAGTCTGATTTTAACTGCGGCTTATAAAAAATAATTAAGTAAGAAAGACTTGGTTTGTTTTGAGGGCTGCTGAGATTGTAATTGGTGCAGTCTTGTATTGGGTTATCCATCCTACTTTTCCTGGCGCCGTTTTTTATCAGCAGGAAAAAGGAAGTTTAGCAATTATTCCGCAAAAGCTTCTCCGGGAGTGTGTTCGTTGCTTGTCAAGTATGCTCCAATTATCCAAAAAGGAATGCTGACAGTGGAGTAGTCAGCATTCCTTTTAAAAATAAATAAAAATTGTTAAGCGATACATTAAAAGTGACAAATCTAAACGCAAATTTCTTGAATGAGGCGAATGATGCGAAAACCAAAAATAATTCGAGGAATTCGTCAATTCGTGTAATTCGCGTTAAAAATTTGGGCATTTTTCGATATGTACGGTAGAAAGCAAATAAATAAAAGTTGAGGATGTGGCGTTTACGGAATAATTACACCGACTCCCCGGGTTGAGCAAATTCCGTTCAAATCTTTATCTGAACAGATCGTAATGGTTGCTTTGATTTCGTGCCCAGATAGGTTGTAGCCAAATAATGGTGAACTTTGGATGTAGGTCTCGCCTGCTCCAAATGAATCTTTTGTATTGCTCCCGAACAGCCGTCGCGGCGGGAGAATTCATTTTGTAATTGCACCTGCGTTATATCCATTGTTTTATCCTTTATCGAGATATAAACTGACTTAAATAAAACAGAACTGGTATTTTTTAGCTTAATATTAACCCACCATTGACCGTTGCAGGTGTCTACACCGACATAATCTGCGTTGAAGGTTGGCGGCGGCGGGACTGTATTTGTAGGAATAAAGGTCGCTGTGGCAGTGGGCGTGGGCGGCGGAGTATGGATCGGCAATTGCAAAGTAGGGCCGGTCAATGTTGCATATTCTCCCCATACCCAGCAATATTCTGCGGCGTTGCTTGCATCCGGATTGCGGATATACCAATAATTAGTGGTCGGGTCAACAGCCAGAACCTCGGCAGTTTCACCAATTAATAACGAGCCTTCCCGGGGATAGACCTTTCCTGGTCCACTGCGACAATTGGTATCCACCGAAACAGTGATCAACGTAATGGACGGTGTGGACGTAAATTCGAGTGTGGGGGTGGCGGTCTCTGTCGATGTGAGAGATGGCGTGAAGGTAAAAATCGCCGTTGGTTCCAGCGTGGGTGACGATGTTTCCGTTGGCGCGTTTAATGTCAATGCGGCTACTGTTTGGGCAATGGCATTGTTGAGGTCTATTGGAGTTGCGGTATCAGGTACGGTGGAGATTGCAGGCACTGCACATGCGATGCTCGCGATCAATAATACGGTTATTGGAAAATAAATTCGATGAGAGCGTGGCATAATTTTTTCCTTCTTATTGATTCCAGATTAACCAGCCTTTACTTAACCATTTTCTGTGCAGGTCTATTTTATACCCCTTTGCAGCCAAACTCTCCGCAGAAGCGACAAACCATTGTCTCAACCCAAACACTTTGGCAAAAGCCGTCTCTGCCGCAGAACGTTTCCAGGCTTCCACGAAATCATAAATTTCATCGCCCGGTACCACGTGATGAATATAATTCTTGGGCAGTACAGCTTGGAAATCTATAATATCAAATCCCAAGCGGAAGTTTGTACTGAAAACCAGCGCTTCAAATTTCCAATCTTTTTCCTGCTTCCTTACAACATTCGCCGCCCAAAGCTGCCCAAACGGCGTGGATGTGCCTTCGATCATTAATCCGCCGGGCAATACATATTCAGCGAGACGTTCGTACGCGGGCGCAAAATCCTTTTCTTCATATTGACGCAGGACATTAAAAGCGCGGATCAACCTTACCCGTTCACCTGATTGCAAAGGCAAGTTAAATCCGCCCAGCCGAAAGTGTGTGATCTCGTCTGCATAAGGTAATGCCGCGTCGACACGTTCCTTGTCAATTTCAACACCGAGGATCGGAAGATTGGGATTGATACGCCGAAAGCGTTCGGCGCTTTCGAGGGTGGTACGAGGATCAAAGCCATAGCCAAGATCAATGAAGAATGAATCAGCGAACAGGTTATCGGTCCGCGTGAGAAGCGAGGGCTCATAGAGCAGAATAAAATTATCGACCCGGCGAAGTCGATTCGATGCAGTCTTGCCGCGGGTGGGAAGTCCAATTGGTTTTTTGCTTAAGAATTTTTTCATGTATTCATATTATGAGTGCTTCGAAATTTTGGAGTCCATCAGCTTGCTGATGGATTTGAATCGACATTGCTGAGTTTCACATCTTTCGTAGACAGCAAGCTGTCTGACTCCATATTGTTTTCGCGAATTACTAATATTAAAAAGAAGGACGACCTTTGCAGATCGTCCTTCTTTTATTTCGTTTTGACTTACAAGTTCATGTCTGGAAGATTTGACCACTGTGTGGCGTTGTTCTGAACCTTCTCGTCTGCGAAGCGCCCGTGGATGAAACCTGTGCCCGCGGGGATGAGCTTGCCGATGATCACGTTTTCCTTCAAACCGTAAAGCGGATCGGTGGTGGAGCCGATGGCCGCGCTTGCCAACACTTTAATCGTGTGCTGGAAGGAAGAGGCCGAGAGGAACGAGTCGGTGCTGAGTGAGGCTTTCGTCACGCCGAGCAAAACTTCCTGTGAGCGCGCGGCGGTCTTGCCTTCAGCCAGTAAGGCTTCGTTGATCTTGCGGATTTCAAGGCGGTCGACTGCGTCACCGGGCAGATACTTGGTGTCGCCGGGGCGGGTGACTTGCACTTTGCTCAACATCTTGCGGATGATGACTTCAAAATGTTTGTCATGGATGTTCTGACCTTGTGAACGATACACTTTTTGCACTTCGGTCATAAGGTACATCTGGCAGGCGTCACGTCCCTGGATCTTCAACACGCGATGCGGGTTGAGTGAACCTTCGGTAAGCGGCTGACCAGCCTCAACATGTGCGCCGGCTTTGACGAGCAAGCGGGAGGTGGTGGGGATGTCTTCAATGACCTCTTCGCGTTGTTCGTAGGAGACGATGATCTTGCGGTCTTTCTTTTCCACGGCCACACGTCCGGCGTGCTGGGCGGTGATGGTGGCTTTGTCTTTGGTTGCGAGGATCTCGCCAACCTGTACTTCAGATTCATCTTTAGCGACGAATTTCCAATCTTCAGGAAGTGCGTATTCGTCGTGAACCATTTCAGCGTGTTCAATGCGGACTTCGCGCATGTCTGCATATTTTTCAGATTGTTGAACGAAGACCATACCGCTGATCTCAGCGACAACGGCTTCACCCTTTGGCATCTTGCGGGCTTCGAAGATTTCTTCCACGCGGGGCAAACCAGTGGTGATATCGGATGCGCCGGTTGAAGCCACACCACCGGTGTGGAAGGTGCGGAGGGTCAACTGTGTACCAGGTTCACCAATCGACTGGGCGGCCACGATACCGACTGCGGAGCCAAGCTCAACCATTTCGCCGCGGGCGAGGTCAATGCCATAGCATTTGGCGCAGATACCGTGACTGAGCTGGCAGGTCATCGGGGAGCGGAGTTTCATTTCTTTGATGCCCGTGTTGGCGATCTTGCGTGCCAGATCATGGGTGATGACATCGTTGTACTCAGCAAGGATTTCGCCGGTATTTGGATCAAGTACGCGCTCGGCAATCAGACGGCTGTACATACGGCTCATCATGGACTGACCAGCGACATCGTCTGTGCTGCGAATCCAGATGCCTTCGTGCGTGCCGCAGTCAACTTCGTTGATGATGATGTCCTGTGCAATATCCACAAGACGGCGGGTCAGGTAACCGGCATCCGCGGTACGAAGAGCGGTATCCGCGAGACCTTTACGAGCACCATGGGTCGAGATGAAGTATTCCTGAGCAGTAAGACCTTCGCGGAAGTTGGAACGGATCGGCATCGGGATGATGCGGCCTGAAGGATCGGCCATCAAACCACGCATACCAGCCAGCTGCGAAATGGTGGAGAAACCACCCTTGGTCGCGCCGGAGGTCGCCATGGTCGAAAGATTGCCATCGGGATCCATGTGTCTCTTCACGGCCTGACCCACACGGTCTGTGGTTTCCTGCCAGATCTGAATTTCACGTTCGTTCTTTTCCTGCTCGGTCAACAAACCACGGCGGAAATCGCGAAGTACAACTTCAACGGCCTTAAGAGCTTCGTCGATGATGCCTTTACGTTCCGGCGGGATGGAGATATCGGCCACCGCGAGCGTGGTACCGGATTTTGTAGCATATTCAAAACCAATGCTCTTGACTGCATCAGCGACATCGGTCGTGACTTCCTGTCCGCAGAGTTCGTAAACTTCAGCGATCAGATCCTTCACGCCGCCCTTGTCCAGTTTCATATTGACGAACTGAACTTGTTCAGGCAAAACGCGATTGAAGAGTACACGGCCAATGGTTGTGTTAATAACACGGGTCTGAGCCTCGGGTAGACGGTCATTGTTTTCGTCGTACCAGGTTCTGGCGAGGAATTTGATCTCGGTGTGAACATCCACCTGATTGAGTGCGTACGCGAGTTCCACTTCATCAATGGTCGCGAAGGCACGGCCATCACCACGATGGACAGCTTTCTTTTCCATGGTCAGGTAATAGACACCCAACACCATATCTTTGGAGGGTGAGATGATCGGCTCACCATCCGCGGGTTTGAGCAAGTTCTTCGAAGCGAGCATGAGTTCGCGGGCTTCGGTAACTGCCTTCTGTGAAAGCGGAACATGGACAGCCATTTGATCGCCGTCAAAGTCCGCGTTGAAAGCGGTGGTGACGAGCGGATGCAATTGGATGGCGGAGCCTTCCACAAGGATCGGCTCGAAGGCCTGAATACCGAGGCGATGCAAGGTAGGCGCACGATTGAGCATTACCGGACGATCGCCGATCACGCTTTCAAGAGCTTCCCAAACTTCGGGTCTGTTGCGTTCGATCAAACGGCGCGCACCTTTAACATTGGCGGCGTAATTATTTTGTACAAGTTTCGCGATCACGAACGGACGATACAACTCAAGCGCCATGCTCTTGGGCAGACCGCATTGATTAAGTTTCAATTTCGGTCCAACCACGATCACGGAACGGCCGGAATAGTCCACGCGCTTGCCGAGCAAGTTGCGGCGGAAACGTCCTTTTTTACCTTTGAGCATATCGCTCAAGGATTTACGTTCGCGGCGTCCACGGCGGGAGAGAGCTTTGCCGCGCTGCGAGTTATCGATCAAACTATCAACGGCTTCCTGCAACATGCGCTTTTCATTGCGGATGATAACGTCAGGAGCGCCGAGTTCGAGCAATCTCTTCAAGCGGTTATTGCGGTTGATCACGCGGCGATACAGATCATTAAGATCGGATGTCGCGAAGCGGCCACCGTCCAACTGAACCATCGGGCGCAGATCCGGAGGAATGACCGGAAGAACGGTCAGGATCATCCAGGCCGGACTATTGCCAGAGCGGCGGAACGCTTCCACGACCTTCAAACGGGTTGTGGATTTCTTGCGCTTCTGCTTGCTCTTGGTGGTGCGGACTTCATGCCAGAGTTCTTCAGAAAGTTTATCGAGATCAAGACGTTCGAGAATATCGAAGAAGGCCTCAGCGCCCATGTCGGCACGGAAGACCTGTCCCCAACGCTGCTTCAATTCACGATAGCGGATTTCGCTCAGGAATGTAAAGGGGCGGAGCTCCAACAGTTCATCACGCAAGCGTGAGGAGTTATTCGAAGAAGCGGTGGTCTGATTCTCCAATTCGCCGCGTAAAGCTTCCATGTCCTGATCGGCCTGTGCTTTGATTGCAGCGGCTTGAGTCTTAAGACTCTCGATCTCGCGGATCTTCTTGTCATTTGATTCGCTCTCAAGTGTTTCCAATTTCTTGGCAACGGCCTTTTGAACAAGAGTAATATGTTTGCTATGGATCTTGTCACCAGCATCGATGATCTTCTCACCGGTCAGCTCAAAGACGATGGCTTTCTTGGCGGCTTCACCCATTTGTTCCTGAAGCTGCTTCTCAAGTTTTTGGCCTTCCTTGGTGATGGGTTCCATCTTCTCGGCGATGTTTTCATCGTAGCCTTGTTGCAGAGAAGCCTGCTTTTGTTTGAGTTCGGCAATATCATGATCGCGCTTTTGCTTGATCTCGGCAATTCTGGAGTTCACACCAGCAGCCTGCTCACGTTCTGATACTGAAATTTCATCTTCAAGACGTTGCAGGGCTTTCTTGCGGGCTTCCTCGTCCACATAGGTGACGATGTATTGCGCGAAGTACAACACGCGGTCAAGATTGCGGCGTGAGATATCAAGCAGCATGCCCAATTGAGAAGGGATGCGGCGCGTATACCAAATGTGCGCAACAGGTGTAGCGAGTGTGATGTGCCCCATGCGTTCACGGCGGACTGCCGAGCGTGTTACTTCGACACCGCATTTATCGCAGGTGATGCCTTTATAGCGCGGGTTCTTATATTTTCCGCAGTAACACTGCCAGTCGCGGGTGGGACCAAAAATGGCCTCACAGAATAACCCGTCCTTCTCTGGTCGCAAGCGGCGATAATTGATCGTTTCGGGTTTGAGCACTTCGCCGTAAGACCACGACATGATCGTTTGCGGCGAAGCAAGGCTGATACGGAGTGCGGTTAATCCCTTGGTTTCCACTGGATTCTCTCCTAAAAATAAAATACGATTCGAAGTGTCTCTGCAAAGCGTGTAGCTGGTCTATACCAGAGACAAACAAAGGCAAGCGCCATGAGAGTTTTCTCAAGCGCTTGCTGTGAATGACTTGTTTTTTACATCCAACTAGAGGATTATATGCACGTAGGGGATGCGCGTCAAGGGTGTTAACTAGTGAAGAGTCCCTGATTTTAAAGCGGAATCAGCGCTTCTTTCCCAATCTGGAGCCTGATTCTGTTTACTGGGGCACTTCCCGCAGTTGAAGATCTGAGAAAACCACCCCGATGGTCGATTTATTACTGGGTTCTGCAGCCAGATATAGTCTTCCCATTTTGAATTTTTCATCTTTAAACGATGCTGCCAGCACGCCATTTAAATAAATCCGGAAATTTTCCTCGTTGCAGATCACGCGCAGTCGATTGTTTTCGTTCATGCTGGAACGTAATGCAGTGTGATATGACCAGGCCATCAATTTATAAAATAACAATTCACCTTTTTCGTCTTTTGCAAAAGTTCCAAACGTGAAGGATGCCTGGGCTGAGACGAGAAACCCATATCCGCCTTCTGGTGAGAAGCGGGCGTAAACTCCAGCGCGAATCCATTCCTTGTCTCCTTCGGTAAATTTGATGTTCACGCTAATATCAAAGTTATCGAGCAGGCCGGAGCTTTTTAAAACATAATATGAATTCGTCTGTGGGTTGAACTTTCCGCGCAGTTCGGACGGGGAGCCTTTATGAAAGGTTAAGTTACCTTCGTTAACCGCTTCCCAGCCCGGCATGATCTTATTGCCAAAGTCAGCGCCGAGCAGCAAGTCGCCCATGTCTGGCTGGGGTGTCAGAGTCTTTGCGAGGCGAAAAGAGGTGCCGCAAAAGTCGCAGGTGGCAATATCCATTTTTGCTGAGTGGGCGGGCAGGGCCGCGCCGCAGTTGGGACAGTTAAGCGCATTCATAGGGTTAGGTTAAGGTGTCGCTATCGGTGTTTCTGTTGGTGTTTCGGTGGGAAAGAGAGTGGGGCTGGGAGTCTCGGTGGGGATGATGATCTCAAGCGTGGGAGTCTCTGTCGGGGTGAGAGTGGGGGCAGGAGTCTCTGTGGGTGTAGACGTAGGCACCGTGGGAAGAGGCAGGCTGAGGTTAAGGGTGATGCGTTTTTCCACTTCCGTTTTATCGCCGATCAGAGTCAGGCGTAATGAAATGATCCCGTTCGGAATGCTGGTTAAATTCCATGAATAGAGTGTGTTGTCTTTGACCGGGTTGTTGCTCTCGCTTAGGACAATCCATGAGGCAGGGTCGGCGCCGGAGCCGTATTCGAGGATCCATTTTTTGAATCCTTGATCTGCGGCTGCGGAGCCTTTGATTTCCAGTATTGCGGATGTGATCACTTCGCCGTCGTTAAGGTTGATCTCGAGGATGGGCTGCGGATCGCTGGCATTGCATTCGCGATCGGGCGCGTAATATGGTTTGCGCGGCAAGCCATGATCTTCAAGCCAGAAGCGGCCATCTTCAGTGCCGAGCCAGTCACGCGCCCATTTGTCGCTGATGTTTAAAACCGTTTCATCTTCTGTGGGGCCTTTGCAGGCGTCGGATGCTTCAAGCCCGGTCCATAAGTCAATTTTTACGCGGCGGGCGAGGTCTTGTCCTGGTGGAAGCGGGGGTTGGTCAGATGCATATACTTCTGTGTATTGATTGTTGCATGAGTTGGATGGTTCTGTACCTGAGAGACGGCAGACAACTTTATCCATGATGCCTGCTGGACGGTTGAAGGGGGTTGGTGCGCCGTTGGTGAGATAGGGTACGGCGAATTCCATGAATTGTGACCAGACTGGAGCCGCGCCGCTCAAACCCGACGAGCTGACCATGGGAGTGTAATCTGCGTTGCCGACCCAAACACCGGTGACCAGGTCGGGAGTGTAGCCCATTGTCCAGTTATCGCGGATGTCGTTGGTGGTGCCTGTTTTGGCTGCAACAGGGAAAGACAGGTTGAGCGCGGAGTTGCGTCCAAAGGTGAACGAGCGGGCTTCGTTGTCTGAAAGAATGGATGAGATCAGGTAGGCATGTTCGGCACGGATGACCTGCTCGCCGGCTTCTGGTTTGTATTCATAAATAATGTTGCCTGCAAAGTCGGTGATCTTGAGAATGGAAACCGGCGGCATTCGCTGCCCGCCGTTGGCGATGACGGAATATGCCGAGGTCATATCGATCAGGCTCACGTCGCCGCCGCCCAAGGTGAGCGAGAGTCCGTAGTCATTGCGGGTGAGTGAGGTGATGCCCAGTCTTTCAGCCATGCCGATCAAGCCTTCTTTTTCGGGCGTGTTCGGGTCATCATAGATGCCGACAAATTCAAGGGCTTTGACTGCGGGAATGTTAAACGAGTTGGAGAGTGCGAGTCTTACTGTCAGTCCGCCGTGGAATTTTCCATCATAGTTTCGCGGTTCATAAGGTGGATTTACACCATCAGGAAATTGAGTGGGCACATCCCAGATCAATGTGGAGGGGGTCCAGCCTTTTTCAAAAGCGGCGATATAGGTGAAGGGTTTGATGGACGAGCCCGGTTGACGTGTGGGGCTGGTTGCCATGTTGATCTGGCCTGAAATCGCATCGTTGTAAAAATCGGGCGAGCCGACCATCGCGAGAATTTCACCTGTGGATGGGCGGATGGCAACCAGTGCGCCATTATGGGTATTGTTATCCACCATGGCGGCCACTTGATCGGTGATAAGTTGCTGGGCTTTGTCCTGCATGACAGGGTCAAGTGTAGTGTAGATCACGAAACCGGAGCGGTAGATGGTTTGCGCATCGTATTGTTCTTCAAGCTGCGAACGGACAAAGTTAACCCAGTGCGGGTACTTGGCGTCAAACGAAGGGGTGCGGAATGCGTAAACCTTCATTTCATCTGCGGCTTGTGTTGCGATCGTGGCATCCACGCAGACGGGTGTGTCGCTGTTGCTGACTTCAATACAACCTTGCTGGGTGCTTATCTCAAACATTAGCACCAGCACTTGCTGCTGGCGGATCAAGGTGGTATCTGCATTGGTGTAAATATCATAGACAGCCGGTGACTGCGGCAAGCCTGCCAGGAAGGAGGCCTCGCCCATCGTCAATACTTTGGCAGATTTGCCGAAATATGTTTCAGCGGCGGCTTCAACACCGTAGGCGAGGTTTCCGTAATAAATCTCGTTGAGATACAACTCAATGATCTCGTCTTTTGTATAGCGGCGGGTGATCTCAGCGGCGAGAATGATCTCGCGTGCCTTGCGGGTGACCGTGCGTTGACTGCGTTCTTCGGGCGAAAGGATCAGCGCACGCGCCAACTGCTGGGTGATGGTGGATGCGCCGCCGCCCTGCCCGCCAGTGACATAGTTTTGCCACAAAGCGCGGACAATGGCGACCGGATCGAAGCCCGGATTGCTGTAAAAATCCTTGTCTTCTGTTGCGATGGTTGCCGCTACAAGATTGGGTGAAATTTCTGAAAGTGGAATGTAGGTGCGGCGGCCCGCGTTGGGGTCGAGAATTTCGTAAAGCACCTGTCCGTTGCGGTCTAAAATGCGCGTGGTTTCAAATTGTGAAGCGCGGTCGCGCAGATCTCCCACCTCGGGTAATTCGCTGGCGATCGAATAATATTTATAAACAAAATAGGAGCCGGTACACAGCCCCACGATCACAGCGATGAAAGCTGCTGCGATCAAGCCGCGCAGAAAACATCCCATATTCCGAAATGACGCAAAGCGGAAGGATGAAGGCGGAACCACAGACGCGGCTGCCTTTACAGGTGCAGATTGGTGCGGCTGCGAATTGGGAGCGATCTGATATGCGGCGCGTGTGACGCGTGTGCCTTCCACGTCAGTTTCATCCACGCGGCGCGGCAGGGGCATGTTGTCCTTATCCAGTGCGGGACGATAATATTTTTCGGTTGTTTTGGCGGGAGGTTCGATCGGGGCGGGGTTATACACCCCCTGGGTTTCTTCTTCTGACTTTAAAATTCGGCGTAATCTGTCGTTGTCTTCGTTGCTCATTTGTAACCTTCGATTCTGCCCATCTCCGCGAATTTATGGAGCTTTCATTTGTAAAGGTCGGCAGAGATTGGCAGAACTGGAACTTATTTTGGTTTGCTTAACACCAGCAGATTCAGAGAACCGCGTTGGCAGATTTCGTCACTTTGATTCTTTACAATGATGGCCGCGATGATCGCGCCGCCGCCGATGCGCGGCAGAGCCTTGGTTTCGGTGATCGTTAACTCGGCAGAGATCGTATCACCGATAAAGAACGGCTTAACGAATTTCCATTCGGTGATCTCGCGGAAAGCCAATACTGTGCCTTCCAGAAATCCCGTCTGCATGATCAAGCCTGTGGCGATGGACAGGCCCAAAAGTCCATGGGCGATGCGCTGACCGAATTGAGTCTTGCTTGCAAAAGCCGCATTGGTATGGATCTGATTAAAGTCGCCCGTTAATCCGGCGAAGTTAAAAATATCTCCTTCGCTTACCGTCCGCCCAACAGTGTTCACTTTTTGACCAACAGAAAATTCCTCGAAATAAAGCCCGGCCATATATTTCTCTCCTCTTTTTGATTAGACACAAACGAAAGGCAAAATTGCCAGTTCATTTATTTACTGATCCATCCGTTTATCCGCTGTGCGGAGCAATCCGTTACTCAAATTATACCCGTTTGACCTGACACCATTTCGCCCGTACAATAGGCGCCATGCGCGATTGGTCTTTACGTCTCGGCGACCCGCTTTACCTTTCTTTGGCAGCGGATGCCCGCCTCTGCAAGCCTGACTACCTCAACGACCACATCTGGGAAGTGGAACTCGGCGCGGGAGACCCGGCTTTTGTTTCACTCTACACCACCTTTGGCTTGCGCGCACGTTCCATGCGTTTGTACCTGCGCTTCACAGAAAATAATACCTCTGTTACAGACCCTAACACCTTTATCGTCAAACCGACACTGCGCCGCTACTACCCAAACTTCCTAACCCTCGATTTTGTTCCCCTCGAAAATCTACATGTCACAACCGAATACTGGGTTCCCGAATCCCATGCGGTTGCCGGACGTATCATCTTCACCAACAAAAGCAACGCCATACGTCAGATCAAACTGGAACTATGCGCCGCGCTTTCTCCGCTTGATGGACAATCCATCATCCCCACACAACAACAATTAGTAAATATATTAGCCGGACAAACCAGCGGAATCGCACCTGTCGTGTTTATGACCGGCGGTCCCAAACATGGTCCCGGACCTCAACCCTCGCTTCTGCTCGAACTGGAGCTTGGTCCTGGTTCAACGAGACAGATTAGCTTCGCTGAAGCAGCGCTCGATACCGTGGCCCAATCCTTTGAATTGGCACGCCGCAGCGCAGCGCGTCCGTGGGAAGCCGAACGCGCCCGCATTGAAATGCTCGATGCCTCGCAAGTATTAGACATCCGCACCGGTGACCCGGATTGGGATGCCGCACTCGCATTCAGTCAAAAAGCCGCGCATGGACTGTTCTTCAGCGGCAGTGAACAATTGCCAAATCCATCGTTTGTCAATGCGCGCCATATTGACAACGGATTCTCACGCAAAGGTGACGGTGCAGATTATCCGCCATCATGGAATGGACAATCTCCGCTGGAGTCCTATTACATCTCCAGCATTTTGCATGGTGCGCCGCAGGTCACAAAAAATCTCATCCTCAATTTTCTTTCCACCCAAAATGAAGATGGTGAAGTGGATGGCAAACCCGGCATCTCCGGTCAGCGCGGAAAGTTGATCGCCGCGCCATTACTCGCCAGCCTTGCGTGGCGCTATTATCAAACCACACAAGATGATGCCTTTCTCGCGGAAGTATTTCCAAAATTAATTAAATTTTTCTGGGCCTGGTTCTCTTCCACGCATGATCGCAACCGCGATGGCGCGCCCGAATGGGATCACATTTTACAAACCGGTTTCGACGACAATCCCATCTTTGATGTTTGGAATCCCTGGTCGCAAGGCCTGGATATTTCCCTCGTACACAGCCCGTCACTTGAAGCCATGCTGTATCGCGAAGCCAGATCCATTGTGCAGATCGCAAGAAAACTCGGCAAGCACGAAGAAGAAACCATGCTTGTGCAATCACAAGCTGAATCATTAAAAAATTCCCTCGCGGCAAGCTGGAATGCGAATCAAAGTTTTTATTCGTACCGCGACCGCGAAACGGGACTGGTCTCAACCGGCAAGGTCATCGCAAAGAAAAGAGGTGACGGTAACCTGCGTCCGAAAGTGGAGTTCGAGCGTGGAGTCCGCTTGTTGATCGAGATCCAGACCAAAAATCCGGCAGCGAGGCGCCCCGAAGTGGAGATCAGCGAATACTTCACAAAATCCAAAGGTGAAGTTGAAACCATTTTGGGCCATCAATTCCAATGGCGCACTGGCGGATTGGTTGCCACCACTCAGAAATTATTTACACGCGTCGGCCGCATCGGCATCACCGGCCTCGATGAAAAAGATAAAGTTATTGTGAAATTAATTGACACCACCGGCGAAGACATCACACTCGCGCTTCCGCTTTGGGCGGGCATTCCCGAAGCACAACAAGCCAACGCGTTGATCGGACGTAACATTTCCACAGCGGATAGATTTGACCGGCCGTTTGGATTTCCCTCCCTCGCCGTTTCTCCCGACCCCGAAGCGGATGCAGTTTCGATGAGCGTTACCTTCCCGTGGAATCAGTTGATCGGCGAAGGTCTGCTCATCTACGGCTTCCGCGCCGAAGCCACACGCCTGACCGTGCATTTGATGAGTGCCGTCATTCAAAACTTAAAACAGAACCGCTCTTTTTACCAACGCTATCACGCAGAAAAAGGCACAGGCATCGGCGAACGCAATTCATTGCAAGGCTTCGCACCTGTGGGATTATTCATGCAAGCGCTGGGCGTGACCATTCTCTCTTCAACAAAAGTAAAACTCGAAGGCCGCAATTTATTCCCCTGGCCGGTGACCATTAAATACAAAGGCATCACCATTGTGCGCGGACTGGAACAAACCGTGGTGACATTCTTAAACGGCGAAAGTGTGATCGTAAAAGAAGAACAAGCCTGCATCGTTGAAATGTAAGTTTTACAAGATTCATTAAGAGACAGCCTTTGCTTTATAAAGCAAAGGCTGTCTCTTTTTATTTTACAGGGAATTAATCTTAAGCCAAAAAAAGCATGATATAAAAATTTATGACTTTTAAAGTTAATCAACATAAAAAAAGCATGGCAAGCAGCGAAATTCTCACTCATCTCATCTTTTTGTACGGAGAAGATCAAGCGCCGCAACTGCTTGACCGCGCACAAAAGTTACTGGATGCGTATCGTCCACGTATTCAGATGCGCGATGGCAAATTAACCGAGCATGATTCCATTCTCATTACTTATGGCGATCAAGTCCAATCGCAGAACGCAAATCCGCTGCAAACGCTTGCTAGATTTTGCAAACAATATTTGGCTCAGGTCATCGGCGGGATTCACATTCTGCCCTTCTATCCGTGGACTTCTGACGATGGCTTTTCAGTTGTCGATTATCGCAAAGTGGATTCATCTCTCGGCAATTGGGAAGATATGTTTCTGCCATGCAAAATGATTTTCGTTTAATGTTCGACGGCGTCATTAATCACATCTCGGCAGAAAGTGACTGGTTCAAGGCGTTTTTACAGGATGATCCGCGTTACAAAAACTATTTTATTGTGGTCGAAGATGCGCCCGATCTTTCACAGGTGGTTCGTCCACGGGCTTTGCCGCTGTTGACAATCTTCAAGACGCCATCTGGCGAGAAACAAGTTTGGACAACTTTCAGTGCAGATCAGGTCGATCTCAATTTCAAAAATCCCGAAGTATTACTTGAAATTTTAGACACCCTGCTTTTATATGTGGCACACGGCGCAACATTCATCCGCCTCGATGCAATCGCGTATTTGTGGAAAGAGATCGGCACGAACTGTATTCATCTGCCGCACACTCATCATGTGATTCAATTACTGCGTGCCGCGTTGGATGAAGTTGCTGCGCATGTGCATCTCATTACCGAAACCAATGTGCCACACGCCGATAACATCTCCTATTTTGGCGACGGCACGAACGAGGCGCAACTCGTGTACAACTTCGCCCTGCCGCCGTTGACTCTGCACACTTTCCACACTGGTGATGCACAGGCATTATCCAACTGGGCGATGACGTTGATCCCTCCTTCTGATAAAACAACCTTCTTCAATTTTCTCGCTTCACACGACGGCGTTGGCCTGAATCCCGTCCGGGGAATATTATCGAACGCTGAGATTAACTCACTGGTCGATAAAACCCTCGCGCACGGTGGGTTGGTTTCCTACAAACACAACGCTGACGGAACACAAAGTCCATATGAAATGAACGTTAATTATTTTGATGCGCTCTCGAATCCAAATGGAAACGAATCTTTGAGTTTGCAAATTAAGCGGTTTATTGCGGCGCAAGCCATTATACTTGCACTGACAGGCCTGCCGGGAATTTATTTCCACAGCTTATTCGGTTCGCGCGGATGGCTTGACGGCGTGCAACAAACCGGCCGCAACCGCACGATCAACCGTGAGAAATGTGATTTTGATATTTTGCAAAGTGAACTTGCAGATGAAGACTCTTTGCGTTCAAAAGTTTTCACAAGATATTGTCAGCTATTAAACGCGAGAAAAAGCACGACCGCATTTCATCCGCATGGACGGCAGAACATATTAAATATTCATCCGGCCGTGTTTGCTGTGGAGCGCATTTCACCTGATGAAAAAGCGCGCGTGTTATGTTTACATAATGTCAGTGCGCAGAAAATTATGGCTGCGACAGAATTTGAATCAGCAGCAGACCTTTTTACAGGCCGGTCTTTGCCGATCTCTGAGATCACCCTTGAACCTTATCAAATCTTATGGATGAAACTATGACACATCATATCGGTTTTATTTCCACCCGTTTCGCGGGCACAGACGGCGTTTCACTTGAAACGCAAAAATGGGCAACGGTCTTCGAGCGGCTTGGGCACAGGTGTTTCTATTTCGCTGGCGAATGTGATCGAAACAGCGACCAGTCTCACGTCACGCCTGAGGCGTTTTATCGTCATCCTGAAATTGAAAAAATAAATCAACAGGCGTATTCGGGCAGTTGGACCGTCACACAGGAGGCGCGCCACACATCCTGAGATCAAAAAATTGCACAAGGATTTTTCTCGGTGTATATCCGCCCGCCGCAAATGACGCGCCGTGTGAATGAGTTGAAGGAATATCTCAAAGAGCAGTTGTACGAATTTGCGCATCGTTTTGATCTGGAGATTCTGGTCATCGAAAATGCGGTGACGATCCCGCTTAATCTGCCGCTGGGTTTGGCGATCACAGAATTCATCGCCGAGACGGGTTTTCCCACCATCGCGCATCATCATGATTTTCATTGGGAGCGTCAGCGCTTTCAGGCGAATTGCGTGGGCGATTATCTCGCGGCGGCTTTTCCACCCGGCCTGCCATCGATTCGACACGTGGTCATCAACTCGTTGCAGGCGCAGCAGATCGCATCACGCTATGGATTGGCGTCGCGTGTGATTCCCAACGTGATGGATTTTGACTCCCCGCCGCCCGCATCAGATTCGTACACCGAAACTGTCCGGAAAGACTTCGGCATCACTGACACTGAATTTTTTTTTCTACAACCCACGCGAGTCATTCAACGCAAAGGCATTGAACACGCCGTTGAACTTGTACGCAGACTGGAACTGCCTGCAAAGCTGGTCATCTCGCACGCCTCCGGTGACGAAGGCACAGACTACGAACAGCGTGTGCGTGAATATGCTCATCTGTTGGATGTGACCGTTCGTTTTGAATCAGATCAGGTGCAGGATGAGCGCGGAGTCACACCGGATGGCAAAAAGATTTATACGCTTGGGGATGTGTATCCACATGCCGATCTGGTTACGTATCCATCCAGCATTGAAGGGTTTGGAAATGCGTTTCTTGAAGCTGTATATTATCGCCGTCCGATTTTGGTGAATAACTATTCGATCTATGAAGTGGATATTAAGCCAAAAGGTTTTCGCGCAGTTTGGTTTGATGGTTTTATCAATAAAGATACGCTTGAAATGGTGCGGCATATTTTGAAACATCCCACACAGGCGCATGAATGGGCCGAGGAAAATTATCAGCTTGCAAAGCGGCATTTCTCTTTTACCGTTTTGGAGCGCCGTTTGCAATCGATCCTCGCTGATTGTTTGGGACAGCAAATATGAACATTGCTATTTTGCATTATTCAGTCCCGCCGATCGTGGGCGGTGTGGAAAGTGTGGTCGCGCATCACGCATATTTAATGTCTGCCGGCGGACATTCCGTGCGGTTGATCGCGGCGCGCGGAAAAGCCTTGAGTGAAGATATTCCACTGGTTGTGATTCCTCTCGCCGATTCGCGTCATGCGCGTGTGACAGAAGTGAAAGATCAGTTGGATCGCGGTGAAGTGACAGCAGATTTTGAAACGCTGCGCGATGAACTTGGCGAACAACTACAGTCCGCTTTGATCGGCGTGGATGTTTTGATCGTGCATAATATTTGCTCACTGAATAAGAATCTCGCACTGAACTGCCGCGCTTCATCAATTGCATATTGCGGGCAAACTTCCGCGTTTGATCCTCTGGCATCACGATCTGGCATGGACAACGCCGCGTTATCAAAAGGAATTGCACGCAGGCTATCCCTGGAGCTTGCTAAAAACCGCATGGCCTGAAGCAGTTCAAGTCACGATCTCTGAGATGCGTCAAATTGAGTTGGCTGAGTTGATGCAGATCGACAAATCCCAAATCCATGTTATTCCCAATGGTGTGGATCTGGGGAAGTTTCTCAAACTGGAAGAACAGACTCTTGGCTACATAAAAAGACTTGACCTGTTACAGGCCAGTCCTTTGCTTTTACTGCCCGTTCGGATCACATCACGCAAGAATATTGAATTTGCTTTGCAGATTTTGGCATCATTGCGAAATGAATTTCCGTCTGCACAAATGATCGTGACCGGTCCGCTGGGCCCGCATAACTCTGCCAATCTTCAGTACTTTGAAAAACTGATCGCCCTGCGCGAAGCGTTAGGATTAAAAAACGCCGCGCATTTTCTCGCAGAATTAACAGATGAATATATTTCTGACGAAGTCATTTCAGATTTCTATAAACTTGCCGATGCGCTTCTGCTGCCCAGTTTTGAAGAAGGATTTGGTATTCCCATTTTGGAAGCCGGCTTTGCAGGCCTTCCCGTTTTTTGTTCAGACATTACTCCATTAAAAAAACTTGGCGGTGAATTCGCCGGTTACTTTTCTCCAAATGAGGATCCAGACCGTGCGGCAAAAATGCTGGCTGAGCATTTCAAGCAGGATAAAGTCTTCGGCCTGCGGACGTCTGTCCGCGAACAATTTACATGGGAGCGTATTTATTCAACAAAGATCGCATCCATACTGAAACCATAAAAGGAGACACAATGTACCCCATCCCTCAAAACGCTTTTATTGCAAAAGTTCTTGTGCCTGTTCTCGCTGGCTGTGACCAGAAATCCGCGATCCATGCCGCGCATTCGATCGCGGGCGATGAAAATGTTTATCTCTCCGGCTTTATCCATGTTCCCAAGCATCAGTCACTCAGCACAGCAACCATCGATGCGCGCAAACTGCGGCAAACGCTCAAACAACTTTACAAGGTAAAAAGAGGAGACAAGTGGGCGCAGGTGAATGTTTCGCACAATCCCTGGAGCGAGCTGATAAATGTTGTAAAACGTGAAGATGTCGACCTGTTGTTGCTCGAATGGCCCTGTCACTTTGATTCTCTGAATGTCACGATCGCGGAAGTTTTTGCGCAGGCGCCATGTAACATTGCCATTGTCAACCAATACATCGGAGCGGCAGTTAAGAACGTGCTGATCCCCATCCGCGGCGGACCATACGCCGAGTTAAGTTTACGCATTGCATTATCGATCCGCAATTCAAACAACGCCCAGATTTCATCTCTTCATCTTTTTCCGAACAACATCACACGTGATCAGGATGTGGCCTTTAAAGGCGTTGACCGTGTGCTGAAGAATCTGCCTGAAATTAAGCGCGAAGAAATTGTGACCGATAATCCCATCAATGCGGTTTTTGAAGCTGCAAAAAAATATGATCTGCTCATCATGGGCGCATCAGCGCGCCCGATAGACGAAGTCCCATCCATTGGGCCGGTTGCTGAAAAGATCATGCGCGAGAGCCGCAACGGCGTGATCGTTGTCAAAACAAAACTGCCTTATGAAATAAATCCCGCCAGTGAAGAGGCCGGGCAAACCGCCATTTCTGTTCTGGTGGATAAATGGTTTGCAGAAAATACATTTCACGCCGATGAATTTTCTGATCTGAAGTATTTACTTTCCCTGAAGCAAAAACAAAACCTGACCATCAGCCTCGCGCTTCCGGCGCTCAACGAAGAGCAGACAGTCGGCCGGGTGCTTAGAACGATCAAGAATGTTTTAATGACCCGCTATCCGCTGTTAGACGAGATCGTGTTGATCGACTCAAACTCCACAGACCGCACACGCCAGATCGCAGAAAAGATCGGCGTGCCAGTTCACATTCATCAAGAGATATTGCCGCAACACGGCGCACGTAGAGGAAAAGGCGAGGCGTTGTGGAAGAGTCTATATTGCACGCGCGGCGACATCATCATCTGGATCGATACCGATATCGTGAACATTCATCCGCGTTTTATTTATGGATTAATTGCCCCGCTTCTTCTGCGGCCTGAAATTGATTTTGTCAAAGGATTTTATCGCCGCCCTTTGAAAGTCGGCAACAAAATGCAAGCCGGTTCCGGCGGACGTGTCACCGAGTTAACTGCGCGCCCGCTCATTAATTTGTTTTACCCCGAACTCTCCGGCATGGTCCAGCCGCTTTCTGGTGAGTATGGCGGCAGGCGCAAAGTGCTGGAACAACTGCCATTCTTCTCAGGCTACGGCGTTGAGATCGGCTTATTAATAGACATGCTCGACAAGTTTGGATTAAGTTCGATCGCCCAGGTTGATTTGCAGGAACGCATCCATCACAACCAGCCGTTGGAAGCATTGGGCAAAATGTCCTTCGCCATTATTCAGGCAGTCATCAGAAAACTGGAGATCAAATATGGACAGGGCATCCTGGAAAACATTAATAAAACCATGAAGATGATCCGCTATGAACAGGATCGTTTCTTCCTTGATGTTGAAGAGATCGCCGAAGGCGAACGCCCGCCAATGATCGAACTCAAAGAGTACCTTGATAAATTCAAGGGAAAAGTTTAATCCACAATTATTTTTCGAGCTATCATGACATTAACACAATATCGACCCTATTTCTTCAACTCGGCGTTTCTCACTTTTGGTTTGATCATTCTGCTGGAACCGCCTCGTCGCGTCTGCAAGGAAATGGCGGGGTGTTTATTAACATTCTCTGGGGTCGCACCAAAGCTGTATTGGGCGAATTACTGGTGGCGGATCATCCTTGGCCCGTCCGTTATTAATATACTTAACCTGCCATTCATCGAACATGAATTAACCGAAACCGTTGCCAAACTTGGCGAGCTTGGCGTATTGTTATTGATGTTCCTCGCCGGCCTGGAATTGCATCTCGGTGAGATGAGAAAGAATTTGCGTGTGGCCGCCTTTGCCGGATTGATGGGCGTGATCTGGCCTGTATTGTTGGGATGGGGAGCAGGCCTGCTCTTTGGATTGGATCAATCTGCCTCGATCTTTCTTGGACTGACACTTGGCGCCACCAGCGTCAGCATTTCAGCCCAGACTTTGATCGAACTAAAAGCCCTGCGCAGCCGTGTTGGATTAAGCCTGTTAGGCGCGGCTGTATTTGATGATATTTTGATTATCCTATTGCTTTCTGTATTTCTCGCCCTGCAAGGCGGCGGTGGAAGTACATACGATGTTTTGATTATCGTTGTCCGTATGGTCTTGTTCCTTGCTCTCTCGGTCATGTTCGGTTTATGGGCATTGCCATGGGCCATTCGTCGTTTTTCCAAACTTCCCATTAGTCAGGGCTTGCTCACCATATCCCTCGTTATCATGCTGGCCTATGGAATCGCTGCTGAATATTTTGGCGGCATGGCTGCCATTACCGGCGCATTTTTAGCAGGGCTGATGCTGGCGCGCACACACGAAAAAGAGAGAATTGAAACCGGCATGCATGCGCTCGCATACGGCTTGTTCGTGCCGATCTTCTTTGTCAATATCGGTCTGTCCATTGACTTGCGTGAGTTTCAATTACAGGCGTTACTTTTTACAATTGTTATAATTGTGGTGGCAATTGCCGGCAAATGGATCGGTTCAGGTTGGGGCGCGCGCCTCGGCGGACTTTCGCGGCACGAATCGATTCAACTGGGCGCAGGCATGATCTCGCGCGGTGAAGTGGGGCTTATTGTTGCCAGCGTGGGCGTGAAGGATAATTTGGTAAACGCAGAAGAGTTTTCTGCAATTGTCGTTATGGTGCTGATCACCACACTGGTCACCCCGCCCATTCTGCGGGCATTGTTTGCGAAGAAAGAAGATCAGGAAAAGAAAAAGCCCATTGAGGCAGAGCAGGCCCCAGTTACCGTTGAAACGAAAGAATCGGAGGAATCCTAATGTATCTGGTCATTTTATTCTTGTATAATCCTGATCTGTTGGAGGAAGTGCTTAAAGAATGGAATGACGCCGGCGTGAATGGCGCACCTGTCCAATTCAGCACCGGCATGGAGAGGATCCTTCAAAAGCAGGGCATACGCGATGATATTCCGCTTATTCCCTCGCTTGATGATTTTTACGAAGCACCGGAAACGGTCAGCCGTACGATCTTTGCTGTCGTAAAAGAAGAAGCCATGATAGAAAAGATTCTCGCCGCCACACAACGTATTACGGGCGATCTAAATACCCCAGGCAGTGGCGTGCTTCTGGCAGTGCCCGTGTTTAAAGCATATGGTCTTGATAAATTAGGAGAATCAAAATGACAACATCTCCAGTCCATTTATTATTGGTGGCAGTGATTCAGGATCAAGACCTTGAAACTGCAACCAGAGCGCTTCAGGGAATTGGCGCATCGTTAACTTATCTTTCAAGCGCCGGCGGATTTTTGGGCCGCCGCAATGCGACCTTATTGATCGGCCTGCCGGTTGCAAAAGAAAAGGAGGCACTCGATGCCTTGCACACGGCCTGCCGTCAGCGGATTGAATATATGACCCTGCCGCTTGAAGGTTCGCCAATGCCGATGCCCGCGCCTGTACCCGTCACTGTGGGCGGCGCCACGGTCTTTGCCCTGCCTGTTGAAAGATTTGAACAAATCTAATGGGAGATACCACCATGAAAATGATCATTATTATTGTGCAGGACAACGACGCCGATACGCTGACACGCGCTTTCACGGCTGAAAATTTTCGCGTGACGCGTGTGGCATCCACAGGCGGATTTATGCGCAGCGGAGTTGTGACCATGCTGCTGGGTGTTGAAGATCCGCAGGTGGATGCGGCCATCAAAGTTGTGCGTGATGCGCTACCTTCTTCAGGCGAAAAGAAACGCGCAACCTTGTTTGTTGTTCCGGTGCAGCACTTCGAACAAGTGTAAATATTCATCTGCTCAATAAAGACGTTAAGCATGGAAATCCCCACTTGTTTAACGTCTTTTTTTATATGAGGTAACCATGCAAAAAAATTCAAGACTTTTTTTCGCGCTCATCTTGCTTTTGATCGCCGCCCTCGCCTGCGCCAATCCGCTGGGAGGTTCGGCTCCCGCTCCAGTTAATGTGGAAACAATTGTCGCCGCCACATTTCAAGCGCTGACAGCATCCGCGCCCGGCTCCTGAAACGGGCGTTACGCCTCTTCCTCCAACCTCAAGCCTGCTCCCGCATTCGATCTATTTTCTCAACACCGACAGCGCCGCGCTGGCACAAGTCTATCGCCTTGAAAGAGACGGCAAGACCGTGACGCAGATCACCTTTGAACCCGCGAAGGTGGAATATTATGATGTTTCAGTGGTGGATGGAAGCGTGGTCTATATCACCAACAATAAAATGTACACCGTCAACGCCGATGGCAGCAACCGCGCCATGATCGTGGATGGCGGAGTCGCTGATGAAAATAATCCTTATCTTACAAATATTTCCAATCCCGTTTTTTCACCTGATGCGCAAACGATCGCCTTTGGATATAAAGGTCTGAACTTTTATTCGATCGTTTCAGGACAATCCAACCGTGTGCTGGAGAATCAAATCAATGATCTCGGAAACGGATTGCTCGTGCCGCAGGAAATGTACTGGCCTGAAAAATACACTGCCGATGGCAGTAAGTTGATCATTACTCTTGGTTATTACGAAGGCGCCTCGGCCGCGATTTATTACCCGAACGGTAACGCGTTTGTCCGCTTGAAAGATGGAGAAGGCGCATTCATTTGCTGCGGCAATACAGAGTTAACCGCAGATGGTTCCGCTTTTTATGCGGCGTATCCATCACTTGGCATGTTCGCACCCGGCTTATGGCGTGTGGATACATCCACCGGCGCGGTGACCACGCTGATCAACGGCGACCCGGGCACCGGCACATTTCACTTTGCAGATGATCCCTACCTTGCCCCCGATGGACAGTTGTATTATTTTTATACCAGCCTGCCAGCCGGCCAGGAATTCATCAACCGCCCG
>NZ_JADJUO010000019.1:0-103878 GCF_016717045.1 Candidatus Villigracilis proximus | reverse complement strand
AGGCGGTGGCATTACAAACAATGCTGGTACCGTGGTTATGAATAACAGCCTGGTAAGTGGAAATTCCGCACTTCAAAACGGTAGTGGAATAGATACCAGTGGCGCCAGCAGCTTCATACTCAACAACAGTACAGTCACTGGAAACACAAATTCACAGGCGATTAGTGCTTCAGGCCCTCTTGTCAACATGGAGATCAACAATGGCACCATCACCAACAATGCAAAAGCAGGTATTTCATCATATGGCGCCCGTCTTGTTATAAAAAACAGTATCCTGGCTAATAATGCTCCTGATTGTCAGGGCGCTGACAAGCCATGGCTATAACCTAATCGGCGTTATAGATGGATGCGCGCCTCAATCTCACGGGCGATCTGATTGGCACGAGTACCAATCCAATGAGCCCGGGCCTGGGCGTCTCTTCAGGATAACGGCGGGCCGACTCTCACATATGCGCTTATGGCTGGCAGTCCGGCAATCGATGCTGGTAATCCCGTGGGCAATGACGACGCTTCTGTCTTGCAACCGACCAGCGGGGTATATCCCGTCCTGTGGGTATTGCCTGTGATATTGGCGCTTTGAAGGTCAAGTGCCTGCGATACACATCAATATTACCGGTAATGCCGGCATTCCTGGCGCCACCCTGAGTTATACCGAAGGCGCACTTATCAGGGCCCGTTACCGCAGATGGCAGTGGCAATTACTCAATTCCAGTGTGGCTGGGCTGGTCTGGCGCAGTCACACCGTCTAAGCCGGGCTACGGTTTCACACCAGCAAAACGAATCTATAGTAATTTGGCCGCAGACCAAACTGATCAGAATTACACTGTATCATTTTCCACCTTTAAAGATTCCAGCTTTGAGTTTCATTCTTCCAGCCCTTTCTGGTCGGAATATTCCGTAAACTTTGGGGTGCCTTGGTGCATCGCTACCAATTGCGGAAATGGCGGAGGAACGGCTGGGCCGAGATCATATAATGGTTGGATCTGGTTTGGTGGCACTCCAAATATTGAGACGGGTTATGTTTCGCAGATCATCACCCTTCCCAATGGCTTTCCCAATCTCAAACTCCAGTTTTACCTTTGGATTGGCTATGCAGCACCCGGAAGTGATGCGGCAGATGCCTTTTTGGCCAAGGTGGATGGCGTGACTGTATTTTCAGCCAATGCAACCCAGCAGTACTTATACCCAACATACACTCCAGTTTTAGTGGATATCAGTTCCTTTGCCAATAATGGTCCCCACACAATAACTTTTTCCACGGTAACAGCTGGGCAGGTAGTCACCTTTAACCTGGATGATGTAAACTGGTGAATGTAACCTTCCTTGATGTTCCTTCAGATTACTGGGCTTTGCAATTCATAGACCGCTTGTACAGTGCCGGCATCACTGGCGGATGCTCGGTCACTCTGCTAAAATATTGCCCCGATAGCACCGTGACCCGCGCGCAGATGGCGGTCTTCTTATTGAAAGGCATGCATGGCTCAAGCTATACGCCACCTGCCATTAGCGGCAATACCGGCTTTGCTGATGTCGCTGTCGATCACTGGGCAGCAGCGTGGATCAAGCAACTTGCCGCCGAAGGGATCACCAGCGGCTGTGGTGCTGGAAACTATTGTCCCGACAGCACAGTTACCCGCGCGCAGATGGCAATCTTCCTTTTGAAAGCCAAAAACGGCTCCAGTTATGCTCCGCCTGCGGTGGGGGGCAGCACCGGCTTCAGTGACATGGCAGTCAATTATTGGGCAGCTCCATTCATCAAGCAACTGGTGGCCGATGGCATCACTGCCGGATGCGGCGGTGGTAATTACTGCCCCGATAGCTCAGTTACCCGCGCGCAGATGGCGGTCTTCCTCGTGAAGACATTTAATCTGCCGTAAGCGTAAATTTATACAACAAAAAATATGCACACCCCGAATTTAATAAATAAGGGGTAAAAAAAGATAGACCTCTGATATAAGCCAAGCTTTTGAAAAACGAAGCTTAATTGGAGGTATATCATGTTAAAAGATAAACGAAAGGCGTGGGAAAGGCAAGCGACCTTGGAAAAAACATGGCGCAGCTGGAAATTCATCTCGTAAGTTTTAATTCGCCGCACTTTCTATTTCCATTTGTTTTACCTGTAATCTAGAGTGGATGAACGAAGTAGTCAGCACACTAAGTGTAGTATTCATCAATCACTAGCGCCCTATAAATTGAAGCTACATCGAAATCCAAGCTGTACTGTCTTCTTATTGAAAATGGAGAGAGTGAGACCGTTATAGGGCGGGAAAAGCCAAACCTGCAAGTTCTCAGCATGATACGTTCCTAAGTTGGTCAGTGATAACTGGAGCAACGAGTTTGCTTATTCAACAGGTAACACGCCCTCAATATTCTCAATCGCATTGAAAATTATAAGAAATAAAAGGATAAATCTGTTTAACAGATGGTTATGCTTGGGTTATTGTGCATTAAATAGACCATCCATATTGCAAATGACAATCCTTGACGTACTTATCCTGGTTTCCTGAAACGGTCTTGTGCCTGTGTTTTCGCATCGGCCACATCGGGCGGCTTGGGCTTGCAGATGTAAAAGCGTTACTTTCAGCCATTGCCAAAACGCTAGTTGAAATGAACATACATATCTCTGAAAAGAATGAGGAATAAAAAAATGGACTTTGTTTATCAACGCTCCTACCATGGACTCTTAAAAGCCGTCATTTTGGATTGGGCTGGCACTGCTGTGGATTACGGTTCATTCGCCCGACAGCTGTTTTTCTGCGTCTGTTTGAGGATCAAAACGTAAAGATCACCCCTGAAGATGCGCGTTCTGGCATGGGATTGATGAAGAAGGATCATCTTCGCACCATTCTCGCCCGCCCTCAGGTAGCCGAAGCATGGATTGCCGCACACGGCAAGCCCGCTTCAGAAGACGATATTGACACACTCTTCAATAACTTTGTGCCATTACAAATTTCGGTCTTAAAGGAATTTGAGAACCAATTCCCGGATTTTTGGATGTGGTGCAGGAACTGCGTGACCGTGATATGAAGATCGGCACCACTACTGGTTACCTCCGCTCAATGATGGATATCCTTGCGCCGAAAGCCAAAGAAAATGGCTACGAACCCGATTGCATCGTTTGCCCCGATGAAGTCCCTGCCGGGCGGCCTTATCCGTGGATGTGCTATCAGAATGCAATTCAATTGGGCGTTTTCCCGATGCAGGCCATCGTAAAAGTTGGTGATACATTGGTCGACATTGAAGAAGGCTTGAATGCCGGCATGTGGACCGTTGGCTTATCCTTGACCGGAAATTTACTTGGCTTGAAGGAAGCAGAAGTTAACGCACTCTCAGAGGAAGATAAAGAAAGCGCGCTCGAAAAAATTGAAGCACAGTTCTATCAGACTGACGCTCATTATGTGATCGAAGGTATTTGGGATCTTCCAGATGTATTGGATGATATTGAATTTCGTCTCGCGCAGGTGGAGTGCTTGGGGTGCTGTCGCTTTACCTGGCAAAACAGAAAGCCGGGCGTGTACTTTTGCTCGAACGTGATTCAGTTGCGCAGGGAAACTCCAGCCTTGCGGCCGGCTTATTAACTCGCGGCCGCTTTAAATCTGACCATATCTCAATGGTGATCGAAACCTATAAAGCAATGGCAGAGATCGAAACACTCACCGGCCAATCTCTGGGTATGCACCAAACCGGATGTGTATACGCTGCCGTTTCACCCGATCATCAAAATGGAATCCGTCAACTGGCTGAAATATCTTCACAGATCAGCCTTTCGTTATTCTTCCAGATGCGCGCGCATATGCCCATCCTGAATCAAATCGTTTATTGTTTGGCTTTCGTGAAACACAATCGCTTAGCGTTGACCCCCGTCAATTGCCGCAAAGTATGAATGGGTATTTTTTTGATCAAGACTCAAACGGCTGGGAATCCTTAATGGAAGGAATGCCGGCTTTTGAAAATTTTTACCTCTGGCGAATAACATAAAAATTTCAAATTACATCAAAGGCCTTTCCAGCTACACACCCGATGGAAATTTTGTTTTAGGTGCTTTTCCAGATTTGGATGGATTCATCGCGGCCACAGGCTGCGCCGGAGCCGGCATTGCATGTCTGGCGGAATCGGACGCTTCATTTCTGAACTGGTAGTTGGTCTTGCTCCATTTATCGACTCAGCGCTTCATCGGATTGATCGCTTCGGCGAAATTGACCCGATGAGCTGTGAGTTCATTCAATCCTGTGCCGATGCCAGAGCAGGCAAGGTAACGGGTTAGGTTTCTTGTAATACGTAGAATGGGCAATTTATACTCAGGTGACAAGTTTTGTTAACGTTTTAAAAATACATTTGGAATCAATGTACAATACCTTTGGAATCACAATAAAATATCAGCACTAAAAGGATTAATTCATGACTACAACACTTGACCATTTTCGACATCTTAATAAAGGGGATCAAATTTCCCTTGTACTTGCAGGAATCATTGTAGACGGAACTTTTGAAGAGTTGGAGGGTGATTGCGTTGTATTGGTAGACGCAAAATCCCCTATTATCAAAAAGAAGAACTACACTTTAAATATCCCTGTTGAGAGTATTTACGCATGGGGAGAAAAACAAAAAAAAGAAAAGAAAAAAGAAAAGGAAAAGAAGAAGGAAAAGGAACAGAAGGAACAGCCTGAATAGCTGTTTTAGCGATGCGGCTTATTGCCAGTCACGATTGTTCGATATTAAGAAATTTTTGGTACTGGCTGCTGTTTAACCAATAGAAATTAAAAACCTGCACATCTGATCAGATGTGCAGGTTTTTATGAAGTAATTCATATATGGAAAGTGAAACGGAAAGTTGATAATACGCATGTCCTGTGCATGCTCGACGGAGCATATCGTGCCGTTTTGACGAACTTCACGCTCATTCATGATCTCTTCGCCGCACATCACAATTGACTCGCATGCCTGGGCGTGAGACGATGGCTTCGATGGGTGTCTTCAACTGTACCTCAGTGACAGTAAACATCACACCATCAGGCATGACCTGATACGCCTGCATTTGGGCAAAATAATGGCGGGGTTCATCCGGTGCAAATTGGTACGCCTGTTCGCGAATATCCAAAGCTGGCGCAACACGGATTGTCAGCCCGGTCTGGGTATCCACGAAGGTTGCTGCCGCCTTGCCATAGTCCTCCACGCGCAAGGTACGATGCCCAACCGTGCAATCCGTTGCCGCAGTCAGGCCATCGGCAAAACAGCCGTCCGTTTCGGTGATGACTAACAGGCGTTGCTACCCTGATTTGCGGATAAACCCAATGCCTTGAGCCCACATAAGCCCATGCGCACGCTGAGGATCTGGCGCGGGCAGAGATGGGAATGGTCACGGAGGATTTTTCAAGCAGGGGTTGAATATTCATTCTGGAACTCCAAAAAACAAAAAGGCTGCCTTATGGAAAGGAACAGCCTCAAATGAGTCGAGGGTTAGTCTCCTTTCCAAATGGGGGGAAGGCAATGTTTCCGTTGCCTCCTGAATCACAAGTGTGATCTGCCCTGTTCCCATGCCATGATTGGTGTAGGGAAACAGGCTTCGGAGAGAATTGGGGAAAGTTTGACTGTTTTTTGTAAATTGCAGGGGAAACCCTTGCACGAGCAGTAACTTGCGACATTCCCAAGCCTGGCACACTACATATTCATATTTGAGAATGTGTAATACAATGTATTCATGGAGCTGAATATGAAGCAAGATTCTCTACAACCCATTGTTTCCCTGCTTGAATCTATCTCGCCCCTGGCGCGGCTGAAACTTCTCCTGCTGATCGGTGCGGGTGAAGCTTGTGTTTGCCATCTCGAAACACAGCTTGGGTATCGTCAGGCTTATATTTCGCAGCACCTTATGGCTTTACGACAAGCGGGTTTACTGGATTCACGACGCGAAGGAAAATATATTTTTTATCGGCTGGCAAAACCCGAGGTTTTATCGCTCATCCAGCAAGCGGCGCAAATGATGGGCGTGGAACTGCCTCACATGGAAACAGTGGGTCCTGAAGAACAGTGCGGCTGTCCTACTTGCGTTCCGACCCATGATCTTGTTTCTCTCAATCAAACCTAATCCTCACATATAAGGAGTTCACATGCTAACTATTAAAGTTCTCGGTTCAGGCTGCGCCAACTGTAAAAAGCTGGAGGCCATTACCCGCCAGGTTATAGACCAGATGGATGTGCAAGCCGATGTCATCAAAGTGACTGAATATCCCGATATCATGGCGTACAACGTCATGTCTACGCCAGGGTTGGTTATCAATGAAAAAGTTGTTTCAATGGGACGTATTCCATCAGCTGCCGAAATCACAACTTGGCTGGCTAATGCGGTTGAAGCTGCATAGTCTATTTGAATTTTTAGATAAGGAAAAATTATTCCTGCCCATGTGCTGCCTATCCCAACCCCGCGGTGAGTCTTGTGCTTGAATGGGCAAACTTTTGAGGGGCGCGGCCCCCCAAAACCCCCCCGCACCCGAACACGTTGTGATACAACTTTGCCCAAAAAACAGGAGGTAACACCATGAGAAAAGTTTTATTTCTATGCACAGGAAATTCCTGCCGTTCACAAATGGCAGAGGCAATTGTCAATGCGCGGATGGGGGATACCTGGGAAGCTGTCAGCGCAGGAACGAAGCCTACGGGGTATGTCCACCCTAAGGCGTTGGAGGCTCTGTCAGAAATCGGGATCCAACACACGGGTAGGTCGAAGCGCGCAGACGAATTTCAAGGCGTTGACTTTGATCTCGTCGTGACGGTTTGTGATTCAGCCGCTGAAGAATGTCCCATCTGGCTTGGAAAAGGAAAGCGCACTCATCATAGTTTTCCCGACCCTGCCATTGCTGATACCATGGATGACTTTCGCAAGGTGCGCGATGACATTGAAATTGAAATCACCAAATTGCTGACGCAGTTTGGATAATATTTTGAATTTGGAGGTTATTTATGTCTGAAGTTGCTGCAACACAAAGCCTGAGCAAAAAGCTCTCGTTCCTTGATCGTTATCTGACGCTTTGGATTTTCCTGGCGATGGCTGTGGGTGTGGGAATTGGATTCTTGTTTCCTGATGGAGTCCAGAGTTTCAATACGGCGGTCTCTGTTGGAACAACCAACATCCCGATTGCGATTGGGCTGGTCTTGATGATGTACCCGCCCTTTACCAAAGTAAAGTACGAAGAATTAGGGGATGTGTTCCGCAATAAGAAAGTACTGACGCTCTCTCTTATTCAAAACTGGGTCATTGGTCCCGTGCTGATGTTTGTGCTTGCCATCATTTTCCTGCGCGGTTACCCCGACTATATCGCTGGACTGATCATGATCGGTCTGGCGCGCTGTATCGCGATGGTGATCGTCTGGAATGAACTGGCGAAAGGCGATACTGAATATGCTGCTGGACTGGTGGCGTTCAATAGTGTCTTTCAAGTATTGTTCTATAGCGTGTATGCCTATGTATTCCTGACGGTTTTGCCGACATGGTTTGGATTGGATGGCGTGAGAGTAAACATCACGATGGGACAGATTGCCGAGAGCGTCTTCATTTACCTGGGCATTCCGTTCCTTGCTGGTTTCCTGACCCGTTTTGTATTGGTACGAATGAAAGGCAAGGAGTGGTATCAAAAGGAATTCATTCCCAGAGTCAGCCCGTTGACTTTGATCGCCCTGCTCTTCACCATTGTGGTCATGTTCTCACTCAAAGGCAACCTGATCGTGCAGATCCCAATGGATGTGGTGCGAATCGCCATCCCGCTCCTGATCTATTTTGTGGTCATGTTCCTGGTTTCATTCTGGATGGGACATCGTCTGGGCGCGAATTATGCACAGACCACCACGCTTTCCTTTACAGCCGCCAGCAACAATTTTGAACTGGCGATTGCCGTGGCTGTTGCAGTCTTTGGTATCAACAGCGGCGCGGCGTTCGCAGCAGTCATTGGTCCGCTGATGGAAGTGCCTGTGATGATCGGGTTGGTCAATGTGGCGTTCTTCTTCCAGAAAAAATATTACGGTGGTGCAGTCTCGTCCAATCCGGCGATGGTCACGGCAGCGGCAGAGGCTTGCCCTCCTGATCAGAGATTGGTGAAGTAATCTTACACAAAACGTCCCGAAGGTTCAAAAACCTTCGGGACGTTTGATTACACCGTCACCCAAAATCCATGACAAAGCACATCATTGACACGTCGTTGGATAGGCTTATACTTATTCAAAAGATTGAATATAGGTGAAAGATGGAAATCTACGAACAGGAAACTAAACTTTATAAATCGCTAATGCATCCCGCCCGCCTTGCCATCCTTGATCTGTTGCGGGAAGGTGAGGCTTGTGTCTGTCACATGGAAGCGACTTTCGGATATCGTCAGGCTTACATCTCCCAGCAGTTAATGGTCTTGCGTGACGCTGGTCTGGTGGAAGATCGCCGCGATGGATTGAATATCTACTATCGTGTCATCCGTCCTGAAATCTTTGATGTACTGGACGCCATGCGCAAGGTGACCGGGATCCGCACAAAAGCGGCAAAACCGAAGCGTAATGCCTGCACCTGCCCGAATTGTGCAGATGAGGCAGTCAAGACGCAATTGATTCAAATTTAATATATTTTTTACCAAACTACATTCAGTTTTACGAATAAAGCACCCAGGAGATTTATAAATGCAAACAGAACTAACCAAGCAAGAAAAAATGCCTTTCTCCAATGCCGACCTGCGTTCGTGGGCAGTGGTGGCACTGGCAGCCATAGTCTGGTTCATTCTCTACAATGTGATTGAGCCTTTCGCCAATTGGCTGGCATATGGCTTGCTCGCACTGCCGCAGGATTCCCAATTGGGACAGTCGCTGGCCTTCTTCTTCTATGATGTGCCAAAACTTCTTTTACTGTTGAGCGGCATGATCTTTGTAATTTCATTGGTGCAGACTTTCATTGACGTGCAAAAAGTACGTGCAATTGTCGAGAAACGCGGCGAAGGCGTGGGAAATCTCTTGGCGGCGTTTTTTGGCGCAGTCACCCCGTTTTGTTCCTGCTCATCCGTGCCGCTCTTTATCGGCTTTGTGCAGGCGGGCATTCCTTTGGGCATTACCCTGACGTTTCTCATCACGTCTCCGTTGATAAGTGAGGTCGCTTTTGTTATGTTGATCGGTATGTTCGGCTGGAAGATCGCGCTGCTGTACCTGATTTCTGGCACTACCATCGGTATGATCAGCGGATTTATCCTGGGGCGCATGAAACTGGAACGCTATGTGGAAGGTTTTGTGTATGACATCAAACCACGAAGCGGTGTACAAATGGCGTTGGAAGAAAAACTAACCTGGGAGGAACGTATCAATCGCTCCGCAGGCAGCACTCGTGAGATTGTAAGCAAGGTCTGGTTATATGTCATAGTAGGCATTGCCATCGGCGCGGGCATTCACGGCTTTGTGCCGGAAAACGCACTGACTGGCATCATGGGCAAAGATGCCTGGTGGTCTGTGCCCGTTTCAGTCCTTATCGGCATTCCACTATACTCCAACCCCGCCGGAATTATCCCGATTGTCAGTGCATTGCTGGATAAAGGCGCATCGCTTGGCACGGTGCTGGCATTCATGATGTCGGTGATCGCTTTGAGCCTGCCCGAAATGATTATCCTGCGTCGTGTGCTGAAGCCGCAGTTGATTGCCATTTTATCGGCGTAAGTGCTGCGGCAATTATCATCACTGGTTATTTATTCAACATTTTGATCTAGGAGATTCTCATGACAATAATAAAAGTTCTCGGTACTGGCTGTGTCACTTGTAAGCGCTTGCTGGCGGATGTCAACGCGATGGTCGTAAGGAATAACTGGCAGGCGCAGGTGGAGTATATAACCGACCTGCCCACGATTATGTCTTATGGCATGATGGCTACGCCTGTTCTAGTGGTCAACGAAAAAGTGTTGATGACGGGTCACCCTGGCGCAGCGAAAGTTGAACAGGCGTTGAAGCAAGAAGTAATGGCATAAAACAATAGGGCGAGATCACGGTCTCGCCCTGTTGTTTTACTGAACCTCGTTCAGTTTAATTTTTTGAATTGGTCAACTACCGGGTTGGCAATGCCGGCACCTGGGGAGTTCGATTTATTAGTGGCTGCAAAAGCGCATCCAGAAAGCCTGGAAAAGGTTTTTTCGTGTAACACCTGCACTTTCCTCGTTTCACTTCGGGGACTGTAGTGGCATGCGGCGCACACTTGCCCTGGCGGGCAGTGCCAGGGCAAGTGTGCGCGTTAAGATTTTCCTGACCCTGGAATAGCCATGAACATGATGTTATGGTTATTCCAAGGTCCGTTGACAGACTCTTGGTTTTATGGGGTAGGCTCAACGCGAAAAGTGCGAATTGAGCAAGTTTTCGTGGAACTCAATAAAAGATTCTCGTCATTCGCTTTTTCGCGAAATTCTCGTTTAGGTTTTTTCGACTTTGCTACAGCCATGAACATGATGTCGAAATCCCTTCCCAAATCACACGCTCTCTGATAATATACAACTGCACGCCGAACAATTGACTATAAGCCCTCGGCCTTCCCCGTCGGGGGTTTTTGTGTGTTTTGCTTCTGGACAATGGAAAGCGTTTTTTTCACCGTCTATTGTTTCCAATATCGAATAAACCTAATTAACAATAAAGAGAATCCTATGCAAATTGAACGTACCGACCTTCGCAATATTGCCATTATCGCCCACGTTGATCATGGCAAAACCACCCTGGTGGATGAATTATTAGGACAGTCACACACCTTCCGTGAAAATCAACACGTGGAAGAACGCGTGATGGACTCAAACGATCTTGAGCGTGAACGCGGCATCACCATCCTTGCAAAGAACACCGCCATCACACTGGTTGACCCTGTCAGCAATTTACCGATCAAGATCAACATCGTCGACACTCCCGGACATGCCGACTTCGGCGGCGAGGTCGAACGTGTAATGAACATGGTCGACGGCGTACTGCTGCTGGTCGATGCGGCTGAAGGTCCCATGCCGCAAACCCGCTTTGTATTGAAGAAAGCCCTCTCCATGGGGCACAAAGCAATTGTGGTCATTAATAAAGTTGATCGCAAGGATGCAGAACCCGCGCGCGTGCTCAACGAAACATTTGACCTTTTCATCGAACTGGGCGCCTCTGAAGAACAGGCAGACTTCCCCGTTGTATATGCTCAGGCCACTGCCGGAAAAGCGGGTCTTACCGCGGACCTTAGTCCTGATCTGCAGCCCATGTTTGATACCATCCTCAAGCATATCCCCGCTCCCAAAGTGGACCCTGATGCCCCATTGCAGATGCTCATCACAGCCCTTGGCTACGATGATTATCGCGGCGTGACCGCCATTGGACGTGTCTTTGCTGGCACGATCAAAGCCGGACAAAAATTGACCCGCATGAAATTGGACGGTACCAACTCTCCTGAAACTGCGCGCTATCTTTACACCTTCAAAGGCTTGAACAAGGTGGAAGTGACTGAAGTCAAAGCGGGCGATATCGTTTCATTGGCCGGCCTTGAAGGCATCGCCATTGGCGAAACCCTGGCCGATCCGCTCAACCCTGTGGCCCTGCCCACCATTAAAGTGGAAGAACCCACAGTTCGCATGACCTTTGGTGTGAATACATCCCCGTTCACCGGCAAGGAAGGCACATGGGGCACTTCACGAAAATTACGCGAACGTTTATTTGAAGAACTTCGCACCAACGTTTCCCTGCGTGTTGAAGAAACCGACTCGGCTGAAAACTTCTTGGTCTCCGGCCGCGGTGAATTGCATTTGGGAATTTTGATCGAAACCATGCGCCGCGAAGGCTATGAGTTCCAGGTTTCCCGCCCCGAAGTAATTTATCACAAGGCTGATGACGGCGCATTGCTTGAACCGTTTGAAGAAGTCCACATCGAGACCAGCGCTGAAACTGTCGGCGTTGTCGTGGAAATGCTTGGAAGTAGACGCGGCAAAATGACCGAGATGCATGATGCAGGTCAGGGTATGACGCGCATTGTGTACGTCGTCCCGACCCGCGGCTTGCTCGGCTTCCGCTATCAGTTCCTCACATCCACCCGCGGCGAAGGCGTGATGCATACCATCTTCCGCGGCTATGATGAAATGGCCGGCCCGATGGCTTCACGTCCGCGCGGCTCCATTGTCGCCTGGGAAGCTGGTACAACCACGGCTTACTCGCTTAAGAGTGCTGAAGAACGCGGTGTGTTGTTCGTTGGCCCCGGCGTAAACGTTTATGAAGGCATGGTGGTCGGCGAAAATGCACGCGGACAGGACATCCCGATCAACGTCTGCAAGAAGAAGCATTTGACCAATATGCGCGCATCCGGCGGCGATATGGAAATCCGCCTGACCCCTCCACGCTCCATGAGTTTGGACGAAGCGATTGAATATCTTTCAGATGATGAATTGTTGGAAATAACTCCTGAAAATTATCGCATTCGCAAGCGCATTCTTGCAACCGATGAGCGCGGCAAGAATACCAAAAAAGTAAAAGAGCAGATGGGCGAAGAATAAAAGAAATCTGCATTTTGTAAAACATAAAAAATCCGCACCCGTTACTGGGCGCGGATTTTTTCTTCATAATGTCAGTATGGACAGGAAATTCTTTGAAAGAATTCTCACCCCTTTCATCTGTCTTGATTTGTGGTTTAAAAACTACGGGCAGGTAATATTGGCAGGTGAACTATTGGTTTCGCCGATTTCGTTATAGGCCTGAATTTGATAACTTACACTTTGCCCTGAAAGCAGCGAGATTGTTTCTGCAAAATAACTGGAATTGGCTGGCAGTTCCGAGATCGTTTCCCCATTTCTGATAACACGATAACCCGTTTCAGTATTCGCGTTGTCTTTCCACGAAAGGGTAATATCCGCTGACCCCGGGCCATAGCAGAAATATGTCCAGCCGTTTTTTGGGAATGTGGCGGCTTCAGGTGCTCCGCCTGCCGGGGTAGGCGGAGCGGTGACCGTCGGCACTGCCGCAAAACTTCCAACAGGGGTTGTAAATTCTCCAGAGAGCCAGCACTCGCCGTCCTTCGTAGAAACGATCCAGTAATTTGGCGAATAGAATCCAATGATTTTCACCTGGTCAGCCGGGAAAATTTGAGCAACGCGTTCATAATTTGTGCCGGGACCTGTACGGCAGTTGGTGACTTCGCCCACGCTTGCCATGGGTTGGGAATAAGTTGGCGTACTCGATTCTGTTGTTTGTGTGGCCGTGTTGACTTGTGCGCTGCCCGTAGTGGGGCTGGCAAGCGGCGTGACATTGATCGCAGCTTGCACGGTCAATGCGGCGGCAGTGGCAATTTGCGTGTCCGGCACTCCCGCGGCAGGCATGTTACAAGACGACATAAATATCCCAATCATAAACAATATCCCCACGATTTTCTTCATAATTATCCTCCAATGATATTTTTTGGACGTTCCAACTTGATAATATCTGTCACGCGACAATACCCGCTTCCCATCAATCGACCGATGGGCCTGAGAGCCATCAAGTTGATTTTATCCGGCCCGAGCATGACTCTCTCCTCCGCGTGGATGTGAGTCACGGTGCCGATCACAATGGAGCCGCCGCCCGGTGCATCATTAATATCCACGATCTGCTGCACCTTGCATTCAAAATGAATCGGACTTTCTTTTACACGCGGCGGTTTCACGCTGACAGAAGGCGTGAGGGTTAATCCTGCAAATTCAAACTCATTAAATTCCGGCGGACTCTCAATGGATGTGGCGTTCATCGCATTCAGCAATTCCTCGCTGACGATATTGACCACAAACTCATGCGTAGCACGCACATTGTTCAGTGTATCTTTTGTCTTTCCATCGCTTCCACGCATCAGCGGACAAAATAAAACCGTGGGTGGGTTGGAACACACCACATTGAAGAACGAAAACGGAGCCAGGTTGGGGCGGCCGTCCATATCAATGGAAGAGATCCAGCCGATCGGTCGGGGGAGAACCGAACCTGTTAATATCTTGTAGACCGACTGGTGAGAAAGAGTCTGCGGGTCAATTTCCATGTTATTTGATTTTCTTATGCGCGCGTCCGCCAATGCGGAAAAATTCCACGCGCCCTTTTTCATCGCGGATAAAATCGCCGAGCACATTTTTTAGCGGTTCATCCAGCCCGATGGTTTTATCTTTTTCATAGAAAGCAAGCCGCATGGGAGGCGCGGCCGGGCCGGGAGGGCTGTCTGGTGTGGGGAAGCCGCCCAGCGGAATATGGTGATACATCAGGCTGCCATTTTTGATCTTCAGATCAAAGGCTTCCGTGCCGATGCGATAGGAACCCGTAAACTCTTTTAATTCATTGACCGATATTTTGATAGACTGCGGCAGCGCCGACTTAATACCGCAATACATTTCAAGAGCAAGTGTCAACACGTTTGTGTTGAGAATACCGCCGTCATCGCTGTTGGTCAGAATCGAAATGGCGAAGTCGTTTTCAGGGATGAATAAAAAGATGGCCTGTTGACCGTTCGTCGCACCGCCATGACTATAGCGTGTGGGATTATTTGTCGGGCTGATAAACCAGGTGATGCCCATGTTACCGCGCCCGCCCATACTAATTTGTGGCACACGCATGGCTTCGAGTGTTTTGCGTTTGACGATGCGGCTGCCGTTGCCCATGTGGAAGCGTGCGTACGCGAGCAGATCTTTCACGGTGCTGACCACGCCGCCCACGCCATTCCCTGCGCGGCCAATCGCCCACGGACGTGATACATGCGTTTTTTTATTTTTGTTGTAATGCCCTGAAACAAAACGATGCGTAATAAGAATATCGCTCGGAAAGAAAAACGACATCTTTAGTCCCAGCGGATCAAGCAGCATTTCCTGCGCGGCGCGTTCGTAGGTTTTGCCAGTGATCACTTCGATCATACGTGATGCGATATTGAAACCCACGTTGTTATAAGACCAGATCTTTCCCAACGGCTGCACCTGCGGAAGTTTTTCAATGTCCTTGACCATTTTATTGAGCGCATCGTCGCCATCGCCGAAGTCGTTAAAATAATCTCCGACCCAGCCGCCGGTATGAGTCAACAAATGGCGGGTGGTGACTCGCTTCGCTACGCTTTCATCTTTTAGTTTCAAATCTTTGAGTATCTTGCGCACCGGCGCATCGAGATCGAGTTTGCCCTGCTCGGCCAATTGCATCAGCATGGTGCCGGTGAAGGTTTTGCTGATCGAGCCGACTTGAAAAAGTGTATCAGACGTGACCGGCAGCGGATGCTCGACACTGGTCACGCCGAATCCCGCTGTATATTCCCGTCCCTTGTGCCAGACGCCAACTGCCACGCCCGGAATCGACAGACGTTTCATTTCTGAAACGATCTTTTGCGATAGCTTTTTAAATTTTGCATCTTTGATGTGAGTAGTGGATAGATTCATTGTTTGTTTATTCTCCATCGCCTTCGAGCCATGTATCCATGTACTCAGGCTTTTCCATTTCAGGTGGCTGCTTTGTGAGGTTAAGTGGATAAAATGTATCCACCATCACAGCCAGTTCTTTTGTTTCAGTTTTGCCGATGCTGGCTTGTGTCATGCCGGGCTGCGGACCGTGTGCCAGTCCGAATGGATGCAGGCTGATGTCGCTCCGGTCAATACCTTTGCGGCTCATGAAGTTGCCTTCGGCATAATACAACACTTCGTCAGATTGAATGTTTGAGTGATTATAGGGCGCGGGGATGCCTTCCGGGTGATAGTCAAATAAGCGCGGCACGAAGGAGCAGACCACAAAATTATGACCATCAAATGTTTGATGAATAGGCGGCGGCATGTGCAGGCGGCCGGTGATCGGTTCAAAATCTTCGATGTTAAATATCCATGGATAGAGATACCCGTCCCAGCCGATCACATCGTGCGGATGATAATCCAGAATATGGCGGGACAGCCGATCGCGCACCTTCACGCGGACCTCGAACTCGCCCCGCTCCGTATGTGTTTCCAGCGCCGACGGAACCCGGATGTCGCGTTCGCAATAGGGCGCATGTTCAAGCAATTGACCGTATCCATTGCGATAACGTTTGGGCGGCTCGATCTGACTTGGGTTTTCGATCGTGAAGAATTTGCATTCTTCATTGAGTTGCATTTGCCATGTCACCCCAAAAGGGATCACAATGTAATCGCCTTTGTGAAACGGCAGATTTCCAAACTGGCTTTTAAGATACCGCTGCCATCATGGACCCACCAGGTTTCGTAGGCTTGTGAGTTGCGATAGAAATAGTCCATGCTGTGTTGGGAGCGGGAAACGCCGAGGATCACGTCGTTGTTGCCGAGGAGTGGAATCCGCGCGGTGACAGGATCAGGCCCGGGCGGAGTCTGATGCGTTTTGAAGGCGCGATGACGGATCGGGCCGAAGTCCACATAGTCAGGTTTGGCAGATCCCAGATCCTCGGTCCGCTTAACACGCGGCGGCAGGAAGTGATGATAAAGGATCGATTGAATGGAAGAGAAGCCTTCCAGTCCCATCACTTCTTCGCGGTATAGTTTGCCGTCCGGTTTTTTAAATTGAGTGTGACGTTTGTGAGGAACACTGCCGAGTGTCTGATAAAAGGGCATGCGATTGTCTCCTGCCAGTAAGGTTTACGGTATAAGAACAAATGTATTTGGGCCTTTTGATTTTGATTCTTTGAGCGCTTTTTCTGTTTTTTGAAGCAGTTCATCGCCAGAGATGTCAGAACCTCCACCATGTGCAGCAGCGCCGATTTGAAGTGAAAACGCGACGGAGCCCCCGCTTTGCGTATCAAATTTGTTTTTGAAAACAGATAACAGCCGGTCACAAACCGCGTGCGCGCCGTGTTCGTCTGATGCTGGCAGTAATAACATAAAAGTATTTCCGGTTTTGGATGCAATATCCACCGAGCGAAGATGGGCATTAAGTGCCGACGCGAAAATTGAAGCGGTATTGTCTTCTGTATTTTCGTTCGATGTGGAGGAGGTCATTTCGATTTGGAGTAGGGCCAGCGGTGTTGGATATCGTTTACAACGTGCAATTTCATATTCAAAGAGGATGTTAAATACATCACTGCTGTACATTTCTTCACCACGCGGCATTATTTTTTTCATATCCTTCTCCAGTTTTATTCGGACTTTATGATGAATCGCAGATCACAGCACTTGGCAGATAGGTCCCGTTGAAATTAAAATCCAGTCACTTGCATTGATTCGATCAGCGCATCCAGATATTCCAGATAGGGTATAAAGGAAAAAGTGTCTGTGCTGTTTAGTTGTTGCGTAACGGTCTCAAGATAACCTGGGAAATCATTCGTGTTGAATGGGATTCCATCCGCAGGCAGCGGGCCGTTCGGGTCACCATCCACTGCAAGAAAGGGTGCGTTGATGGGCAAAATGGCCTGAACATAATACTTGTCGTCATCAGTCATTCCCTGATAATAATAAAAAAGTTCTTCGTTGTTCACAGCCTGAAAGTTCATGAATACTTGTGTCAGATAACGTACGCCGCTTCCGTTTTTGAAATTAACCGCGTGGATCTGTGTAATAAAATCACTGCCCAGTTTTTCAGACAGCGGTTGACCGTCTACATATTGCAGTGATTGCATCTCGCTGATAATAGCTGCGGTATTTCCAGTATATTGCGCGTATTCCTCAGAACGAAAAATCATAATGTGCGGCTGGAGTTGTGTTCCGCTCAAAGCATAAAGATTCAACGTGAGTTTTACATGCCTCGGCATGGCTCCGTTCGATGGGTTGACATATGGGAATTCAACTTCCGTGCCAGTAACCGATGTCGCATCGTTGGCGATCCCATTTGGAATTAGGAACGAAATTTCCGCCGTGTTCACTGGGGTGCCGTCTGGTGTGATTTGTTCAGCTTCCATTGTTGGGGGAGCGCTGGCTGTCAATGCCGAAAATGTTGCCGCCACAATCGTTTCAACATTGGGCTGGGCTGGTGTCATGGGAGCGATTGATCCACAAGCCACTGTCACGAACAAGATTATCAACAATCCCAGAACCATCTTTTTCATTTTTTCTTTTCTCCGATGATATTTTTCAAGATCCCAATTCTTTCAATTTCTAATTCCACAATATCGCCTGCGTTCAGCCACGGGCCCTGGGTCCTGGTCAATTCCAATAAACATCCTGTGCCAACTGTTCCCGACCCGATCACATCGCCTGCTTGTAATTGACATGTGTCCGATGCCCGCGCAATGATTTCGCCGAATGACCAGAATATATCTTTAAAATTCCCTCTGGACATTTCAACACCGTTGACCTTTGCCGTCAAATTGAGATCGTACACGCCCGATCTGTTTACTGTCCGATCGGCAAGCGCTTCGCTCGTCACGATGGTTGGTCCCAAAGACGATGCAAAGTCTTTCCCTTTGGCAGGGCCAAGTCCCACTTTCATTTCGGCGCGCTGCACATCCCGCGCTGACCAGTCATTGAATATCGTGTAGCCAAAGATGTATTCGTGTGCATCTTCGGGTTTTATGTTTATACCCGATTTACCGATGACCATTGCGATCTCAAGTTCAAAGTCCAGGGCGTTTGTATAATGCGGATATGGAATTTCATCGTCCGGCCCAAAAATGCTGTGCGGATTGGTGTAATAGAAAACAGGGAATTGATACCACTCTTCGGGTACGTCCCGTCCGCGATTTTGGTTGGCGGTCTTTACATGCTGTTCGAAGGCGTAGGCATCTCGCAGGGTGGTAGGGGCGAGCGGCGCATGGAATTTCACTTCGTCCACGGCAAATGATTCTTTTGATGCGCTGCGGGCGGCTTCACTTTTGCCAACGCGAATCACCTCGCGCATGTCGGCAAAGGGTAACGGGTAGACTCTGCCGTTCGAGACAAGGGCAGGCTGCGGTTGAGTATGAGGCGTGCTGATGGTTGCGAAATTCATAGGGATGAGTCGGCATCAAAGGTCGAAAGTCAAGAGTCAAAGACCTTCGACCTTTGACTCTTGATGGTCTTTATAAGTTGCCGCGTCGTTCCTGCTCAAGTTCGAGTGATTCGAATAAGGCTTTGAAATTGCCTTTACCAAAGCCCTGTGCGCCGTGTCTTTGAATGATCTCAATGAACATGGTCGGGCGGTCTTGAATGGGTTTGGTGAAGATCTGCAAAAGATAGCCTTCATCATCCTTGTCGACCAGGATGCCGAGTTCCTGAATGGCCTTGTAATCTTCCTTGATCTGGCCGATACGCTCCGGCAGGGATTCGTAATAGGTATCGGGCACCCGCAGAAATTCAACACCATTTGCGCGGAGTTTTTCAATTGTGTCGAGAATGTCGCCGGTGATGATGGCAAGATGCTGCGCACCGGGCGTCAGATAGTAATCAAGATATTCTTCGATCTGACTCTTGCGCTTGCCCTCAGCTGGTTCGTTGATCGGAAACTTGACGCGCCCGTTCCCGTTTTGCATGACTTTCGACATCAGCGCCGAATATTCAGTGGAAATATCCTTGTCATCAAAATGCATCAATTGACGGAAGCCCATCACCTGATGATAAAAATTGACCCACTGATTCATTTTACCAAGCTGTACATTGCCAACAATGTGATCCACCGCCGCCAGCCCAGTGGACTGCGCTTCCTTGTCTTTGATGGCGCGGTAGGTGGGCGCAAAGACGCCCTTGTAATCGGTGCGATCCACGAAGACATGCAGGGTTTCACCGTAGGTGTAAATCGCGGAAGTGCGATAAATTCCATGATCGTCTTTTTCTTCGCGCGGAGTCCATGCGGATTTTCCGCCGCGTGAGGTGGTAGCCTGCCACGCTTTTTCCACATCGTCCACTTCCAGCGCGATGACCTTTACCCCGTCACCATGAACCATATGATGTGAAGCCAGCGGACTGGACGGGCTGTACGGCGCAGAAACCACAAAACGCGCGTTCCCTGATTCAAGCACGTACGACGCAAATTCACGATTGCCTGTTTCGAGCCCTGAATACGCAACAGGTTTGAAACCAAAAGCCTTCCACCAATAATACATTGCCTGTTTTGCATTGCCCACATAAAAATGCACATGGTCAATGGATTTGATCTGTAGAAAATCTGCTTCTTCTGTCATCGGGCGTTCGTTGTGTTTGGGTTTTGCTGCCATTTTCTCCTATAAAGTGGTGAGCTGTTCTGAGATACATGCCTGCATGCAGCGTGCTGATTGCAAGGGCGGTGGCGATTGTTAAGATATGCCAAAAAGCGTCAGAATTAAAAGTAGCAGGCAGGTTGGAATTAAGAAACTACCTGCGTTTGCAGCCAGACTTAAGATTATAGCCTGAGGTTTGGTGAGGCCGTCTTTTTGCAAGGCGTACATATAAAAAATGGCTTCTGCTGTGAAGGCGAATAATTCACCAAGCCCAACGACAAGTATTAAATTGGAAAAGAATGGAAAGATAAACCAGACGAAAGGCAGCGTGATCAGATTGATGAATAAGATCAAAAACCATCTGCGCGGTATATTCCATTTTTTTAAGAGAAAACCTGCCACTGGAAGTTCGATTCCCAAAGTAAAGATCAACGCTGCCAGGAAGCCACTAAATTGTAAAGCTGGTAAATAAGGCAGACCTATGTTGGTTTGTTCAATGTATAGTGAATTGTCATTGATCTCCACCTTAAAGTTTGATATAAAGCCGCGTTTTTGGAAGATGTTGCTTTCACGTGTTGTGTCATTGAAGGTGATCGAAAGTTTATAAAAACCCTGTCCGCCGTACCCGTAATAGCAGGAACTGTCATTGCAGTGAAAAGGTCCCATTACCGCTTGAGGGGCGGCGCATAGCTCATCTTCGCAATAATATAGTTTTGAATCCACCACAGCAACAGATGGGATGTTGTACACAAGTTCAAAATTCATTGCGGGTTTGGGGCCGGTATCCGCGCGGACAAATTGGGTGGGAGTTGCTGCCGCAACGAAGAGAATTAAGGCGGCGAATATGAGGAATATTTTTTTATGCATGTTTGGAAGCGTCCCTTTAGAGTCAGCTTGGGGGAGAGAATGCTTATTGCGGCTGGGCAGGTTGACGGTCAGCTTGAGGCGATTGCTTCCAGTCTTTGATCAGGAAGGGAATATAAAGTATGAAAAAAATTGAGAAGGCAATCGCTTCTATCTCAAAAATGTACCAGGGCCAGGGCGCGAGCATATCTAGCAAAGTGGGGAAATCCGGTTTGCCAGCCACAAAAAGATAGTTGCTGCCGATTGCGAGATTAAGGAAGAATACAGGAATCATATAGATGTTTGTCCAAATAAAGACGCGTTTGAAAGATTGCAAGGTGGGACGGAATCCTTCCACGACGGTCATGTAGATGGCAATGTTGATCAACAGCCCGTGTGCGATGAAGGTTTGCATGATGCGAAAATGCGGGAAGTTGTAAGCGGCGGCGTCGGCGGGTGTAAGTACGGCTTGCATGGCTCCACCAAGTCCCATGAAATAAACAAATTCATAAATTGAATAGTTTTTTGTAATAAGCATGTATGAGGATAACCAAATGAGTACGGCGCACATGTGCAGTGGCAGCATGGTTTGAATATTCCAAATTCCCCAATACGCCGACCAGATATGCAAAGCGGATTCATTGACTATGATGGCAATGGCAAATATCCAGCGGATCGTTCTTCTTTCCTTTTCACTCCACACATTACGGAAGTATAAATAGGAAAAACAACAGAGCGTAATGATGGCAAGCGCAAGCAGGTGCGCTCTGCCAAAGAGTTCAAAAGTTGGGCCGTTATAAACCAGATCAAAATATTGTCTCATGGGAATCACTCCTTGTTTTTGATTTTATATACGCCACTTTTTACCATACATTTTGTTTTGATTATTAGACTTTATCGGTAATAAGCGAAACCAATAACAGGACGCGGACGAGCACGGATTTACGTGGAAATGACCTTTTAAAAACCCGTGTTTTCAGCGCGCAAAGCGATCCGCGTTCAAATTTTATTTCTGATAATGTCTATTTTATGGTTTGGTCGATATGTTTTTGGGTGGCCAGTTGGGCCGCCCCGCGAAGCGGACAGAATATCATTGCTTAGCCGGCAGATTCTCTTCGATGAATTTTTCCCAGGCGGGATAATCGGCTGGGTTCCAGATTCTTTTTAAATCTTGAAAGGCATCTTCTCTGTCCCAGCCCAGATGCTTGATCCGATATAACGTAATAAAACCTGTGGCGCGGTAATTCGCCTTGCAATGCACGAGTATCTTTTCCCCTTTATGCTGATCCATGATCTGTGTGAAGTCACGCAGATTTTCAGTGGTTGGATTTTCCCAGTCCACCGGAATGTTGTAGTAATGAATATTGTACGCTTCCACCAATTCCTTTTCATTTGGAAGCGCACCTTCAGATGCCGACGTTGCAAGATTGATCACAACCTGCACGCCATTTTCAGCAATGACCGGAATTTGTTCCAGGGCGGGCATTCCGCTGCAAGACAGATCGTCACTTAACTTAAGATAGTTGTAAATGCGTTCCATTACTTCACCTGCACTATTTTTCCAGCCGTCATTTTTTGCAGGTCTTCTGTTTGTAATTCAAAGATTGCATTGGGTGTGCCTGCCGCAGCCCAGATGGTTTGATAAGGCAGGAAGTCTTCATCAAGATAGGTTTCCATTTTTTCGTGATGACCGATGGGAGGCACGCCTCCGATGGCGAAGCCGGTAACTGTGCGCACGAAATCGGCATCTGCCCGGCTGATGGATTCTCCCGCATACCCGCTGATGCGTTTTTCATCCACGCGGTTTGCGCCGCTGGTTAAAACCAGGATCGGTTTGCCGCTGGTCTTGCCGCGAAAAATCAGTGACTTCACGATCTGTCCCAATTCACAGCCTGCGCGGTCTGCTGCTTCCTGCGCTGTGCGAGTCGACTCGGCGTGTTCAATGACTGTGTATTTGTACCCGAGCGAGTTTAATAAATTCTGTATCTTTTGTGCAGATGGGGTCAGTTGATTCATGTCTCATATTATAATGGTTACATGCCTACACAAGAAGAAATCTATCAGACAGAAGGGGATAAGTACGAGGCGTTGATCGCGCGCGAAGATTATCAAGGGAATATTCTGAAATCGCTGCGTGAGATCACTACTCTGGAAGATCGTATCGTTCTGGACCTGGGAGCTGGTACTGGACGACTGGCCTGTTTACTCGCTCCGTATGTATCCCGCATCCGCGCTTTCGATATTTCAGAGGAAATGCTGCGGGTCTGCCGTGAGAAACTCAGCGCCAGCGGACTTGTCAACTGGCAGGTGGATGTGGCCGATCACCGCCAGCTGCCAGTTGACGATGCATCCGCTGATCTCGTCGTCTCCGGTTGGAGCGTGGCGTATCTTGCAGTCTGGAATCCTGATACGGCGCGGGTGGAGTTGGAAAAATGGCTGGGCGAGATGAAACGCATCTTAAGACCGAACAGCTATATCGTTTTGTTTGAATCGCTGGGCACAGGCAATGAGTCGCCGATTAAGTTGGAGCATCTCAAGGACTATTATCCCTGGTTGGACGAAGCCGGATTCCAAAATAAATGGATCCGCACTGACTATAAATTTGAGTCTCTTGAAGAAGCAGAATATTTATCGCGCTTTTTCTTTGGAGATGAATTAGGAAATAAGGTAAGAGACAATCACTGGGTGATCTTGCCTGAGTGTACGGGCGTGTGGTGGAAACAGATATAAGGATGAATGATGAATGATGAAAAAAACCGTCTTGCAAGACGGTTTTTTTCATTGAAATTTAACTTTGTTTTTTGAAGCCGTTTTTGATCGCCATGATTAGACCAATTAGAATTAATAAAATGCTGGCTCCAGCAAAAGCCCATTTGATCGTATTGAGCAAGATAAAGACCCACGCAAGCGCTGCGGATTGAGTTGGGTAGAGCGAGAGCAGGGCCACGATGGAAATATTCTCAAGCAGGTCGAAGAACCATGCGCCGAGCGGCACGATATTGTATTTTCTCATCGTGCTGGTGGATGAAAATCCGCGTTGAAAGAGCCACGAGATCAACAAGCCAAAGAAAAATAAATATACGATGGGATAAACAATATCGACGGTTAATTCCACGTTGCGGTAAAAGATAAGATTGAATTCGCCGTATCTGGCGATCATAGCGTAGATCTTTTGCGGGGTTGTGAAGATCATCAGATCAAGCGGAAGCACGCCGCCTGTTCCGTCCTGCATGATGCCTTGAACAAGCGGGAGCAGGAACCCGGCAAAGAAAGCATCGAGCAGGAACAGGATAAAGATCAACCAGCCTTTATTCCATTGATAAAAACGTTCCGAAATATTTTTGAGCATACAGTCTCCACGAATAAGGTTTTTAATAGAAACCCGCCGCTGTATATTTGGTGACGTGGTTTTCCCATTACTTAAGATGGGTTTTTATTTTATCAGCGCTTCGCCGCCTGGCAGGGCATCTTCCACGCGCTGTTTGTGTTGACCATGCATTGGCATGAATTCCATTTCTTGCAGGGAGTAATATCCAAAAGCGGTTGTTTCATCGCTTAGTTGCAATTCACCTTCGAGAATCTCCGCTTCAAAACTCAGGACAACAAAGAAGGCTTTGTTTCCATCGGCATAGATCACCAACTGGTCGGGTTACTGTAAACGCCGATCAAGCGCGTCACACGGACTTTTAAACCGGTTTCCTCCCATACCTCGCGTTCACAGGCTTCTGCCGCGCTTTCGCCTGATTCCATGCCGCCGCCCGGCAGACACCAGCGTCCGTTGTCGGTGCGTTGAGTGAGCAGTACTTTCTCGCGTTTTGCGTCAAAGATCGCGGCGCTGCACCCCACGCGGATTTTTCCTTCCCTGCCAAGCCGCGGGCCATATAAAGTTTGGGTCATATAAATTACTCCTTGTTGTGTTCTTTTTGCCAGTACAAATGTATGGCGTGAAATTTTCTTTTCAATTAAACTGCATACAGTATAATCTCCGAATTCAAATTTATTTACAGGAGCAAAAATGAAAAACATCAAGGTCATTTCTTTTTCTGCGCTGTTGTTGGTGACCATGCTGGCATGTTCCGCAGTTTCCAGTTTGGTAGCGACACCTACGCCCGTCCCAACCAATACACCGCTGCCATCACCCACGCCATTACCATCTCCTACACAAAATTCCGTGCTTTTTGAAGACAGCGATTTCACGAACTCATGCACCACTGAGTCCACGGCAGATGTGGAGCGCTTTGTGGAAAAAGGGCAGTTCAATATGCGTGTTATTACCCCGTCCTATGTTTCCTGGTCGGAGTGTACCAAGGTTGAATATGACGATTTTATTTTGGATGTGGACGCGACACAGGTTGGCGGACCCAACAACAACACATACGGCGTGATTTTCCGTTATGGATTAAACGCGGATGATTTTTACACTTTTTCGATCAGCGGCGATGGGTTTTATGTCCTTGCCATTGATGGCGCCAAACGTACAGAACCTGAAATGATCGTTGACTGGACGCAGTCCACGGCGATCAAACAGGGTGCGCAAACCAACCATCTCAAGGTGATCGCAGTTGGCAGCAGTATTCAATACTTTGTGAACGATCAGTTGCTGGGTGAAGTGCAGGACAGCCGTTTGTCTACCGGTACGATCGGATTTTTCGCGGGCGCACTGGATGAAGGCGGCGCGCATGTTTCTTTTGATAATCTAAAGATATCACAACCGTAATTTAATCAAGGCTTAAACAAAAAGAAGGATGCAGTTTTTATTGCATCCTTCTTTTTGTTTGTTTTAATTTAAATTACCTTGCGCAAATTCTTTGACTGGCAATTATTTGATGAATGTACCGTTACGCAGATCTGCAATGGTTTGTTGAATTTCTTCCGCTGTGTTCATAACGAATGGCCCATAGGGGACAATGGGTTCTTTGAACGGTGCGCCTGCGATCAACATAAAGCGCACACCCGAGTCACTCTTAACTTCGAGCTGGTCGCCGTCACGATTGAAAACCACCATGCTGACAGATTCCACGACCTCGTTGGCAAATTCTCCAGCGCCTTCGAAAACATAGGCTAGCGCTGTGTGTCTGCTTGGGATGGGGTAAATGAATTTCGAACCGGGTGCCAGCTTCACGTCCAGATAAAGAGGCGAGGCGGCGATCTCTGTCACAGGGCCGCGAATCCCATCCAGTTCACCGGCTACGAGTCGAATTGTTGCGCCGTCTTTTCGATGGTGGGGATGGTGGAGGAGTTCACTTCCTGATAGCGGGGCTGTCCCATTTTTGAGCGGCGGGTAGATTAACCCAAAGTTGGAATCCGTAAATATTTCCGCTTTCGCCGCGGCGGGGCATTTCTTCATGCAGAATGCCGCGTCCGCTGGTCATCCATTGCACATCGCCGGGCCCGATCACGCCGGCATTGCCGAGGCTGTCACGGTGATTGACAGTGCCGTCCAAAATATAGGTGACGGTTTCAATGCCGCGATGTGGATGCATCGGGAAGCCGCGCAATGGGCCTTCAAGCGGATTGTTGAAGGCGAAATGGTCAAAGAGCAAAAAGGGATCGTGTTCGTTGCTTGCACGCGGAGAAACGGAACGCCTAAGCAAAACGCCTGCGCCTTCCACGACGAGCTGCGGTTCAATGATATGGGAAATAGTTTTAAAGTTAGTCATATAGATTTGATGCGGCGAGTCGGGCAGGTATTACGAAAAGAGCGGAATTTATTTTTCTTCGGAGGCGCTTAATCTCCACATGGCTAACAGGAAAAACAATACCGCGTACCCGGCCAAGGCTGCGGAAGGAATCAGAACTGATTCAAAACCAAGTCCGCGCGCGCAAATATTTTCAAATCCATCCATGCCCCATGCCACAGGCGAGAGGTGGCCAATGGCCTGAAAAGTTTTGCCGGTGAATTCAAGCGGAACCCAAGCACCGCCGAGTCCGGCAAATACGAACATTGGAATTAGTGAAAATGTAATGGCTTGTTCTTCGGTTTTGGCCAGGATTCCGATCAGCAGGCCGAGGGCTGAGATGCATAATGCCGCGCTGAATGCCACCAGCATGGTCGCGCCTGGCAGACGTAAATAATCCACTTTCAATACGTACTGACCGAAAATGATCAGGATCGTAAATTGCGTAAAGATCAGCAGGAAGATCGCCAGAAAATGACCAAGCAAAACGTGGATGCGGCGCGTGGCTGTGGTCAGCAGACGCTGGAGTGTGCGTGATGTCCGCTCGGTGACAATGACCTGAGCCGCGGTCAGTAGACCGGCGATCGCAAATTGCAGCATCATACCCGGTGATGTATGCGCCAGCGCATTGCCCTCGTCACTTGTTTGTTTGATGGCCAGACTGGATGTTTCGTTGATCGAGATCGGCGGTTCATCCCATGCTGAGAGTGTTTGTTCGAAAGCATAATCGAATGGAACGCCTTCCAATTCCATTTGCTCCATGATGGTTGCCGTGCGGGCTGCGCCGTCTATGCGGCTGGCGGCTGTGAGAACTTCCGCTTCAATGGTGGTCCAGGACTGGGTTCCTGCATCTGCAATTACAGCTAGACGAACAGTTTTATTTTTCAAGACAGCGCGGCCATACCCTTCAGGGACGATGATGGCGGCTGCCAGGTCTCCATTTGCAACCAACTCCTCAAGGTCAAATGAAGTCAGGAATGGATTTTCTTCCAAACGAATAACATCTGACTCTGCCAATAGATCGTGAAGCTCGGTTGTGATCCAATGGTCATCCTGCGAGAGGTACCCAACCGGCAGCCGTGAGTCAGAATCGTCGTTGCCGCCAAATCCGCCAAAAGCAAAACCGAAGAGGAACGTGAATAGGATCGGCATGATAAGCAAAAACATGAAGGTCTTGAAATCACGTGATAATTGCAATAGGTCTTTGAGGGCGATGTCGAAAATACGGATCATAATTAATTTACTCCCGTCTCTATGTGTAACGTTTATTAAAGCGCCACACGCCGACAGCGAAAAAGACCGCACTCCACAAAAGAGAAGCGAGCATGGTGATTAATATCTCATTGATCGGCTCACTATTCATCGCCTGCATTAATCCGCGGATCGCCCAGCCCTGGGGAACCAGCAGTGAGATGGTATCTCCCATTTTTGCTGCGATGGGGGAATTCATGGCAAAGATTTTGATCATGCCGATCATGCCGGTTACGGTTAGTACTCCGCCAAATAATACGCCGCCCTGCTTGGTGTTTTTAAGAAATGAGTTGACGAAAATTCCGAACGACGAAGCGCTGAAGATAATTCCCGCCGACATCAAGATCACCGATAAATAATCGCCCCATTGAATTTTAAAGAGAAAGTGTGCGCTAACAAGCAGCACAAAAACCTGTACGCCAACAGTCATGAATACAGACAGGAATTTTCCAGCCAAAATAGTTGTCTGGGATGTAGGAGTCGTGAACAGGCGCGGGAGGGTTCGCTCTTCTTCTTCCCTGAGGATGCTTTGTGCTGTGGATGTCCCGGTGAAGTAGGCGTAGAAAACCATCATTCCGCCCATGATCGGACCGATGATATTGAGCAAAATGTTTTGAGTTTCGGCTGCTTCATCTTTTTTGCCACCGGATGGCGCGCGTACATCCAATAACTCTTCTTCCACATTTTCGTTTTCTGATAACGAAACTTTTAAATATTGCTGAACAACCTGTCCGGTTAACATAACTTCACTTGAATCGGCTTCATCTAGAAAAACATTTACTGCTATCTTGACCCCCGCCATTCCATCCATGAAGCGGTTTAGAATGGAACGCATGATGGCCGGCCCGAGGGTGAGCGTAGGGTCCTGATAAAACTCGATCACGGCTTTTCCATCCACATCGGCAAATTGATGTGAAAAATCTGACGGGATGATGATCGCCACCTGATTGATTTGGTTATTAACAGAAGAGCGGGCTGTTTCTGCATCTGGCATAAGTGTGACCTCGATCAGGTCTGCCATATCCTCGCTTTGCAGAATATTGACGATCAAATCGCCCATTGTATCGGCTTTTTTTCCGCCGGGAATATTCTTTGGGTTGACTTGAAATTTAGGCCCGCCTTCATCTAAATTGGCGATCACAACTTTGGTCTTTGGCAGCATAAATTCGCCGTCGCTGGCGATATTGCCAAACATGAAATAGAACATTCCTGTTACGAGCAGGGGAACACCGAACATGAAGACTACCGCGAATGCACTGCGGAAGGAACGGGTTAAATCTTTAAACGCGATGTCGAATGCTTTCATATTGCCTTCTTTTAATCACGTAAGGCGCGCCCAGTCAGATGCAGGAATAAAGCTTCAAGATTTGGCTCGCGGATATCCACCGAAGTAATTCTGATGGAGAGCTGCGCCGCGGCCTCAAATAGATGCGGCAATATCTGATTGCTATCTTTTACCAATACACTGACCAGCCCGTCCTCTGAAGAGACACGTGATACTCCGTCAATATTTTTCCATGCGCCCATTACATTTTCGCTGTCACCATTCAAGGTCAGATCAATACGCGTTTGCTGTCCCACCAGTTTTACCAATTCTTCATGCGTACCACAGGCAATTAATTTACCATGATCCATGATAGCAACATGATCAGAGAGTTCCTGCGCCTCTTCCATATAGTGTGTCGTGTAGAGTACGGTCATGCCCTCATTTTTCAAGGCCACAACACTATCAAGGATATTGCGTCGTGATTGCGGATCGATGCCGACCGTTGGCTCGTCCATATAAATAACTTTAGGTTTGTGTAAAAGCGCTACGCCAATATTGACACGCCGTTTCATTCCGCCCGAATATTTACTCACACGTTCGTTGGCGCGGTCGCGCAGTCCGATCACTTCCAATACTTCATCCACCCGTAGTTTAAGTTTTGATCCGCGCAGGCCGTACATTTTTCCCCAAAAGGATAAGTTTTCACGCGCAGTTAGATCTTCATAAAGAGCCAGATCCTGCGGCACCACGCCCAGCACAGATTTGACACCCGTGGGGTCGGAACGAATGGAATGCCCCATTACATGAGCGTCGCCTTCATCAGGACGCAGCAAACAAGACAATATTGAAATTGTCGTTGTTTTGCCCGCTCCATTTGGCCCCAGAAGACTAAAAATTTCACCCTGCTTTACTTCAAAATTAACGCCTTGAACGGCTTGATTTCCCCCAAAAGATTTATGTAATCCCAGAACTGCGATTGCAGGTACATTAATCATTTAACATACTCCATTTACGCAAGACTTGTTACTGGTGCATCATACTACTATACGTAGATTTGGTCTTAATGTTTCGTTATCTTTTTATTTTTTCAAGGATCACAGGCACACTTTGGGCATAATCCAAATTTTCACGGGAGACGTTTAACTTAATCACATTTGACTTAGGGATGGATGCCAGCCATTCATTGACATATTCCTCGACCAGAAACGTATCTTCACTCGACGCGATATTGATCCTGTTTCGAGCGGCCAATCTTGTGCTGATGGTTTGTGAGTCCGCGCTCAAAGAGATGATCAAGTCTGGAGGGGGGAGCAGGCTGCGGGTTAAGAAATAGAAGCGGCGGCATAATTCATATTCGGCTTCGGTCAAAAATCCGCGCATGTGGAAGAGTCGGGTGAATCCATGAAAATCCAGATCGAGGCCGCCGTCCATTAATGCGGGTCTTTCACCCTTGCGTAGTTCATGTTCCTGCTCTGCGCGAAAAAGCAGGTAGTCGAGTTGATTTGCAAGTGCGTATTTTGAATCCTGTTTGAATAGCGCCTGAAAGGGCCGCTCATTATGCTGTTCGTAAGCGATTGCGAAATCGTGTTCTTCACATAATGCGTGTGCGAGTGTGGTTTTGCCAACTCCGCTGGGACCGACAATGACGATGAGTTTGTTCATAAAACTAGTTTCCTTTCTGCGCGGCATTAGTTTTGACAAAAAGAGGGCGCATTGAAAAAATTGACTTCGGTAATAAACCAGTTCTGTTCCAGTTTTTGAATGCTGATGGTTTGCGGCAAAAGGCGCGGGTCAGTGCTTTGAATTAATGCGCCATCAGAGCGGCGGTATGTGGTCGTGCTCCAGACTTCGCAGGTATCCACTTCGATCTTTGTGCTGCTGACCACGCGGATGTCGTTGATATAGCTTTGGTAGAAATCAATTTCAGAGATTTGGACAATGCCTTGTTGATTTAGGGAGGCGATCTCGTTTTCAAGCGCGGCGAAGATGTCGCCGGCCATGATGGATGCGGCGATGTTTGCGTTGCCTTTACGATAGGCTTCGATTTGAAGTTGAATGGCTCTGGTGATAAAGTCGCTTACTTCTTTATTTAATTCAGGAGATATGTCTGCGGTTTGATCCGGGAAGAAGGGGTCGCTGCCTTGCGCCACTTCCTGTCCGTCGTTCAGTCCGTCGTTATCCATATCGGCATCGAGCGGATTCATGCGGTAGGCGACTTCCACGCCATCGTTTATTCCGTCGCCGTCGGTGTCGGCGTTGTTTGGGTCTGTGCCTGTGCGTAAAATTTCGTCCTGGTCTGATATGCCGTCATTGTCGCTGTCTTGATTCGCACTGGGCGGAGGCGTGGCGCCTTGTGGTGGTGCTTCAGGTGATTCAGCAGGTTGTGCGGCGAGGCCGTACAGAGATTGCACGCCTGCGACATCATCCTGTCCGAGGAAACGATGCGGCCCGGAATATGACGGATACATCAGGGCGTTTGGGTCGCTGCTGTGATCCAGACCGAGGTTGTGTCCGATCTCGTGCGCTGCTACGGTCAACAGGTCTACGTTTTGAGTTTCACTGTTAACCCATTTTTCTGAGTCGTCGAAATGAAGAAAGACTTGTCTGTTTTGATATGGGTTTGGATAGGAGGCATGGGCGAGAACGTCACCGGGGCCGTCGAAGGGGTCGCCGTCGCCATGTTCACCTTCTGCCCACCCGATGAGAATGTCTGCTTGAGCAGAATCAGATACTTCGTTAAACGTGAGCGGGGTTTCATTCGCCCATAGTGTGAAGGCGGCACGAATCAAATCACGCTCGGCGCTGCCGTTAATTTTTCCTGTTCCGTTGATGAAGTAATACGTGATGTTGGTTTTTCCCCATTGTGAAATGGCTTGAAATTTGGCAATGGTTTCACCTTCTTCGCCCGCGTTGGGGAGGCTGTCGTAGCGGTAGCTTGTTTGGGGCGCGGCGGACGGCGTGAGCGATGAGCAAGCCAGGGAGATAAAAAGTAGAATTGCAAAAAATGCGGTGATATGTTTTGAAAATGAAGAATGCATGAGGTCTCCGTTTTGATGGTTGATTTCTTGCGGCACAGGGAAACAAGGCATTGCCATAATTAATGCAGGAACATTATAATACAGTTTATATTCGTTATTTGGAGTGAGCAATGAATGAGCCCGTGGTGTTGATGTCTGACGACCCTTTAATCAATTCTTTAAATTTTCAACCTTATCGTAATATGGTCGCCCGTCTTGTTGTGCCTTTTGTGCCTGGAGCTGATGAGCCTCAGACGGTGGAGATTACCACTCCATGGGGGGCAAAATTGAAAGCCAAAAAAGGCGATTTGCTGGTGAGTGAGTTGGATAAACCGGATGATCGGTGGCCGATTGATGCGCATATTTTTGATGAGACCTATCTGGTTACAACACCCGGTTTTTGTATCAAGCGCGCGATCACGTTACTTGTGCCGCTGACGGATGTAACCCATGGCGATGAAAATCAGATGGTGACTGTGCATACGCTTGAAGGGGTTGAAACAGTGCGGGCAGGTGATTTTTTGCTTGCCAAAGGGGTGAGGGGTGAAATATGGCCTTATCCAAAAGAGAAGGCGGCAAAAATAATGAAACCCGCCGTTTAACGGCGGGTTTTATTATTAATTCTCAAGAGTCTATTTTTTCTTTTTAACTATTTTGGGCGCGTCTTTCGTTGTAATTTTTACAGGTTTGGGCGTTCCTTCACTGATGAGACGGTCAAGCATATTATTAATAACGTTGTGTAAATATTTTGAAGAACTGATCTGTTCGATGGAGCCGCCTGTTTCACGCATGAGTTCGATCATGTGGTGGACGAGGCGTGCATCACGGTCTTTTGGTCTGTCTCCATGCGGATTCCATAATGCGATGAGGGTTACCTTGTCTACGCCGCGTCCCAGTGCTGAATAGAGCGCCCAGCGGTTGTTACGTTCATAGGGATCATCTCCGGCTTTGGGTTGTCCCACGCTTTCAATTTGATAAAACTCCTCGACCAGCGGGTGATTGCGGATGCTGTAAAAACGGTCCACCCATGAATCTCCGCCGGGCGAAACAAACTGGCGAATGTAGGCTGATTCGGGTAACGGCAGATAGGCTCTTACTTTTATGCCTTTTTCTGCGCAAATTTCTGCAAAGAGAATCTCACTTCCGGCAGACAGACCGGCAACGTAGGCCCGGTCATCAGGGTTGATGTGCAGGCTGTCCAGTTTATTGAGGATTTCCTTGCGAATTTCATTTTCCTTATCGGCTGGGAATGTTTTCTTGTCCTTGCTGGGGGAATCGACCATATATCCGGTAAAGAGAAATGCCCTGCCGTTTTTTGAGGTTTTTTTCGAATTTCTCTTTTTGCTGAATCCTGTAGATTCTCTTCCGTGCTGGTGCGCGCAATCTCTTCCTGAATTGTATTGATGGCAACCTGTACGAACTCGTCACGCAAACCAAGCGCCTTAAGAATTTCCAACTGTGCCAGTGAAGAGTTTAGGAAGAAAATATTACGGCGTGATGCGGTAAGTGCTTTGCGATAGGCGCGCACCACGCTGGATGGATTCTCTGCGGTGAGTACTCTCAACTCAGCCAATGAGATCAGAGTCCAGTAATCTGCCTTGTCGTTGTCTGTTTGGGTTTCGAGCCCAAAGATCAGCGTGCCGCGTAGAGCAGGTAAGCCTTCACGGATGCGGGCGATATCGGGATCGGGGTCTTTTTTATCATCAAATTTATCGGCCAGGTGCAGGACTATTGTGGAAAGGGTAAGCGCATTGACACCGGGGTAATAATTATTCAGGTCAATTTGAAAACCCTTCATGTAGATATCCACTGCTTTTATCAGCCAGTGATACGAGTCGAACGCGCTCTTCATGCGTTTGGCTTTATCGCTAATTTGCTTCCATGATTCCGTCCACATTTCCTTGTAGATCCTGCCAAGGTATGAGATCGCCTCACTGTCATTTGGGAAGTCGGTGAGCAGGTTCTCGATCTTGATGATGGCTTCATCCACGCGGTTGAGGCGGTTTAAGTGAAAAGCCTCTTCGCGGCGGAATGAGAGATTGCCGGCGTTTACTTCCAGTCCTTTGCGGTATTGGGCAAGCGCAAGTTCGTTGCGTCCCATACTGGCGAGCGCTTTACCGGCTTCTCCAATCGCCTCTTCCTTGATGAGGGGATTTTGGATCTCTTCTGTCAGGAGCAAAATATCACCAATGCGTTTCTGGCGTTGGGCTACGGTTACTCTTTCCTTCCATTCATTGTATTCACGCCAGAAGCCTGTTGCCAGCGGGGTGCGCAGCGCTCTCCGCTCGGGTTCCTTCAGCCCTGAAAGCAGGTTGAAGATCGGGCTGTGGACCGCATCGCGGTCTGATGCCCACGTATCTCTGGTCATGCGTGCGATGGCTTGAATATCCGTTTTGATGAAGGCTGGGTCTGGCACACCTTCAGGTGTGATGTGATATGGCAAGGTACGGACGTTGAAAATGTCAAAGGGCATATAAGCACGCCCCGCCTGAATATGTACTACACCGCGTTTGCGGAATGCGTGGCGGATGCCGAGCTCATAATAAACGTTGGCGTTATCAATACTTAAATCGCATAAACAAAGGTCTGCCAGCAGTAGTTCCTGAAACATATCCGTCAGGATATCGCCCGATGTCGTTTCTTCGTCAGCGCGAAACGGTTCAAAGCCTGCTTCTTCAAGTGCGGGCATGATCAGTGTTTTGTAGATGGCATTGAAATCATAAAGCGAGCCGTCTCCGCCTTTCTTTTTTCCAAACGGCATCACAACAAATGCATGTGGACGAATTTCCGGCCGAATTGGACGGGCAGGGGAGGGGGATGAATCGTTCGACTCTGATCTGGGCGCAGGCAGAACGGGTTTTGTGACATTTGCCTGCTTCTCAGCCGTACCAGTCACCGCTGGAACCTGGGTCGGTTTCGGTGTATTCGCCACAGGGTTGGCCTGAGGGAGAGATGGATCGACAGGTTTATTGGCATCTGCTGCAGTTTCTTTTGGAGCGGTTACGTTTGGATCGGTCATGGTTTCTCCTTAGGGGTGAATTATCCCTTTGCGTCAGATGTTTTTGGATAACGGGACATGAGATCATTAAGCACGCTCATCGGAGTGCTGCTGCTAATATCCACGCCTTCAAACTCTTCTTCAATCGCCTTTAATTTTGAAGATATTCCAAGGTGTTCAGAAATATCTTCCATCACATCCTGTATCGCATCGCGCATGGCGGCTAGTTCAGCCTGTACCAATTCTGAGGATAAGCTTCCTGAGAGCGAGCCAAGAGTGGCTTTGAAGGTTTCCGTCAGCTTTTCTTCGGTTTCGAGCATACTCTCCCGTGTATAGTCCACGATCGCATCTTCCCTTGCCTTGTTTGAGGCGGCGATCGGAATCACGTTGTTCCTGGACTAACACGATGAATTAGGCTTGCTTCTTCTTCAAGATCAGAATTCCTTGAGTGCCTCTTGCATGGATTTGATATATTCCACGTTTTGGCTCCACAGGATTTCTTCTGTGCCATTTACCATTTTATAAAACTCGGTTTGCGTGCGTTCGTCTTCTTCCAGATTTAACCAATGACTGGCGAGAATATCTAATTCCATAATCAACTTGCTGTAGTTTCGTACTACAAGGTCAAGGTTGCGTAATTCCTGCCAGCCAATTAAAGTTGTTGTTAGAGAAGCTGCAAGGGCTACCCATAGAGTGAAACCGCTGCCGAGTGCTGCAAACAATGCGCCTGCTACACCTGAAAACAGAATAAGTAACTAAAGACGGTTCTTTCCTTTTGTCTTCTGACCACCTTTTTGATGCCAGGTTAATTGGTCGTCAAGCGATATTTATAATATTCTTCGCCAGTCAGGTCGTGAAGACCAGTATCGGAGTTGGGATCATTGGGATTGAAGCGTGAAGGCGGGGGAACCGCACCTTTGTAAGCTTCCATTACCAATTCGCCATTCATTCCGCGAAATACCGAACGTTGAATTTCCTTTAACTTTTCCTCCAGCCATATACGACGGGTTGGAGTATTTATTAAAATGGTTCTATATTTATATATCTCTTTTAATACTTCTTCTGCACCGGCGCGGGTAATCAGCCAATCGCCTGTAGAGAAGGCTTTGCTGGTATATGCTGCAAGCAAAGATGCCATAATGGGTGAAACTATAAGCAGCAGCTGCAAGATAAACTTGCCAATCGCCGGAAAATTTCAGGATATAGTTTGTTAAGAATGGCAAATAAAGTCGATAAAACGCCAAAAGCGCGATCCATCGTCTTATTTTGTCAGATAGCTTGCGCGTTTTGTTGATACTTCGTCCAGTTGACCAAAGTTTGCCCATGCGACTTTTAAAATAGGTGCTATTTGTTGAGGTTGATTTTCCATGTTGATTTCTCCGGTCGTTCTAGTTTTCACCTGCGGGCAGGTTCGGGCAAATCAGGCGATATTCTTCTTCAAAGAACAAGGTATTCCATCTCACTTCATCAAAATTACGGATCAAGTGTGAGCAGGCAGTTTCCACCAGAGTGTCACGCGTTAACAAGGGAATGGACGGTACATCCCATATGGATACGGTCTTGCGTGAAACGGCAGCAAGCTGCTGACCGTCTGGTGAGAACGAGACACCGGATACCTTGTCCACGTGTGCGAGGCGGGCAACTTCCTGTTTGAGTTCAAGGTCGAAAAGATAAACATAGCCGGTAGCATCACCAACGGACAAATATCTATTATTCGGGCTGAAGTCCATGGACAAAACAGCGCCGCTTGTTAATAGTTTATTCTCAATGAGATCAAATGAGCCGTCCTCTGCATTCCATAAATATATTGTGCCTTCAGAACTGCCCGTGGCAATGAATTTTCCATCGGTGCTGAATTGGGCTGCTCCTTCCCTGCCGACTTGGCTGAGCACTGCCACCTGATTCAGTGTGGAAAGAGACCACACAATACTGCGGTTGCCTTCTTCAATACCCGCGACAAGATATTTCCCGTCGGGGGATATGGTCAGAGAAAGGGCGATGCCGTCAACATTAAAACTGGATAGTAATCCTCTGGTGTTGACATCCCAGATGTTGATCAATCCGTTTTGATCGGAGGTAATGATCTTTTTGTTATCGGGCGTGAATGCTACTGTTTCGATGGTTTGTCCGCCGTGAGAGAGGGAGTGTTTTTGCTGGCCGTCAATACTGACCAGAACAACACGGTTATGTTCTGCAATATTGCTATCGTATTCCACAGCAGCGACCCATTTGGAATCTGAGCTGATGACCATGTCGTAGGTTAGGCCGTTGACGGAGGCTATTTTCTTGCGGCCATCCTCCTTTTCGCCTGCTTTGTCAGCCGGAATCGCCCATATGCTCTGGTCGTCTGAATTAACAACCAGCCATTGACCGTCTGGGCTGAAAATCGCTTTATGCGAAAATTGAGGAATCTGGACAAATGCCTTGTGGGCCTTCAATTTTGAAATATCCCAGATGCTGATGTTTCCATCGTAATCACCAACGACCAGACGTGTGGCTGTCTTGTTAAATCGAATGGAGGAGCCAACACCGTCAATAGGGATTTGCATCACTTCCGCGCCGGTGACAGAATCCCAGATTCGTACTGTTTTATCGTAGCCTGTTGTGGCGATCCACTGATCGTCACTGCTAACACGCACCTTTTGTACGAAGTTGGCGTGGGTCATACGCAGTCTTTCCTGACCGGTGGCTGTTTCGATCACACGCACAGTATTGTCGTCTGATACGGTTACGAACCAACTGCCGTCATTTGAAAACGTAACATCTTCCACCCAGTCGCCATGTAGAATGGAATATTTCTGCCCGCCGGAGGTGATCAGCACACCGCGTGCCACGCTGTCTGCGCCGACACTTACCATCCATTTGCCGTCTGGACTGAACGCAACATCTATGACTTCACTATTATGTTTTGGTCCCGGGATGGTTTGTCCGGCCATGAACTTCCATATTGATGCAGTCCCCGTGGATGTACCAATACCCATGTATTGTCCGGTTTCATCGTAATCAATGACCTTAACTTCTCCATTTTGCGTGAAGAAAAACTCTTCATTCAAAGTTTTCATGTTAATAATGCTGACAGCCCCGCTTCGTGCTATGCCCAGAAATTCACCGTCAGGGTGCATGTTGAGATCCCAAATAACGCCATCGAATTTCAGTGCCTTGATCGCTTCTCCGGTATTTGCATCCCAAAAGGATACCAACCCTTTTTCTGTGCCTGTAACCAGAATACTTCCATCCTTGCTGAAGGCCGAGTCATACACGATACCTTCATGTTGTATACAGAAAAATAGTGAACCATCTTCCATGCTCCAGGCGCAGGCCTTACCTGCCGAATCAACGGTAACAAATTTTAAATAATCCGGGCTGGGTTGAATTGTCCAGATACGGGCATTCACCGTATTTTGGCTGATCGGTGTTGGGAGCAGGTGGATGTTGTGCCGTAAGATATTTTCTGCATCATCCAGTTCAGGCAAATTTTGATATGCATCCACAGCCAGGAGAGTACTGGCGTACAACTCGCCCACTTTTTCCTGATAAATTTTAGCTTCGGCTGCACTGCGTTGGGCTTTTGCCACTTGAGCGTTCGCATCAGCAATTATCTTTTGCTCCTCTGCGACAGCTTGCTGCGTGGCGCGTGCCATTTCTTTTTCCTCTGCATTTCTTTGGCTGATCTCTGCTCTGTCTCTGCTTTGCTGCGCTTCAATACTTTGACGAAATGCATAAAAACCCAGGATGATACTAAATGCCAAAGCCACGCCGACACCAAAGGTCAGATTTCTTTGACGTTTTACTGCGTCTTTGCGGCTGGTGTTGATATATTCCGCCTGCAAGGGAACCACGGAACGCGTTTCATCCTTGGTGGATTCGATCATCCAGCTTTCGCCCTCGCTCAGGTCTGAGCCTTGCAGCAGATAACTTCTATTGCGGCTTTTCTGTTCCCATTCACTGGCACGTTGCAGCAGACGGGTATGCTGATGAACCCAACTCAGATCGGTTTGGACGCTTTCCACAAGTTTTGGAACCGTGCCTTTGAAATCATCCTTCTTGGTGCGCATGTACACCCAATTGGTCGAAGCCAGTTTCGGGTGCATCTTCTGTCTTTTTTCAGGATCAACATACAGAACAGGAACGATCTTCTTGTTGTATTGGATGCCCAATTCCAATTCATCCATGCAGACTTTGGATTTGAGCGAATCCGGGCTGATGATAAAGACGAAGGCATCACAAGCTTTGATGGCGGCCGTAATCTCCGCCATCCAATCGGCACTGAGTGGAATGCCTTCCCAGTCGACCCAGGCTTCAATATTGCTGTCGTCGAAGGCTTTGTTTAACTTGCGTGCAAAGAGTTTGTTTTTTCGCGAATATGAAATAAAGACCCTGGTTTTGCGCGATGCAGTTTTATCTGACATACCTTATTCCCAATTAACGTGAGACAAACCAGGCTGCAACATACCCTCATGTGTTGCATCTTTTACTTTGATCCATTTGTCGTTGGCGCCGATCTTTGCTTCACCGCCCGCTTCAGTAATGGTGAATTCATAATTGATCGGTACGCGTTTGATTAAGGAGGCGTCACTTACAACAGGCTGGTTTCGCAGGGAAACCATCTCAACTGTGGTTTTTACTTTTCCCGTGGCGCTTGTTGCGACAGACGTGGTTGCCGTGGAGCCGCCCGCATATTTTGCATACCAAGCCGCAACGTAACCTTCCTTTTTCGCAGCATCACGGACTTTGATCCATTGATTTTGCACACCCACTTTTGCAATCGCCTGATTGGCAGGTTCAAGGCTGATCAGTTGCTCTGAAACCGGCACACGGCGAATCAAAGTCTCCGGGGAAATAACAGGCTGGGAGCGGAACGATAATTCTTCAGTTGGGTAGAGCGCCAGTGCGCCCGCAGGAACAGGCGCGGGAGCAGAGACAGGCGTTGAGGTAGAGGAAGAAGCGTTTTTTTTCTTTTGTTCAGAAACATACCACGCAGCCACATATCCCTGATCGCCCTTGGGATCCTGAATTTGAATCCACTGACCTTGTACACCGATCTTTGATTTGGCTTGCGCCTTGGGTTCAAGACAGATCAACTCCGTCCCGTTTATCATACGTTTCCACAAATACCCGCTCACAGAAGGCTCGGCGCGTAGAGAAAGATCATCTTCACTGGCATAAATAATAAATTTTTCAGCGGGCACAGGTACTTTTGTTACTTTGGGAGGCTCAGGCGCAACAAGGCTGTATGAGTCGAACCATAACACTGCACTGATCTCAGATGCTAATTTTGCCCCATTGTATTTATAGCGTTTGGTAAGCAATACATCCACACCGGGGCCGTCGCCGCCATATTTATAAGGATCATAAAGCGAGTAATCATCCGCCTTCTTTTCCTTTATTAAAACAAAATGGGTTTGAATTCCAACCTGCTTGTTCCAATCCACTTGCAGGATCACCGGTTTACCGGCTGCCACCGCCGCATCGATCACCGAGATCGGCGCAGGTGAAGTTTCACAAGGCTGCATATCACGATAGGCGCAATTCGGCCAAATATACGGCAACACGCTCGGAATAAAAAACGCCCCTTGAAAACCGCCAGCCTTTTTCATTTTTTCGTTGACGGTTACAGGGGTCTCGCTATAGCCAATTCCATTCAGCATCATCGTGACAGAAGTCAGCAGACAACCCCACCCGCCAATGGTCTCGCTTGAATTTCCCAGAGGAGTTTGTTTCCAGGTTTCATCGTTTTGATAAAGGTTCTTTGTGACGAACATCGCCTTACCTCCTGCTTTCTTTCACAATTATTTTTGGATTCTCTATAATACGACAGATTTTACCCCATTTCATTTATAAGCGAGCCGCAACTTTACATCTTTTTTTGGATGAAAGACCCGTTTCACGCTGACCTCAAGCCTGCCCGCCATTAATCAGCAGATTCTCCCTTTTGCCTTTCCCGCCTTACAAAAACACGATTAATCCCGAATTTAATCCAGGCCGCAGATAAAAGCAAAAAACAGCATCCTCTGTGTGCCAATCGATCTGCGTTCATTTTTTCCATTAAAAACAAACTCACCCTTGAAATCTTAATTTTGGGGTGAGTTATGTTTTGGATTATTTTGAATACTGCCTTAGCCACCAATCAGCGCCGGGCAAACTGCTCTCCCTGACTTTTTGAAGCAGCGTATCCGTATCGAAATAAACGCGACGCGAGTCCATGCTGATCGAATTTTCAGACTGGCTGACGATCATATATTCCGCCCACGGCAGCAAGCTTGGAACTGTCCCCGGAGTGTAAACGAATTTAAAAACATTGCCGACACTGCCTGAATTTAAAATAAACTTATCTCCATAACGGCGCTGCATTTGAATGTGCGAATGGCCGCCGATAAAAATATCAGCAGTTTCCTTCTCGAAATAAACATCCAGAGTTTCAACCGGCGTCGTGGACTGAATGATATCAATTGGTGAAAGGGGAGAGCCGTGAAAAGCCAGAATATTAACCCCGTTTGGTAATTGAATTTCCTGTGTGGGTTTGAACGAATCAATGAATTTTAGGTCGTCTGACGATAATTGATCTCTGCACCAGTGCAGATCAGGGATCAAATAGTGCGTGATCTCATATTGACCGGCGATCTCAGGATTTAAAACCGCCGCGTCATGATTCCTCTTGATAAACAAACAATCCATGTTTTAATTTGTTCAACACTTCAACAGGTTGCGGTCCCATGGTTACCACATCACCGAGGCATACAATCTGATCGACGTGTTGCGAATTAATATCCGCAAGTACCGCCTGGAATGCAGTGAAATTACCGTGAATGTCAGAAATAAAAGCGATACGCATGGGTTGCCTTTTGATTAGCAACCATTGTACACGAACAAATCAAATTATTAACAAATTGTTGTCGAAATAGAACTTTTGGGTGATAAGTATTGTGACCCGTATCTTTTTTCCCGTTTCAGCGACTATTCTCATATCCTGTACGCTGCAAATGACTGACAGGTACAATGAGATTGAATGGCTCAGAAAATTGCCAGCCAGCATTCTCAACCACCCCCAAAATTGGAATTGCCCTTTGAAAACCTCCACAAAAAAAACAATTCTTTCTTCCCTTCTCGTTTTGACCTTATTCTCCATCTTTGTTGCGGGCATGGCCTATGCTCAATTTGTTGTGCGGGACCTGCCCGATAACGATGGCTTTTATCACATCAAACTCGCCTGGATTATGCGCACCGAAGGCCTCAAGCCTGATTTCCCCTGGCTGCCGTTGAGCATTCTTGATGCCGAAAAATTTTACGATCACCACTTTTTATTTCATGTAGCACTGATCCCTTTTACTTTTGGTGATCTGCGTGAAGGCGCAAAGTGGGCATCGGTTATTTTTTCAAGTCTCGCTTTTCTAGCGATCTGGTATCTGTTCCATCGTCAGCGGGTGCCGTGGGCCTGGCTCTGGGCTGTTGGCTTGCTGGGAATCTCAGATGCTTTTTTGTATCGCATGAGCATCCCGCGCGCGCAGTCACTTTCCTTGGCGTCCTGGCGCTTGGTTATTTGTGGCTTCTCGAAGGCAAACACTGGCGGCTGGCAATTTTGGCCTTTGTCTACGTCTGGATGTACGATGCTTTTCCGCTTCTGATCGCTCTCGGCGTTTTACATGCCGCCGCAGTCCTTTTTACAGAACGCCGCCTTGAATATCGTCCGCTGATTTTTATTGGTGTAGGCATTTTTCTGGGCATGGTCATCAACCCGTATTTCCCGGTCAACATCACCTTTTCCATTCAACACATGCTGCCCAAACTGGCCGATGCAACCTCCGTCAGCGTGGGAAATGAATGGTATCCCTACGATACGGGCCAGTTGTTGAAAAATTCCCTGCCCGCATTGGTCGCATTTGCGAGCGGCATTCTGGCCTCGGACCTCTGACCACAAAATGGATGTCCGCACGGCGCTGGGATTATTCACTGCTCTTTTATTTGGATTAATGCTTTTTCAAGCGCGCCGCTTTGTGGAATATTTTCCACCCTTCGCCTTGATCTTCGCCGCATTCGCCTGGGCACCCTTGATATTCGACTCTTCGACAAACACGCTCGGACTTAACTCTCAGCCTGATTCAAAACAACAGGCATCCTCTCCGCTGGGATATATCCGCGCAAACTTTGCAGGGATCATCTTGCTGATTGCCGTGCTGGCCGGCATGATTAAGAGTCTTCCGGCTGTGCGCGCCAGTATTGCCAAATCAAAATCTGCCGGATTGTATGCAGATGCGTCCAAGTGGCTGGCGCAAAATACACCCGAAGGCGCGCGCGTTTTCCAAACCGATTGGGACGATTTTCCGCGTTTGTTTTTCTACAACACACACAATACCTATCTGATCGGACTCGACCCAACCTACATGCAGTTATATGATGCAAAGATGTACGACACCTGGGTTGAGATCACCCGCGGCGATATGGAAAATCCATCGCAAACAATTTTAAATATGTTTGACGCGCGTTATATCCACACAGATTTAAATCATGGTGACTTTTTAGATCAAGCTGAGAATGACCCCGGCCTGCGCGAAGTGTATCGTGATACTGATTCAGTTATTTTTGAAGTGATTTCAAGTAATAACTAAAACCCCCACCACAGCGCACGCAGAGTTTTACTGCTTTTCCCAGTGCTTTGTAGTAAAAAAATGGCACTACCGTTTTTAACAGTATTCTTTCCATGTACCACAAAGGAGCACGAAGGAAAAAATGCAAAAACTCCTATGTGTACCTTAGTGACCCTTCGTGGTAAAGATTTTCCCGCCAGAAACGGGAGACTTAAAAAAATGAAAACCCCGTAAGGGGTGTCATGATTATAGAATATGGAAAATAGATTGTTATTCAATCCCGAAGGGATGACATGGTTTTTACAGCGCCATGCCATCCCTTTTAATTTAACGGCCTAGTAAAGATTCGTCAGCCAGAGATTGGCTTTCTCGAAGGTAGGAGCAGGCTTCGGGTCAGCTGCGATGCGATATATCAGCCAGAGAATCAGCAGCGGGGCAGAGAGTCGCAGCAGCGTGGACCAGGGATAGTAGTCGAAAGTCGGCATTAAGAATTGGGCGGTGTAGGCGAGTGCGAAGATCAGCCAATCGGATGTTGTGTTAAGTTTCTTAAGTAAAATTAGGAAAGGCAGAGTCAGAAAAATTCCGTGATGTTCCCAAACGAGGGGCGATGCGAGGTTGAGCATCAGCAGTACAACGGGCATGGCGTTTAGCGCGATCTCGCCTGCGCCTGTGTAAAAAGTTTTACTGCGGACGTTGCGATACATGGTGAAGAAGGCCAGCCCCATGATGATGAGCTTGACTGTGTATGTAGCGATACGAGCCGCGATGAGCGGAATAAAATTTAAGTTGTAGAGTGCAAGGAATACCGCGTCGATCGAGCCTTCGCGGAAGTTGATATCACGCACACCGATCACTTCCTGGCTGTTGCGCAGGAAATCATAATAGGGGGTGAGGCCGTCGGTGAAAACAGGGATCGCGCCAACCAACCCGAGGCCGATGCCGAAATAAATGATCCAGCGCCAGTCGCGCTCAAGTAGAAATACAAAAGCGATGATGATCGGCGAGACTTTGAGATGCACAGCCACGGCCAGCGCCAACGCAGAGAGAAATCTCTGGCGCGGATACAACACAAGCGCCAACAAAACAAAGTTGACCATGTGCAGGTTGACCTGCCCGTAATACAAAGTTCGCAAGGCGGGGACGTTTACAACAGAGAATAAAACAGTAATGACGACGGCCAGACGTTCTGAGAAGTTATAACGTTTTAAAGTTGCGATCAATAGGAAGTAGAACGCCATGATCGAAGCCACGTTCATAACCCATGATGCAAGTGTGACTCCGAATTTTCCGAACTTCACAAATGGCTCAAGCACCACCGCCCAAAAAGGAAGATATAAATATCCGGCTGGCAGCGGACGGTCTTTGAAGAGTTGGGTGGCGGCATCGAGATAATATTCAAGGTCGCCGTATTCGGTGCGCTCACGTAATAAGTTGATGTATAAAAGGGAGACGAGCAGAAAGCCCGAATAGGTGAGGATATTTTTTTTGTTAATTTTTTCTGTGTGGATAAGGAGAAGAGTGACTCCAAACAAGCTCCAGATGATCGATGCCGCCATTAAGTTTTGCCCTAAAATGGAGTGCGGGCCTGTGCGAACAAAAGCATCGAAGATGTTTTTGCTGTTCAACCAGAGTGAACTGGCAAGAATAATTAATGTCGCGGCTGACCAGAGGACGAGTGCTTTGAAGGTTGGTTTTTGAAATTGCATTTCTCCATTATAAGGGGATTTTTTACCACGGGTAGATAGAGATGCATGGCTGTAGCAAAGTCAACAAACCTTAATGCGAATTTTTATTGAATTTCGAGAAAATTTTCCAAATTTGCGCTTTTCGCGTTAAGAACCTGGGACGTTTTTTATGCGGTAGAGGACAACAAAAAGGAATGCGGATTTCAAATCCGCATTCCTTTTTGTTTGTTGCTTGACCTATCCCAAACTTTTTCTCTTTACCCAAACTCCCAACTGGCCTGCAAAGGAAGTCATGAATTCATCAAATGCATATTCCTGTCTCTTGTTCGGGAAGGGATTGTAAATTTCAACCCAACCCTGACAGCCGTCGTTTTTACCATTCGTGGTGATCTTATCCACAACGACCCAGTGACCTGTTCCGCCGCCGCTTAATCTGCCGGTGAATTTGTCGGTGCTCTTGATGCGAACTCCAGCGATCAGATAATGTGTTTCAAGCATCTTTTGCATTTTACCGGCAGATGCGATTGTGCGTCTTGTGACCGGATCGATCAACGCTGGCCCAAAAAGGATTAAGTCTCCGGGTTCGGCGCTGTATGGAGCTACTCTGAACATGCTTTGAATTGAATCAATGCCTGTGCCCATGTCGGTGTTTCCGGCAACAGCCAGTTTGTAATACACAGCGGCTTTGGCTTTCCATTCAACCATGAAGGATTCAATATCCATGCAGGTGATGAAAGCCGCGCAGAGTTGTCCGCACATGTTGTTTTTGATTCCGTTCTCACCGGGCAGGAACATGTATTGGGGTGCGTCATCCTCTTCCGGGGTTGGATGCTGGATCACAACCTCGCGATCGGGGAAGCGGTCTGTAAAATCTTCAAGCGCGGAATTTGCTGCCCAGGCCATTGTGCCTTTGTATTTGATCTGTGCCCATTCGATGCCGTTCTTTTGATCTTTTGCACCGGTAAATTCGACCACCGCGCCACGGTCTACTTTGAGAGTTTTTCTTCCAGCGGGAGCATCGGCAAATTCACCAGCTTTGACAACCCATTTTTTAAAGCCTGCCTCTGCCAGAGTGACAGGTTTTGCCTGCTTGCGTTTGATCCATAAACCTGTGTATGTGCCGCCGCCAAAGGAACTGATGAAACTTCTGTATGAATATTCCTGTCTGCGATTCGTGAATGGATTGTAAATCTCAACCCGGCCATATTCGGTATTATTCGAGAGACCTTATCCAGCACCACCCAATGGTTGGTCCAGTTAACCTTGGATGGCTCATCGGCGATCAACTTGCCGGTTGATTTATTGATGACAACATTGGCGATCAGATAATGTGTTTCAAGAAATTTTTGGAATCTGCCCGGCGTAATATTTTGGCCTTCAAAGATCGGCCCATTCAGTGAGTCTGTAAAATTAACCACATTGCCTTTGTCGGTGCCGAATCCATACGGGAAGAGCATGTTCTTTAAAACAGAGGCGTCCGTCGTTTTGTCACTGATCCCGCCCAATGTCCACTGATATAAACTGCCGGGGCTGTTCTTCCAGTCGCTTAAAAATTTCTTGATCCCCACTTCCATCACAAAGGCCACACAGATCTCGCCGCAAAGATTGTACTTAATGATATCTTCGCCGCGAGTGGTTTTTCCCAAAACCATATACTGTGCTGGATCATTTGGATTCGGGCTTGCGTATGGGAACGGGTCTGCGGGATCTGCGGGCGCATCGGGAATATCTACTTCGAGTTTTGTGAATGTTTCCATATAGTCATCAAATAAAGTTTCGCGCACCCAGCCAGTTTGTATCCCCCGGCTGTTTTTGTAAGTTACCTTCAGCCATTTCATGTCATGCATTTTGTTGTCATTCCCACGCATTAAAACATTTTGGCTTTCACCCGTGGCTTCCACTTGCGAGCCGATAAAAAGATCAAAAAGTTTGGGGCCGTTTGGAATTGCACAAAATGAGGCCTGATTTACAACACACCATTTTTGAGTTGCCATGTTTGCTCCTGCTATAAATTGGAAGGAATGTGTAATCTGTAATTGGAGAAAATCTTATACTATTATGTCATGAAATCAATACATGGGTCAACACCCAGTTTTTCCCGTTTAAGATAGAATTTTGAGAAAGGAAACTGCCATGACTTTTTTACCCAAACCCTATGTTCTGACTAACACCATTCAGCCGTACGCCTGGGGTGAGCGCGGATCTTCAGCCTTTATTCCGAAATTTTTGGGGATGAAAAATGCGGATGACGCTGCGCCCTTTGCCGAATTGTGGATGGGCACGCATCCACTCGGGACCTCAAGCCTGATCCACAACAACAAGCAGACTCTACTCTCTGAGCTGGTTCAGCGTTATCCGCTGGAGATTCTCGGTTCGCGGGTTGCATCTGCTTTTGAGAATCAACTTCCGTTTCTGTTGAAAATTCTTTCAGCTAATGAACCGCTCTCCATTCAACTGCATCCATCAAAGGTGCAGGCTGAAACGTTGCATGCAAAAGACCCGGCGAATTATCCCGATGCCAATCATAAACCTGAGATCGCCATCGCGCTCGAAGAATTGCGTGTAAAACTTAATAAGAAAACCAGCCTGACCTATCGTGAAAAACTATTTCTGGAAATGAGTCTCAAATATCCGGGTGACGTGGGTCTGCTTTCCATTTTCTTTTTGAAACTTCACAGCCTCAAAAAGGGACAGGCCATGTTTATCCCCGCTGGAATTCCGCACGCCTATCTAAAAGGCAACATCGTGGAATGTATGGCTTCGTCAGATAATGTCATCCGCGCCGGGCTGACAGGTAAATTCAAGGATATTCCCGCCTTGCTTGAAGTGTCGAATCAAAAATCCGTTGTTAAGTTTTCGCCCAAATCGGCCAACTATGTTTATTCCGCATCGGTGCGTGAGTTCCGCGTTACAAAAATGGATATGAAAGCCGGTAAAAAACAAACCGAGAAAAGTGATAGTGTGCGCATGTTACTGATCCTGCGCGGCAAACTCAAATTAACATGGCGCGGCGGCGCGCTAAACATTCAGCAGGGACAGTCTATTCTGCTGCCTGCAAATTTAAGCGAAGTTGGCATCGAATGTCTGGAGCCGGCTGAGCTCTATAAAGCGGACGTGCCTTAATTATCCGGTTGGGTAGGGCAACACATATAGATACATCACAAGAAACATGATCGCGTTGCCAGTCAGCACGCACAAGTGCCAGATTTCATGATTGCCAAAATATGGCGGGAAGGGATTTGGTTTTCCGTTTGCAAAGATCAACGCACCAACTGTGTAGAAAAGTCCGCCGGTGATGAGCAGGGAAATGGCGCCGATGCCGAGTTGATTGTAGATCGGGCCGATCAGAAAGACGATGATCCAGCCCATCAACAGAAAACTGATATTCGACATCAAGACCGAAATTTTGGCGAAGAAAATCGATTTGATCGTAATAAAGAAAACCGCCAGACTCCAGATGATTCCAAAAAGCAGCCAGCCGGTTGCACCGTTGAAGATCGTTAGGCAGAATGGGGTGTAGGTCCCTGCGATGAGCAGGTAAATGGCATTATGGTCGAGAATGCCGAAGATGCGCAGATACTTCCCAAAAAGCAAAAAGAAATGTAAAAGACAACTGAACAGCAGGGACAGAAACAGACTGGTGCCATAGATCGCGAATCCGATCACGTGCGCGGGCTTGTCATCCAACGCGGCCAACGTGACCAGCACCGCCAGCGCCGAAATGGACAATATCGCGCCGATCAAATGGCTGATGGAGTTGAAGTACTCATTGCTGTCTGGCGCAGAGATCAAAGGGTCAAGGTTTGGTTTTTGTATGCTCATGCGCGCGAGTATATCTTATTGAAGGTCATAAATCAAAATCGGGCAGTGCCGGTATTATGGCACTGCCCGATTTTGATTTACTGTTGTATGGTCTAGGGAATGTTATATGAAGTTAGCTCAATCGTGCTGTCAAACCCTTCGCCAGTGGTGGTGGTTTTTATCAGTCCGATGTTCTCCGCATGCCAGTTGATGCTGTTGATCGTGATCGTGGTCTCGATCGGATTATCCTGCATCGAAAGGGAGATGTTCATCACGGTTTGACAGTCAAAGCGCATCGCATCGAAGGTGCCGGCTTCCACGGTCACAGATTCGATTCCGATGGCTGTGCAGGTGGTGGAAAAATGATTTTTGACAGGAACTTGAGTTCCGCCGATATCCTGTATGCCTTCGAGGGTTGCAGTTTGATTCCAGGTATCACCGGGGTTAAGATTTGCCGGAAGGGTCACGCCGTTTAACTCGGTGGTTTGAAAATCAACAGACAAGCCTTCTGTGTTGATGCTGGACGATCCGCCGCCTGATGATGGATTGAGCGCGATCAAATTTCCGTTGTCGCATTTCCACTGGCTCTGACGGGTAACACCTGTGCCGAAAACATCCTGATCCGTATATTCATTTTCATTAACAGAAAGAATGCTGCGGACAAATGTATCAGGTGTCAGGCCGGTAAGTTTGTAATTCCATGAGGCGCCTGCGATGATCGGCTGGTAAGGATTTTCACATGCGCTCGTTGAAGCGGATGAATCTTCCGCGGGCGTTTCGGTGGCCGGTGCGCTTTCAACTGTCGCTTCTCCGGGCGGAAGGGGGATGGCGGGATCCGGGCTTTTTCCGAGATTACAAGCCAGTGTGGACAGAATAAGGAACCTCGCTGCGATCCAGTAAGATGTTTTGTTTCGTTTCATTTTTTTCTCTCTTCCTTTGTTTATAAATTTCATGCCAGATTTGAGTATAACGTCTGAAAAATGGAAAACTTCAAATTTAGGAAGAAAGAGGGATATGGCGATTTTTTATCTCATAAGTCTATTCTGAAGATCCTTGTTTAACTCTGATCTCCAGCGGATTAACTTCGATCTCAAGCGTGTCACCGTAGTGAATATCTGCGATCTCATACGCGATGACTTCGATCAATGATGAATTTTGGAAATGAGTTTTCTTGGTTTCAGGGTGCGGATAATATACCCAGCCTGCGTATTCCGTTCCTTTGAATTTAACTGTACATTTTGAAAATGAAAACGTCTCCGGCGGATGCAAGTCTGTCCACTCGACGAGGGGAAAAGTGAACTCTGGTTTCATCATTTCAAATTCAAGCGGCGCAATCGAAATATTTAACGTCCCGTTGAAATAAGGATATAGATCAAGACCGAGCGTCTTGAAATATGGCTTCTGCTTTTCAAGCGAGCTATATGGATATGCCGCCGAAGGCCGCGACGCCACTTGATGTCCGCGTATGAGGGTGCCTGTGAGGTGAGTCCATGAAGCGCTCATATTGTATTTCGCCTTTGTTTATAAATGTCCGCCCGCTTCGGCCTGATCGAGCACAGCCAGAATGGTGCGGACCAATTCGCGCGCGGCGGATTCGCTCAACTCCACGGCCACGCGTGCCGAAGGGCCTTGCGACTCGTTCACGAAGTCGATATTCAGAGCATGTTCGTAGGGAGCATTAAAAGGGTGGTCGTAGTCGTCTCCTACACCAGATTCTTTTCAAGAAAAGCGAAGACTTTCTTCCAGCCGTCCACGGCTTGCTCCTGCCGGTAATTGGGACAGTCGTAATAGAAGAAGCCGTGTCCAGCTTTTGGGTACATGTGGAACTCGTAATTTTTTCCGTGCTTCTTGAGTTCTTCCTCGTGCAACTTCACTTGTTCGGGGGTAGGGCTGGAATCGTCTTCGCCAAACAAACCTAAAATGGGGCAGGCCAGCTCACGGGTATAGTCCAGAGGCGAGACGGGGTATTTATCGTTCAATTGATCAGGAGTCATCACAACGCGTCCGCCCCAGCAATCGATGATCGCGTCAAATCCCGGGGTTCGGCAGGCGGTGAGATAGGCGTGACGTCCGCCGGAGCAGGTGCCGAAGATGCCGACCTTGCCGTTGACGTAGGGCAGCGCGCGCAGATGTTTCATCGCGCCTGCGAGATCGCCAACCGCCTGATCATCTGCCACGCCTCCATCCGCGCGGACTTTTGCCGCTACATCTTCGGGAGTTCCGTGGCCCGAGCGGAAGTACAAATTCGGGGTGATGGTCACGTAACCGTGTTGGGCGAATTTGTACGTCGCTTCGCGGTACCACTGATCCCAGCCGGGCATGTGATGTGCCAGCACCATTGCGGGGAATTTACCTTCGCCCAATGGCCGCGCCATATAGGCGTTAATCGAGTTTCCGTTCGCTCCTGTCATGGTGACGGTTTCAGCGAGCACACCTTCGTACATGTCTGTTGTATACATATAAAGTCTCCTTGATAGGATTGATTATATTCAATAAACGACAGAAAATTAACTTGTAGCGTTTTCGCTGAGTTCCCAAAGTTTTGCTGCGTTGCGGTCGTTATCAAAACTCTTGGTTCTGCGGACCTTGCGCCTTTGCCAATATTTTCCATTGCTGTTTTTTGCAGACGGGTCTTCCGCGAGAAATACGCCGGTGTCAGCACCCGCTTCTGAGTCGATGGTGAACAGGGCTTCCATCCAGCGCGGATAGAATGACCCCTGCGATTGCTGGCCGCGCGTTTGCTGGCCAAAATCCGAGCGGACGAATCCCGGATGATAGCAATGTGCGGTAATTCCTTTGCCGCCAACCCGATGGGCCAGTTCGCGTGTGAACAGGATGTTGGCAAGTTTGCTCTTGCTGTAGGCTTTGAATGATCTGTATGTACTTTTCTCGTCCATCCAATCGTCCCAGTTGAAAGTGCCCATCATGTGTGCGCCGGGAACTGGTGGTGATGATTCGGCCTTGAGTCTGCTCGATAAGCGGGAGCAGTTCACGGGTCAGTACGAACGGGGCGAGGTGGTTGATCGCCATCGTCATCTCCCATCCATCCACGCTGACTTTGCGCTCGTTCAGCATCAAGCCTGCGTTATTCCAGAGGACATCCAAAGTCTTCGTCTGCGCTTTGACCTGCTCCGCAAGTGACTTGACTTCGGCCATCGAAGAAACATCGCCGGTGACCAGTGAAAAATCCGCGTTCGGCGCGGCTTGCTTCAACTCAGCCAAAACGGGGTTTCCGCGTGCCTCTGAACGCGCATGGACAAAAACCTTCCATCCCCGCCGCCCCAACTCCAGCGCGCCCGCCTTGCCAATTCCCGTGGACGCGCCTGTGATTAATATTGTTTTGCTCATTGTGACTTCCTTTTGTGTTGTTGTGTGTGCAGGATATGGATTGTACGTGAGGAGATTGTCTTTCCCCGTTGTCTGATAGGTTTGTGAGAGTTTTTTGGAGAGAAGACACCCGCCGTTTGGGCAGGTGTTTGTTGGTTGGGTTATGTATTTAGCAGTTCTTGAATTCTATGCAAAACAGTAGGAGATTCTTGAATACTTCTTCATTCCAAAAGTGAATAATTTTCAGCTCCCATTTCTTTTAAAACATTCTCCCGTTCAATATCTATTCTTTTGCTCAGGTTCATTGTGAATCCCCATCAACTTCAATGACAAGGCTTGCTGAATGGCAATAAAAGTCAGCGATAAATCTTTCAATGACCTGCTGCCTGCGAAAGTGAACGCCGAGTTTGTTCCTTCGTAATTCTTCCCAGAGAATCTTTTCGGCAGGCGTCATGTCACGACGCAGTTCACGCGCCCGTTCGAGTTTGTATTCGGTGACATGTTGTCCGGTGACGATGTTTTTACGGGGGGGGCCCTCCCCCCGGCCTCCCCTGTGGGGGAGGGACTGTTCATTGCTAAGCGGTTTAGCTTTGTATAGTCAGTACGCCGCCCTTGGGGGAGTTCATTTTGCTAAAAAAACTGCTGGAGACTTTGTTGGATAATCGGAAACCCATAAAGCGTAAGCCCCCCTCTCCCTTGGGAGGGTGAGGGAGTGGTTCTCTGTGTTTAGGTAGGTCAAGGATAAGTAATTTGTGTAGACGTTTTCGGTTCAAAACCTGATATTTATTGGGGTTTTTAGGAACCCCCCCCCCCCCCCCCTTTCTTCCTTTTTTCTCTCCTTTCCCCCCCCTTTCGCCCTTTTCCTCCCTCCCCAAAATTCAATGTGACCTGTATAATCCCAGCCATGAAACAAAACCTCAAGCAAGCCGCAGCAACTCAAGCCGCCGCCGCTACATGCGCGACCTAGGAACCTGCCACGGCTTGAGACGGATGAAGAAATCCAGTCCCGAAACCAACAGGTTCGGGACTTTTCTTCCCTGACACCTGACTTTCGACTTTCCACCTCATAATTCTCTTCGTCATTCCGCATTCTGCATTTATAATTCGCCAGTCATTTCATCTTTTCGGAGCATTCTCATGAGCAAAAAACTAACAGGCAACCAGATCCGCCAGGACTTCATTGATTTCTTCGTCGAACACGGACATACTGCCGTGCCATCGATGTCCCTTGTGCCGGGCGGGGATGGCACGCTTCTTTTCACAAACTCAGGCATGGTCCAGTTCAAAGACGTATTCGTCGGGACGGATTCCCGCCCTTACTCCCGCGCCGTTGACTCACAAAAGTGTATGCGTGTGGCAGGCAAGCACAATGACCTCGAAGATGTAGGTCGCGATGACACGCATCACACCTTCTTTGAAATGCTCGGCAACTGGTCCTTTGGCGATTATTACAAAAAAGAGGCGCTCGCCTGGTCTTGGCAGCTATTAACCGAAGTCTGGGGTTTGCCGAAAGACAGACTCTACGCCACTTGTTTCAGAGATGACAAAGGCAATGTACCGCAGGATGATGAAGCGGCAAATATTTGGAAGGAACAGCCTGGCTTCGATCCCGAGCATGTTTTATTCTTTGGGCGCAAGGAAAACTTTTGGCAGATGGCAGAGTTTGGTCCATGCGGACCGTGCTCCGAAATCCACTATGATCTCGGCGAAGAACGCGATAATCTGCGCGGCACAGACCATGTCTGCGGCGTGAATGGCGAATGCACGCGCTTCCTCGAACTTTGGAACAACGTTTTCATTCAATACAATCTCTTTGAAGATGGCCGTCTCGAACCATTGCCCGCCAAGCACGTTGATACCGGCATGGGCTTTGAGCGCATCGTCTCCGTTTTGCAAGGCGTCGACTCCAACTACAAGACCGATCTTTTCGCGGGTTCGCTTGAAGTACTGCGCTCGCTCACGGGTCACAGCGAAAAAGAAATGCTCGCCGACTTCACGCCCTATCGCGTCATCTGCGACCATGTCCGCTCCGCCGCATTCCTCATCGCCGATGGCGTCGTCCCTGGCAACGCAGGCCGTAACTACGTCACCCGCATGATCATCCGCCGCGGCGCACGCTTTGGAACGAAGATCGGACTCACCGAACCCTTCCTCGCAAAAGTTGCCGAAGCGGTCATTGCGGAATACGGCGATTTTTATCCCGAACTCGAAAAGAACAAGGCGACCATTTTAGATCTTCTGACTCGTGAGGAAGTCCGCTTCGCTCGTACCGTTGAAGCTGGTACTGCTCACTTACAGAATCACCTCGACGAGATTCGCGCATCAAATAAAACCTCCCTCGATGGACACATCGCCTTCGACCTCTACGCCACCTACGGCCTGCCCTTCGAAATCAGCCGTGACATCGCCCGCGAGCAAGGTCTTGATATTGACGAAGCAGGTTTCACCCAAGCAAAAGAAGTCCACGCCAAAGCCTCCGGCGGCGGCAAGGCCATGGGCAAACTCGGCGGCGAAGATTCTGAATACTTCGCCAACATCCTGAAAGACCTGCAAGCCAAAAAGAAACTCGGCGCCGCTGGCGTTGAGTATGACCCATATAACAGTCCGCGTGTGGAAGGTGAAGTCCTCGCTCTGGTAGTCAACGGCGAATCAGTTTCCTCCGCTTCTCTCGATGATGTCGTCGAAGTCATCCTGCCTAAGACTGGTTTCTACATTGAGTCTGGTGGTCAGGTAAATGATGAAGGTTACATCCGCTCGGCAATGATTGGGAAATCGAAGTGACCTCCGTCCGCCGTGCTGCGGCTGGGACGATCACCCACATCGGGCAGGTCATCTCTGGTCAACCCAAAGTGGGTGACAAAGTTGTCGCCGAAGTGGACACCGTCCGCCGTCACAACATCATGCGCAATCACACCGCCACGCATTTGCTTCACAAGGCATTGCATGAAATTCTCGGCGACCATGCCCGTCAGGCAGGCTCACTCGTCTCTCCCAAATACCTGCGCTTCGACTTCACCCAACCCGACGGCATGACCCCCGAACAAATTGAACGCGTCGAGAAAATGGTCAACGAAGCCATTGCCGCGGATATGCCTGTGGTCAAAGTGACCAAGTCTCTTGACGAAGCCAAGAAGGAAGGCGCGATGGCTTTGTTTGGTGAAAAATACGGCGAGACAGTTCGTACGATCTCCATTCTGGACTCAGATAGTTCGCTTGCCGAAAATGCAGGAAAGCCAAAATACTCCTATGAACTCTGCGGCGGAACGCACATCGACCGCACTTCAGACATCGGCGCATTCATCATCGTCAGTGAAGGTTCTGCGGCGGCGGGCATTCGCCGCATCGAAGCGGTCACTGGCCGCGGCGCGTACGAACTCATCAACAAGCGCTTCAAGACATTGAAGCAAGCGGCGTCTATCTTGAAATCGAATGTAGATGAAGTGCCGCAGAAAGTGGAAAGTGGTCAAAGTGAAATAGCGGAATTGAAAAAGGAACTTGCCAACCTCCGCACGCAGGCCGCTCTTTCTACTTTCAACTCACTACTTTCCACTGTTCAAACCGTGAAGGATGTAAATGTTCTCGCGGTAGAAATTTCAAACGCTGACACAGACACCTTGCGTTCACTCGCCGACAAGTTCCGCGAGAAATATCCCAAAGCGGGAGCGGCTGTCCTCGTAACAGGAGCAACTGTCATCGCGGTGGTGACCGAAGACCTCGTCAAGCGCGGACTCAAGGCTGGCGATCTCATCACCGGCATCGGCGGCAAAGGCGGCGGACGTCCCAATTTGGCGCAAGGCAGTTTGCCTGAGGGAAATGTCGGCGAGGCGCTCGGTAAATTATCAAAGATTGTGGAAGAGAAGTTGAAGTAAGGTGCACATAAAAAAACATTCCCCAGATTTCTTTCTGGGGAATGTTTTTTTATGATTGGATGAAATTTAAGGAGCCGAAGTATCGAATTCTGGAGAGATTGGCTCCTCTTGACGATCTTGAATTGTTTGCGGCGCAGCAGGAGGGGCTGCAATCGTGGTCGTGGGTTCAAAGATAAAAGTAGTTCGCCCAATCGCGAATTGTGAAGCCGCTGCAGCCCAATTAACTTGAATATAGAAATTAACTCCATCGTCTGCGGTCAACACAATGGGAGAAGATAGTGTGTAGAGACGGCACTGGTTGCCGGTGCGAGTCGTGGGGTCTGAGAATCTGAGATTTCTCCCAATGGACCCGGTGGTATGCGAATAAGTATTGATCTCAACATAATTAAGCGATGTACTTGCAAATGTATCGAAACAAAATTCAACCCCCTTGAATTTCAGACTCTTTCCGTATAGCACAGTCGGAATATCTGGGTTGATGGATAAAAAGCTTGAGCCAATAGATGATCTGGATACCTGTGTTTGGCTTGAGAAATAAGTATATGACAAAGGGTCGGTTGAATTAAAGGGATGCCAGTTCCCAAAGCCAGCGCTGACCAGAATATTGCCTGTGGATAGGGCGCTATCGGTGTAATCTTTCGCTGCGACTAGGTTGGCTGCATCCGCTGCGTTGGCTTGGGCGATTGCAAGTTCATCCAGCTTTTGCATAAAAACGGCCATTTCTGCACGGGAGACGTTGTTATTTGGGCTATATGTTCCGCCTCCAGTGCCGGTGGTGATGCCGTTGTCTTTCATCCAGCAAATGAAGGTCTCAGCCGGTGAAACAACCAGTGGGCAAGTGTACATTGGTAGTAAGTTTATGTTCATATTTTAATGTTCTCCTTTGTTCTAGTTGATAAAAGTTAACCCTGACAGAAAATGAATTGTATAGGGAATTTGATAAATTGCAATTCACTCTTTTGGGGGATAAAACACGTGCTTGATTTTTTTTATTTATTACGGAAGGGGAAATTGGCGGAGAATGAATTTGATAAGTCCATCGTTTGTAGATAATGCAAGAAGTGTGCTAAGTAAAATGGACATGCCTGCAAGGACAACCCCGCCATTTGTGTATATCCTTTTCATTAAAGATCTGTGCGTTAATGCTTGATGTCCCTGCCAAAATCCAATAACGCTGAGAGTCATTAAAGAGGGGGTGACATCTCCCAGGTAGCGCATTCCAACCCAAAAGAACATCATTAAAAGAACAAGGGCGATTACAGAATATCCGCCTAAGCCGAGGGTAAGTAGATGCAGCGGCATGGGATTGTTACTTTCCACGGAGGTTTGATTTAATTTCTTTTTAAATCCATGGATAAGGAACGGCACAATTGCAAAGACTGCAAAGGGAAAGGTGCATAACAATCCGCTAACCGGCTGCGCATTATAAATTTCCGGCACAGTATAAAAAGGAAGGACTGGGATTTCGCTTCCGCGGGTCATAAAAACGAAAGGAAACGTTGATGTAAATTCAATCGGGTTGAAGAGGTAGTTCTGTATGTTTTGAAAAATATAGGTTGGAGAGAAAAGTTCGTCATAATGATCGCGGATATTCCAGCCGGCCAGTTGATAATATAAGCCGGTTTCTGTTACTGAGCCAAAGCGGGCCCAGTTGTACCACCCCAAACATACAAAGCCGAGCATTAAAGGCAGCCCGAGCGGAATCAATGTCAGCGCGGATTTTTTGAATGACCAGAGATTGGTTTTGAAAGCCCAATATATAAGCAGTAGAGTCATAAACCCAATGGGTACAGCTAAAATCTGTCGGGAGCCGATTGCCAGCGCCCAAAAAATTCCCGCACTGGCAAGTTTCCAGCCTGTGAAGGTGGAGCTTATCATGGCAAAAAATGCCATCAGCGCCCCTGCCATAAGAAACAATTGCCCGCCTGTTATTGCTGCTTCATAGATGACAGCGCTTTCGTAGTTATGCCTTAATAACATAAGCGGCCCTGCCAGTCCCATGACAGGAATGGAAATATGAAAAAGCCATGCTGGTAAATTACGAAAGTAATGTTTCCATACCGTAATGAGCAGCCAGACTTGTAATATAAATATCCCGCAGACAAAGATAAATGTCAAAGATAGATCGCCGATCTTGTCCGGAGAGAAGGCATAGATCGCCGTAAGGATCAAAGCCGGAGCCGGCCCCCAATACATGTAGAATTTTCCTTTGTATAGGGTAAGGTCCACCGGCACATCAATTCCCTTTCGTGCAACGGGGTCGTATGGATTCAGCAGCGCTAATAATTGGGGATCAGGCTCGATGGAGAGATGGAGATTTGCATTCAAAAACCCCCTTGCCAGACTGTCATAATAATGAGTATGTGATTTCCATATACTCCATCTGCCTGAACTGCCAAACCATGCGTATGTGATGAGGACGATCAGGACGATCGGAAAGGTAAGGTATTGAACAGGAACACTTTCAATTTTGCTCTGTATTTTTCGTGCAAAAGCGTGAATTTCATCCAAATAGCGATAATACAAGACGGAACACAATACAATTAAAATTCCAAAAAACAAGAGTTCAAATCGAGATTTGCTCCACCCAGGATTTTTATCTAACCCCAAACTGTTGGCAAAAATTGCAACGATTGCGATGCTCAAGCCAAGAAAAAACAAAATGATGGATAAGATCGAATTTTTTTTCATAGCGCCTACTATACCATAAAGAATTTTATGCAATTTTGGGGCACAATAAGTTCAATAGAAACAAACGTGAAAGCTTTATTTCAGTATCATTCCGCCAAAGCTGCTTAAATAGACGGATTTTTTGGCTGCTTTATCTTTGGGGAATAATTTGAAAATACAATGCGTATTTTCAAATTCAAATTGTTTTTCTTTTTTGTCAAAATTCAACAGAATAATAATTTTCTCATCCTCAAATTTTCTGATGTAGCCAAGCACACCATTTGGCAGGTCTGTGAGCATCTCAAGTGTGCCTTCCCGCAGGGACTTTTCTTCGACGCGGATTTTCATTACGGCGCGGATGGTGTTCAGCAGCGAGTTTTCATCTTCGCTTTCCGTTTCCACGTTGATCGTTTTGTAGTTTTTATGCACGGGCAGCCACGCTTTTTGCGCGGACGAAAAGCCGGCGTTCGCAGTTTCATCCCATTGCATCGGGGTGCGGACTTCGTCACGGTTTATGGTCAGGCCGATCATGTCGAAGAGGAGGGGCGGTATATGTTTGAATTTGCGCGGAATTGGGTCCAGTGCTGTGGCGAAGGATTGCTTTAAGTTGGTCATGCCGATCTCTTCGCCGTAGTACAGGCACGGCACACAACGGACTGTCAATTGCAGCATGTGGAGCAGTTTGGCTTTTTGCAAGTCGTTCCCGAGCCTGTCAATGCTTCTGCGCCGGTCGTGGTTGCCAAAGACATATACCGGCATAAATGGATCGGGGACATGCGCTTCAATTTTCTGTATCAACTCGCGGAAATATTCGGCTGTGAATTTGAAGGTCAGCATGTCAAAATCGAATGCAAGGGTTAGTCCGTCGTTTGTTTTTGTGCCGAGAAACTTTTGGGCCGTTTCACGGTCACCGCTGATCTCGCCCAGTAGTAATTTTTCGCCAAATTCATCGCAGACGGCACGTAATTCTTTTGCGAAGGCAAAACTTTCGGGCTGATTCAATGTGTACTTTGCTTCTTGAAAAAATCCAGATGGATTGGTTTCAGTGGGTGCAAGTTGAAAGGTGAAGGGATTATCGCGAAACTCTGCGTCTTTATAAATAACATTAAAGATGTCGAGCCGGAATCCGTCCACGCCTTTGCTAAGCCAAAAGCGGACTGCATCGAGCATGACCTTTTTTACTTCGGGGTTGCGATAATTCAAGTCTGGTTGAAATGGGAGGAAGCTTGACCAGAAATATTGACCGCGTTCTTTTGCGTAATGCCAGCCGCTGCCGCCGGTCATACTTTTCCAGTTGTTGGGTTTGTCGCGCCAGAGATACCAGTCCGCTTTGGGATTGGTGCGCGAGGAGCGTGATTCTTTGAACCATTCATGTTCGGTGGAGGTGTGGTTCATCACCATGTCGAAGACGATCTTCATGCCGCGTTTGTGTATCTCTTCGATCAAGAGCAGGGCATCGTCCATGCTGCCGTATTCGGGAGCGATGTCGGTATAGCTGCTGATATCGTAGCCAAGATCAGCTTGCGGTGAGGAGAAGAACGGGGAAATCCAAAGTGTCTCGAATCCCAATTCGGTCAGATAATCCAGTTTTGAGAGAATGCCTTTTAAGTCGCCGATCCCATCGTGGTTGCTATCATAAAATGAGCGCGGATAGATTTGATAGATGCTTGTTTTGTGATACCAGGATTTTGTCATGTCGATATTTTATCAGCAATGACTTATCAAAACTGCAGATTGTTTTCACTGGGGAACTTTCACCGCAAGCGATGCGTCATTCAAATATCTTTTAGAGCAACAGACTCGAAGTCATAAAAAAAGAGTCGAATTAGGATGGAGGGCTGATGAAATAATTTGTGTACATAAGACCTGGCGGGACGCCGCCCGCTTTGGTCTGCATCTACTGTCGTTAAAAAATCTTAGGAGAAGAAAAATGAAAACCTTACGCAAAGCCGTTGGCTTGAGTGTTCTATTTGTGCTGTTGTTTTTATCTGCTTGTGGGGGTGGGGCTGCCACCGAAGCACCGCTGTATACGAATGATTATGAAGAAGCTCCGGCTGCCACTGAAGCACCTGCAATGTCTGAGCCGTTCGTGAGTCAGAATCCTGCTGAGGTGCAAAATCCGGCCCTTTCGGGCGCACCCACCCAAACGTCAAATAATGAACCGTATGATATGTTCTTCGAAGACTATGGCGTGAATCCATCCATTGATACTGAAGATGATAATCTTTCCACTTTTGCGTTGGATGTGGATACGGGTTCATATACTGTTATGCGTAATTATTTGAACGACGGAAATTTACCGCCCGCAGATTCTGTGCGCGTGGAAGAGTATGTAAATTATTTTGAACAGGGATATGCCATTCCGCCCGCGCATCAGGCTTTCGGCATCAGCATGGATGCTGCGCCTTCGCCTTTTACTGAAACCGAACGTTACGATATGCTGCGTATCGGCATTCAGGGCTATGATGTTTCTGATGAAGACCGCAAGGATGCCGCGCTTACTTTTGTGATCGATGTTTCCGGCTCGATGGATATGGATAATCGACTCGAGCTCGTCAAGCGTTCATTGGAATTGCTGGTTGAACAACTGCATCGGAATGACACAGTCAGTATTGTTGTTTATGGATCAAGTGCGCGCGTCGTTCTCGACCCGACGCCTGGTTCTAACACGGGAGAGATTCTCAGGGCGATTCGGAATCTCGAGCCTGAAGGAGCCACCAATGCCGAAGAGGGGATTCGGCTCGGGTATCGCATGGCGATGCAGGCTTATAACCCAAATGGCATCAATCGTGTGATCCTGTGTTCTGACGGCGTTGCCAATGTGGGCAACACCGAAGCGGAAGTGATCCTCTCGGAGATCAAAGGGTATGTAGACGAAGGAATCACAATGGCGACCTTCGGCTTCGGCATGGACAATTACAACGATACATTAATGGAACAACTCGCGGACAATGGCGATGGTTTCTATGCTTATATTGATGATATGGATGAAGCCAAGCGACTCTTTGTCGATGAGTTGACTGGTACACTGCAAACCATCGCGATGGATGCCAAAGTGCAGGTGGATTTTAATCCGGCGGTTGTGATGCGCTACCGTCTGGTTGGTTTTGAAAATCGCGCTATTGCTGATGATGAATTCCGCGATAACACGGTAGATGCAGGTGAGATCGGTGCCGGGCATACGGTGACAGCCTTGTATGAGATCAAGTTGTATCCCGAAGCCTATGGCCGTGTGGCAACTGTCTACATGCGTTGGGAAGACCCGGATACACGCGCGGTGACTGAAATCTCAAAGATTTTGACGCGAGCGAGATCGCCTTTGATTTCCGTGAAACTGATCCTTATTTTCAACGTGCCGTGGTGGTTGCTGAATATGCCGAGATATTGAAGGATAGTTACTGGGCTGAAGAAGGTTCGCTTTCCGCAGTTTATAAAGAAGCTGAACGTATCAGTGAGTATCTTTATCGTGATGATGTCATGGATGAATTTGTGGATCTGGTGCGTCTGGCACGCAGGATACGAGAGTAACAAGAAAACGGCTTCCTGTTGATGTGAACAGGAAGCCGTTTTGTACGTTTTTAAAACAATGTCAGGAATTTAATTCTATGTGCCTGAACTTGTATGATAGAGCTTTTTCTATTTACCCTGCGTGCTTTCCGGGGATGATGGCTCTGGAGCTGCAGGAGGAATTGCCGGTGTAGTTCCGTCTCCGGCAAATGGGACGAATTGCACAGTAATGCCGCCAGACCATACCCCGGTTGATCCGCCAGAACCGGAACCATTAGCGACCTCAAGATAGATTGTATGAACGCCAGCAGCTACTGGAATATAGGCTGTATTGCTTGAATTCCATGCCGCGTCATTGGCACTGTTGTCACCTCCATCGACGGCATAGTACTGGCGGTTATATCTCGTTCCGTCTACATTTATGTAAGTACCGCCGTCACTTTGTAAGCATGTGCCAAATAGACCAAAGGAACAAAATAAGTTCAGTGAACCATTAACGAGTAGTGCACCCTGAGCCGGAGCCGTGATGGTTACAGTTGCAAAGGCTGCTGAACTGTCAACTGCGACTCCACTGCCCAAAAGTAACTCGAACTGCGTACCTGTTGCGCGGTTTAAAGCGGCTGTATTTTTCAGCATCACTGCCATTTCGGCGCGGGTAATGTAGCTGTCCGGGTGGTAGCCGCCGTCTGCGTAGCCTGAAGAAACGTTGTTGTCTTTCAGCCAGCAAATGAAGGTCTCAGCCCAATGACTGTTGGTGTCATTGAAACAGCCAGTGGAAGCCGAGGCTTTGCCAACTATAAAGGCAGACAATACCATGGCAATGGTCAAGGTGAGAAGCAGGATCGTTGATCTTTTTTTCATACTATTCTCCTTTAAAATTTGTGGGTTCCTGAATTTACTTTGCAGGGTTAATTCATTGTAAAGTTGCTTTTTGAAAACCCCAATCCCTCTATTGGGGGATGAAAAGACGCTGATCATAGGATAAATGGGCGATTGAGAATCAAAAACAGGAATGAATATAAGTCTCATTCCTGTTTTTGATTGATTAAATAATATTTTTTCATCACCTCCTTTATTTATATTTCCAATTCTGTGCGCCCCAACTCATGGAACCCCATGTGCTGAGAGTGTAGCGGTCTAAGGATTTGTAGATCCGTAATTATTCCGGAACAAATATAAATAAATCTGTGGAACGTCATCAATCATAGCCTAACCGATTTTAAGGGAGTTTCAAAAACAACTTTTCCATTCACCATGGTCAGCGCGGATTTGGCGGTCATAATATCTTCAGACTTCAACGCAAACAGATCGTGCGTGAACAAAACCAGATCCGCCAGATAGCCTTCCTTGATCTGACCTTTTTCATTTTCCTTAAATTCAGCATAGGCTGCATCACGTGTGTAACCGAGAATACATTCTTCCAAAGTTAAGCGCTGATCGGGGTCAGTGGGTGACCACAACTCACGATTCATCGCGACGTGTAAATTGATCATCGGGTCGAAGGGCGCCACGGTCCAGTCACTGCCGAGGGCCAGATGTGCGCCCGCATTTTTGATATCACGCCATGCAAAAGAGCGCGGCCAGCGTTCGCTGCCAGTGCGTGCCGGCCACACGTCACCTTCGGACATGCTAAAGGGTGCGTGACTGGTCTGCATGGACGCGATGACTCCCAACTCTTTAAAGCGCGGCAGATCATCAGGATGGATGACTTCGATATGCTCCACCCGATGACGGCTATCCCGCTTCCCATTTAACGTTTGAACTGCTTCGTATCCATCGAGCACCCGCCTCACCGCTCCATCTCCGCAGCAATGGACGAAGATCTGCAGTCCCAACTTGTCGCAGGCGGCAGCCATACGTGTGAAATGTTCGAGTGAGAAAATACCATCAGGCTGTGCTTCTGCATTATCCGCGTATGGATCGAGATTTAGCGCGGTATATGATTCCCAAACGCCATCCATAAAGAACTTGGCCGCACCGCCGCGGGCATATTCACCTTGTATCTTCGCCATTTCAGCGGCTTCTTTGAATACTTCTTTGCTCATACCCGGTTTGATCCAGAATGGAGTATAGACTCGCAGAGTCATCTCGCCCGCATCTTCAAGCGCGGCGTAGACCATCAACTCTTCCATATCTCCATTCATATTATGCACACTGGTGACGCCGGTTGCGTTGATCTTTGCAATCGCCATCTTGAGCAGTTCGCGTTTGCGGGCCTCACTTGGTTCAGGGAGCAGGTCAGAGACCAGATTCATGGCGGTTTCGCGCAACTCGCCGGTGGCAAGTCCATTCTCATCGCGGACCACCATGCCGACCCCTGATGCTTCCTTGCCGGGCTGCAAAATTCCGGCCATTTCAAGCGCTTTGGTGTTGGCCCATGAAGTATGTCCGTCATAAGCATTGATATAAACCGGACGGTCTGAAACGATCTCGTCCAATGCCTGACGTGAAGGGATGATGCCGTATTTAATTCCGCGTCCGTCTACCCATTCATTGGTTTGGTTTTGCGCTGCAAAAGTTTGCAGCGCTTTTTTCATCATCCATATTCCTGGCTTCGTAGAGTTGCGCGCTTCCTATCCAGATCGAGCCCCACAATAAATGGAAGTGCAGATCGATAAAGCCCGGGGTCACGGTGCGGCCTTCGCCGTCGATCACGCGGGTTCGACTCGCCCTGAAATTCACTCGCCCCGTCATTTGTCCCTACGAACACAATACGATTGCCTTTTACCGCAACCGCTTCGGCCTGCGGATTGGTTTCGTCGCTCGTAAAGATACGGGCATTTTTGATAATGAAGTCAGCCTTGGATGACATTTCACTCTCCTCTTGATTAAGATTTTTTATAATAAATATTTATAGACTTCAGAGAGGCTCCGAAGTCTATGTAGTTTGAATATATATGATAAAAGGGTGGAGGTCAAGACAATTCACAGATGACACAATTAAGAGTTTATAATCACTCAACTTATGAGTAAACAAAAAGTTGTTGTCGCCATGTCCGGCGGCGTGGATTCCTCAGTAGCGGCGGCTCTGCTCAAACAGCAGGGCCATGATGTTACAGGTATGATGCTGCGCCTTTGGTCCGAACCCGGCAAGGAAGAGTCCAATCGCTGCTGCACGCCAGATGCAATGGCGCAGGCGCGGCGCGTGGCCGGTCTATTGGATATCCCCTTTTATGTGATCGATGCGAAGGATGTTTTCAAGGAAACCGTTGTCCAATATTTTCTGGATGGATACGCACGCGGCGAAACGCCAAATCCGTGCCTGATGTGCAATCGTCAGATCCGCTGGACCTTTCTATTAAATCATGCACTGGCCCTCGGCGCTGAATTTATGGCAACCGGACACTACGTCGAAAGCAGACCCCGGACGATGGACGACACGAACTTCTGCGCGCTGTTGACCATTCAAAAGATCAATCCTATGTTTTACATGTCTTAAGACAGCATCAACTTGCTCATGCGCTTTTTCCTGTGGGTGAGTTTCCCAAGCCCGAGATTCGGCGCCTCGCCGCGGACTTTGGCCTGCCGACTGCTTCGAGAGCAGATTCTCAAGACTTGTGTTTTCTGGCTGGCGATGATTATCGTAATTTCCTGAATCGTAACGCATCAGAGATGCTCAAGCCCGGAGAGATTGTCACCACGGCTGGTAAATCCATCGGTCAGCATAGCGGACTTGCAAACTACACCATCGGTCAACGCAAGGGATTAAATCTTGCATCGCCGGTTCCGTTGTATGTCATCACGAAACAGGCCGCACAAAATACGCTGGTGGTTGGCACATTGGAAGAACTCGGCTTCACAGAGTTGATCGCACGCGATGTCAACTGGCTTTCGGGTGAAACTCCGCGCGAAACTTTCCGCGCGCTGGTGAAGATCCGCTATTCGGCGAAAGAGGTCGAGGCGCTGGTCAGCCCATTGGAAGGGGATCAGGCATCAGTTAAGTTTGATGCGCCGGCCCGGGATGTGACAGCGGGTCAGGCGGCGGTTTTCTATCAAGATGAGTTAATGCTCGGCGGCGGAATCATATCTTAATCCCTGCGCGTAGCCAGAATATCATAGTGCTTCATTTTGCAATGTATTCCTTAGATCGCAACCTCAATTTCTTTCATCTTTCATAATTCACCCTTTCCCATGACCATTCCAACTCTCATCCTCGCTTTGTTGATCTCTCTCCTGTGCGGCGCGCTGTATCATTTTGCGCGCGGTGGAAATGGCTGGCGGCTGCTCCTGTATTTTGGGGCGAGTGCGTTGGGGTTTGCAGTGGGGCAGTGGATTAGTTTGTGGCAAGGCTGGACTGTATATAAATTTGGTTCGCTGGAAATTGGCATGGGTGTGCTGGGTAGTTTTCTGTTTTGATGCTTGGTGAGTGGCTGAGCCGCATCGATGTGAAGCAGGAAAGCAGTGTATAATTTTATGCCGTTATAAAATAATAATTTAAAAGAGAGTAAATAAAACATGGAAATTTTGAAAAGTTTGATCGATCTGTTTTTGCATCTGGATGAATATCTGGCGAAGATCATTACCGATTACGGTACATGGACCTACGCTATTTTGTTCGGAGTGATCTTTGTGGAGACTGGGCTGGTTATCATGCCCTTCCTGCCCGGCGACTCGTTGTTATTCGCTGCCGGCACGTTTGCGGCGCTTGGCGCGTTGAATATCTGGTATCTGGTGGCGTTGTTGATGGCTGCCGCAGTTTTGGGCGACACGGTCAATTATTCCATTGGACATTATCTGGGCGAACGCGCCTATAACATCAAATGGATCAAGAAGGAATATTTCGATAAGACCCACGCCTTCTTTGAAAAGCACGGCGGCAAGACCATCTTCCTTGCGCGCTTTGTTCCGATCGTGCGCACCTTCGCTCCGTTCGTGGCGGGCATTGGCAAGATGACCTACGGGTATTTCATTACCTATAACATCGTGGGCGGCATTGTCTGGGTGCTGCTCTTTACCTTCTCTGGTTATTTCTTTGGCAACATTCCATTCATGCGCGATAACTTTGAATATGTGATCATCGTCATTATTCTGGTTTCTGTGCTGCCGATGGTCTACGAAGCCTGGAAGTCACGCAACGAAGCAAAGGCTGAAAAGAAATAGTTGTGATCTTGGTCACGGTTTTATTCACAATTTTCATTGTTGGCTTGATCGTGCTGGCCGATATGGGAAAAATGCGTTTTCTCTTATGGCTGTTGAGCCGGTTTCCGTATGGCGATAAGATCGTACATTTTGGTTTGATCGGCGGATTGAGTTTTCTGTTGAACACGACCGCGATGCAGTTACTTCCCAAACAAAGCCCAAGGCGTGTTTCTTTAATTGTGACTCTTTTCCTGCTTGTGGTTTTCACGCTTGAAGAAATTTCTCAAGGCCCCATTCGAGGCCGGGATGCTTCGCTTTCTGATCTGGCGGCAAACTATGCGGGCATTATTACTTTCGCCTTACTTGCATACTTGACACGGAAAAAGACGCAAGATACTTTGTCTGTGAAATCAGTGGATTAACAGGGTAGGCTGGGTTCTCAAGCCCGGCCTATTTTTTTATGAAAATCATCAGTGTGTTGTTTTTTATTTTTATCGTCGGTGTCATCGTTCTTGCAGATAATGGCGGTCTGCCGCGTTCGATACGCTCGCTCTATGATTTTCCGAATGGGGATAAGCTCGGACACTTCATCCTTTACGGCCTCTTGAATTTTTTTATCACTTACGCATTTCTCTCCGCGCGTCTTTCCCAATCTCGAAGCTGGATGACTCTTTCAGTGGGTTTTGTTTTGGCCCTATTGATCGGCGTGGAAGAATGGTCACAGCAATTCTTCTCCACGCGGACTTTCGACCTGATCGATCTGTCAGCGAGTTATCTGGGCGTTGTTGTTGGCGGATGGATGGCGTATAAGTGGAAGTAATTCAGGCTGTAGATATATGAATTACGGCAGCAGGTATGTTTGCTTTGTATAATGTAACTTAATCAGTGGAGCCCGCTACCAAGCTGGGGCAATGTTCACGGGGTATGGGTTCGATGGCCAACTCAGTTATCAGTCTGGTTTTGGACTGCGTATGGCGAAGATATAAAGAAAAATTTAGCTTTCATTACCAAGTGGTATTTTTAAGTAACTAGAAAAAAAACGGGATCATATTTAATATCACGAAATACCGAGTAAGAGTCAAATAATGAAAAATATTTTAAAATCGAATATCCTGCACAAGGTTACTATGCCAACATAGGGGAAGGTGAGGGCTACTACAAACCAAAGTGTGAACAATGTGGATATATTGAGTCAAAAGGCCTTTGTCAATTAATTTTATGGACTCTAGACCACTTGGGGATTTTAATTGGTTGACTGATATAGTAGTAACAGAAAAATGTAAAAAAATATTAGAACAACATGATCTAAACTTAATTTTTGGAAGACCGATAATAAGAGGTGCTCGTCAGGAAGATGTTTGGGGTTTAGAGATATTAGACAGATGTAAGTCGGCCCCAGAATGCGGGATAAAGCTTGTGTCTAAGTGTAATTTGTGTGAATATGAGATTTATTCGACCTGGAAAATGGACCAGAAATTGATGATAAATGTGTAGCAGATTTTTGTCTTTATGAATTTCCTGGAATAAAAATAATTAGCGAGCGCGTAAAAGAAATCATCCTAGAAGAAAAACTAACGAATATTGATCTCGTTCCAGTCGACAAGTTTGTTGATAAGTTTGCTTGGATGCGTCCATTTCCAAAAGAGTAGACTAAACTAAACACATAAGAGAGCTAGCTGCGGACTTTCGACCTGATCGATCTGTCAGTGAGTTATCTCGGCGTTCTGGTTGGTGGTTGGGCGGCATATAAAATAAAAAAAATGTAGCATTGCAAAAAGAATAGTGCCGTGAGACTCTAGTCTCACGGCACTATTGATTCTTACGTCCTGAGCGGAGCCGCCGATCTTGCTGCGAAGCCGAAGGATATCCAGAGTTTGTCGAATGGTTACGGCAGATTAAAGGTCTTCACTAAAAAGACTGCCATCTGCGCGCGGGTCAGCGGACTCTCGGGACAGTAGTTTCCGCCGCCGCATCCGCTGGTGATGCCTTCCGCGGCCAATTGTTCGATCCAGGCGGCCGCCCAGTAACTGGTGGGCACATCACTGAAAACACCGCTCGCTGCGGGGGGATTATAGCTCGCACCATATCTGGCTCTCAAGAGGAAGACCGCCATTTGCGCGCGGGTGGTCGCTGTCTGGTCGGGACAGAAATTCAGCGGGCTTGTGGTACAGCCAGAGGTGATGCCCTCCGCGTAGAAGCGTTCGATAAAGGCTGACGCCCAATAGCTGAGCGGCACATCGCCGAAGATCAGACCTGTCGCTGCGGGCGGGGTATAAGCTGGGCCATGGATGCCTTTCAAAAGGAAGACCGCCATTTGCGCACGGGTCACTTCGTTGTCTGGGCAGTAATTCAATGGAGTGGTTGTGCAGCCGCTGGTGATACCGGCCTGATACAGGCGTTCGATATAGTTGTTGGCCCAATGGACATAAGGCACATCAACAAAGATTGGAGTGAGAACAACATCCGTTGTCCACTTGGCGTAGACCGTGACATCCGCTGTCACCAGAGTGGCTGCCGTAAATTGTGTGCCGCCTCCATTGAGTGCTGTGTACCAGCCGCCAAAGGTGTTTCCTGCTTTGGTCGGAGCGCTCGGCAGAGTGACGGTCGCGTTGTAGGCGACGCCGGTGATCGGGTTCGTGGTTCCCGTTCCGCCGTCTTTGTCGAAGGTTACGGTGTAGGTGCCTGCTGTCCACTTGGCGTGGATCGTGGTGCTCAGTCCCATTGTGCTGAAGGTATAAGCGCTCAGGAAAGTTCCATCATCGTTGAACCAGCCCGCGAAGGTATAGCCCGCACGGGTCGGATTTGTCGGAGCGCTGACCGCAGTTCCAAAGTTCTGGGTGATGGCTGTGACCGCCGTACCGCCATTACTGTTGAAGGTCAACGTCTGGCTGTCTGCTGTCCACTTGGCGTAGACTGTGATGTCCGCGGTCACTGGAGTGGACGCGGTAAATTGTGTGCCACCGCCGTTGAGCGCCGTGTACCAGCCGCCAAAGGTATTGCCTGCTTTGGTTGGAGCGCTCGGCAGGGTGACGGTCGCATTGTTGGCAACACCCGTGATCGGGTTCGTGGTTCCCGTGCCGCCGTCTTTGTCAAAGGTCACGGTGTAGGTGACCGGCGCAGGGAATTCTTCGCATAATGCTCCAGCGACGGTTGGTGCGCTGGTCTGCCATTCGCCTGTGGGCGGATTCCCCGTGCTCGACAAATTCACATCGACCAGAATGTTCCCGCTGACCGTATCGCCATTGCCGTTGATCGTGTCACCGTTGCTGAGTGCGCTTCCGCCGCCTGCTGCCGTGATGTGGGGACCCCAATTGGTCCCCCACCAGTTGGAATTCGCCACATTCCCGCCGCCCGTCGCATCAATCGTTCCGGCATCACTGCTATCGAATATGGCGGTCGCGCTATTGCTGGTGATGCACGAATTGCGTATCGTTGACACGCCGGTTGTTGCTTCGTTGTAAATGGCAGAACCATTTACAGTCGCGCTGTTTGAGATAATACGGCTGCCGCTGAGATTAATCGTTCCAGTATCAATGGAAATCGCCCCACCAAAGCTCCCCGACGTGTTGCCGCTGAATAGGCTGTTACTGATGGATACAACCGGGCTACCGCCAACCAGCGCAAGAGCGCCGCCGTAGGCTGCACTTGACGACGATGTCACCGAGTTACCCGTGAAGGTGCTGTTCGAAATCGTGTAAGTGCCGGGCTGCTCGATAGTCATCGCAGCGCCATAGGATGGCCCTCCGGGGTTGCTGGCAGAATTGTTGCTAAAGGTTGAGCCGGTGACAGACAACGTGCAACTGTTGCAATACACGCCCGCAGCGCCATTTACAGCGAAGGATTGGTTAACGACATTGTTGCTGATGGTTGTGCCGGTAATGGTTAAACTGCACGTTGAGCAATAAATTCCAGCGCCAGTGAATACGGTTTTATTGCCGCTAATTGTGCTGTTCGTCAGCGTGATATTCGACCCAGTGTTCGCATAAACGCCACCGCCGCTGCTGCCAGCGTAACAATTCTGGATGCTGCTATTCTGTACCATCAGCGTACCACCACCACCATTCACGAATATGCAGGCACCCAACGTTGGCGTGCTGCCATTTCCCCCGTTCTGCACGGTGACATTATCCAGCGTAAGGTTGCTTGGTGTGGCAACGGAAAAGATACGATACGCAGCAGTATCAGCGGCGGCATTTGCCTGAATAATTGTATTGGCGGTGCCATTCCCGGTGATGGTCAAAGTGCCGTTATTGGCGATGCTGGGAAGACTGCTTGTCACTGTGAACGCACCATTCAACGCAAAGGTGATGGTGTCATTGGATACGGCGGCATTTGCCGCTGTGATCGCTTCACGCAGCGAACAATCGGCATCGCAAACGCCGTCATTGGTATCGGCGGTCTTTGTAACGATAAAGCTGGCGGCTGTTGGCGCAAAGATATAGGCCGCGCCAGCGTTCCCTGCCAGGTTGTTGCTGCCATCACCATCCACGCCAGTGGCATTGCTGTCTTCCAGCCACGCGCCAAGGATGACGGTATCGCCATCGATGCCGATTTGTGTCTGGCTGAAATCGTCACCGGGGCTGGTATTGTATGCTTTTAGATATTGCTGCTGAGTCCATGTGACGCCGCTGCGGGTAAAGAGATAGCCCGCCCCGGAGTTTAATGCCGTATTGTTGGTTTGATCTCCGTTGATACCGGTGGCGTTTCCGTCTTCGCCGGGTGCGCTGACCAATGCGCTGTCGCCAGAAATTGCAACGGCCACACCAAACCCATCGCCCTGGGAATCGCCAAAGGTGGTGTTGGCGGCTTTAAGGTAAGCCTGCTGGCTCCAGGTGATGCCGCTGCGGGTGAATACATACGCCGCCCCTGCGCTGGTGACTGAATTATCAGCCTGACCGGCCCCGTTGCTGTCTTCACCGGGTGCGCCGACCACAATCGTATCGCCATCAATGCCCACCGATTGGCCGAACCAGTCATTGCTTTCGGTGTTGGATGCTTTAAGGTAAGCCTGCTGGCTCCAGGTCACACCACTGCGGGTAAAGACAAAGGCCGCCCCTGAATCTGTCACCGTGTTATCGGCGGAATTGCCATTGACGCCGGTTGCGTTGCTGTCTTCATTTTTGGCCGAGACCACGGCTGTATCACCAGAGATGTCAATCCCAACGCCAAAATAATCAACCAAATCTGGGTTGGGCGATTTCACATAAGCTTGCTGGCTCCAGGTGACACCGCTGCGGGTGAAGACATATGCCGCTCCGGCGTTGGATACGGAATCATCGGACTGGCTTGACCCGTTGCTGTCTTCATAGGGTGCGCCAATCAGCACTGTATCGCCATCAATGGCAACGTGCTCACCAAAGCCATCGCCGCCATCGGTATTGGATGCTTTCAGATAGGCTTGCTGACTCCAGGTGCTGCCGTTGCGAGTAAAGATATACGCGGCCCCGGAATTACCGGCTGAATCATCTGTGGCATTTCCGTTAATGCCAGTTGCGTTGCTGTCTTCATTAGGTACACCCACTACAATTGTATCGCCTGAGATTTCCACCGAATAGCCGAAATAATCATCCCCATCAGGGGCGGCTGATTTCAGGTAGGCTTGCTGGCTCCATGTATTGCCATTGCGCACAAAGACATACACAGCCCCGGCGCGAGGGATCGAATCATCGGTCTGATTACCATTCACGCCGGTGGCATTGCTGCCTTCGCCAATGGCCCCTACCACGGCGGTATTTCCGTCCACCGCCACGGATATGCCAAACCAATCGTTTAGACCGGTGTTGGATGCTTTCAGGTAAGCTTGCTGTCCGCCGGGTAGTAAGAGTGCAGGCAGCAGCATCGGTTTGATCTGCGCCCAATCGGCAGTGCTGAGCCCGTCAGGAACCGCACTGGCCGCAACCGGTGTGGGTGTTGCTCCAAAGGTCAGCACTAGCAGACTCAGCAGCACAATCATCGAACTTAAAGATTTATATTTCATAATACATTCTCCGTTTGATGTTTTTTACGTTACAAGAAACTTATGACTGCAGCCAGATATTATCCGCGCGGTGGCTGTCACATGGCTTGTTTTTAAATGCAAAATACCCGATTCCGCGCAGGAATTGGGTATTGAATACAAACGATAAAAATTTTGGGATTGTGGTCTCATATAAAAAGTGAAGTCTCCATGGCTGTATGATTACCGATCAGTGCCATTTTTTGGTGTTGCCATCAGCCATTTCTTCTTCTTTATTTAAAAGAAACTCCAACGTTGTAGAGTAGTATTTTACAAGCGGGGAGAGGGATTTGTCAATATAGCCAATCCGGCCTTTTTTGTCTGGTTTTGAAAAATAAATAATATTGAGATTAAAAACGCAAGGCGCTTGCGCGAGATCTTGGTCAACGCGCAGACAATCTGGCCTGATTCGTATTAATTAAATGTAATGCCCCTAAGGTTTTCGCGAAAACCTTAGGGGCTAACTTTTTAACGTGTAATCTTTAAACAGTTTTACGGCACTAACTGTAAATGGCCTTCGCTGTCTTTCTGAACGGAATCCTGTTCCCACCACATGGGATAGTATTTCACGTTTGCCCAGAGCGGAGCCATGTCGTCGTAATGTTCGCTAAAGGCGTGGCCCGATTGGCCGGTGGTGTGGACTGTCCATGAGTTGTTGAGGTTGCTGAAATCCACGATCATGCGCATGGACGGGAGCCAGTTGGTCTCGTAGCCGTCGTTCACCGACCAGCCGGTAGCGTTGACAATCGCGTCGCCGCCGCCGGTGGGGATGGGTCCGCGGTTGAAGAGGGATTCGATTAATGAAACTCCCGATTCGCCCAGCGTGGAATTGCGGAAGGTGGCGGCGTGCATGTCACCCCAAACCCATTTGGACATGTCTTTGCCGAACATTTCCTGCAATTCGGCAACACCTTCTGCGAAGGAGGCCTTGAGCATATCGTCCATGGTCTCGGTCACATCGGCTGTGGATTTATTATCCCAGAACGGGTCGTTGGGATTCTTTGCCATCGTGCGCATGACTTCATTCCAGCGTGAACCGCCGTCTGCCCAGTAGCGTTCGGGGAGTTCGTCGTTGAATGTGTTTTGCAGCAAGTTGCGCCAGAAGGCATTGAACACTGCTGCGGAGGTGGAATCTATCCGGTCCTGGAAATCCCAACTCTTTAGCGTATCAAGCGCAGGGTTAAGGTCAGATGCGAGTTCTACATCCAAAAGAATCGGTACGAACGTTTCCGCGTTGGCGTCGAATGAGTCGCCGTGCATTTGTTGAATGTAGGCGATGTCAATTTTGGCGGGCGCATTTTCGATCATGCTGACGATGCGATCGGCGCGGAAGCCGTAATCCCAATCTTGGGTGATCAGGTAAGGATAATCATTTGGCGGCACCTGCTTATTGGCGGTGACGATATAGCCTTCGGCGGGATTGACCGTGTAAGGCTGTTCCTCGAACGGAATAAAACCTGTCCATGAATATTCATCTGTCCAGCCGGGGACGGGGAGGGTGCCATCACCCTTGGAGCGGATCGGCACATCACCGGGCATTTGATACCCGATGTTGCCTTCGACATCTGCATACAAAAGATTTTGCGCAGGCACATGGAAACCAGATGCGGCAGCGCGGAACTCTTCCCAGTTTTGCGCTTTGTCAAATCCCCAGATCGCTTCAAACGGAGTGGACGGAGTGAGCGCAGTCCACGCGAGTGCGATGACATATTGCTCGGGCAGTTCAACGCCGGCGCGATCTTTGAAGGCTTCAAATTCTGTATCTTTTGGATCGCCTGAATCTTTAAGCGGACCGTAAGCCTCTGAGATGACCGGACCATGACGCGTACTGCGGACTGTGATCTCAACCGCTTCGCCGCCGACGACCGAAATTGATTCCGTCCGAGTGATGAAATCTACCCATTCGCCGTTCACTTCATATTGATTCGGATTTTTAGGATTCACTTTCTCGATGTATAAGTCCATCACATCGGGGCCGGTGTTGGTGAAACCCCAAGCGATCTTTGCGTTGTGGCCGATGATCACGCCGGGCACGCCTGCGAATGAGAAGCCCGCCACTTCAAACGGACAGTCCGCATTGACCGGCATACAGCGCAGATCCACTTGATACCAAATGGACGGCATTTGAATCCCAAGATGCGGGTCATTGGCGAGCAAAGGCATTCCGGTGTCTGTTAATTTGCCAGAAACTGCCCATGAGTTTGAGCCGATGCCATCATTCCACGGGCCAGTGAATCATCAAGCAGTGATGTGTTGTAGGCGAGTGTGTCGAGGGGGAGTGCTGAGTAATCAAACGTTTGACTTTCGACGTTTGACGTGTGTGTTGATGTAGAAGCTGTGCCATCTCCGATTTTGTTCACGATCGCAGGATGATCTGCCGGATAACCGGGGAAGAGTTGTGCAACTTGTTCTGGTGTGAAAGTCTTGAGCAGAACAGCGCGCTCGATCTCATCGCCCATGTTGCCGCGCAAGTCCCAGGCCATGGCTTTGCCCCACGTCAATGAATGAATGGGAGTCCAATCTTCGATGGTGTAATCCGGGCTGAGTAATCCCAGCACCGCATATTCAAGGCTTAGGGCAGTGCCTTTATGATCTTTGAGATAGGCATTCACGCCGGCTGTGTAGGCTTCGAGAATGGCGCGAGATTCAGGGCCGAGTTGTTCCCATTCCGCTTCGGCGGTTTGGCGCCAGCCGAGTGTGCGCAGAAAGGTATCGGTCTCCACTTGTCCGCTGCCGAACATTTTCGAGAGTTCACCCGAACCGATATGTCGCCACGAATCCATTTGCCAGAAACGATCCTGCGCGTGAGTGTATCCCTGTGCAAAAAAGAGATCGTGTGTGGTCGTCGCATAAATGTGCGGAATCCCCATGCTGTCGCGGTAGATATCCACCACGCCATCCAGCCCGTCCACTTTGATCTCTCCATCCGTCTGCGGAAAAGACTGCTTCGCAACGGTGTTTGGAAGATAGCTCTTGAAATAGAACATTCCGCCCGCGCCCACGATCAGCGCCAGAATAAGAATGCCAAGAACGATCCGTCCAATGACTTTACCTGCTTTTTTCATTCATCCTCCAAAGATGTTAATTAATTAACGTGGCGACATAAGATAAACATCTTGTACCGCCACGCTTTTTCCTTTGATTTTTCTATTTTACTGCGCCTGTAAAACGCGGGTACCAATACCATAATATATCGGCAACGGGTTTGCTGTGAATCGATGCTGACTTATCCTGTAAAGCAGCGGGCAGATAATATCCGCGACTGACGAAGCCGGATATCCAGGGACGGGTGTTAACCGCATTTAACATTGCTTCATAGATTTCTGCTTGTGTTTGTAAACTTAAACTTACCGAACTTAGGTCGGCATTGGGACGGCTGAGCGCGGTCCAATCGAGGCAGCCGCCTGCGCCATCGGCTACACATCCACTGGCGGCGCCGGCGGCGGAGGGATAGGCAACGGCGAGGATAAGCGGTTTTTTCAGTAGAGAGGCGAGCGGGAAAACTTCATTATCTAATAATCTTCCGGCTTCATTGGCGTAGTCTGTTTTGGTTGCGCTTGGATTTGTGGAAAGCGAAGCAGACCATAATAGATAGATGCCATCAACATCTTGCAGGAAGTTCAGCGGGGTTTCAAGTGTGGCTTTGGTGTATGGCAACGCCCATAAAATTTGACCTTTGAAATGTGTGCGTACTTCAGCAATGATCGACTTCCATTGCGCTTCCACATCTGCGGGTGCGTTGGATGGCGTGCCATCGGGGAGTTTCCCGCCGGGCAGGGAGGGTGTTACCCAGTCACCGCCGAGGATGAGAGTCTGTGCGCCGGTTTGGTTGGCGAGATCTGCGTAGTTGACAGCGAATGCGCGGTAGCGGGTAAACCACGTCTGCCACCACTGTGCATCTCGTGGCGCACCCAGCCAAAAGCTTGTGCTGAGCGGCGTCGAAGCAGTTGAGGAGGATGCGGGAAAATTCGGGGTGGGGAAAATTGAAACGTTGAGTCCCAGTGCGCGGGCTTGAGAAATCATGATGGCAGAGTCGATCCACAAGGGGTCTTTTCCGGGGACTGGTGCAAACTGTAACGGGTTGACTGTGGTATATGTCCACGTGGGGGTGAGAATGGCGATGTTTGCGCCAAGTCCCTGCACGTTGGCGAATGCCTGCGGCGCGTAGTATGACCAGTTGGGGCGATACGTGGATTGGAACTCAATACCGGCGATAAATCCGCTGGCGCGCGGAGCGATGTTCGCGCCGACCAGTGTAACAGGCTCCGGATTCTCAAACCATTTCCAGGCGCTGACCGTGTCTTGAAGGTCTTGGCTCAAGACACTGGTCTGAGCGGAACGTCCGCCTGAGGCTGTGCCTGCTGTTTGTGCGTCGTCTACACTGCCGCATTGACCATTACGGCAATACCGATAGCTAAAAGTGCCAAGTACATTTAGCGGCCCATATAATTTGTATGCCCATTTATTATTGCCAAGCGGCCACATGGGAATGGGTTCCATCCAGCCAAAGGTATTGAATTGAATATAAATAATATCGCCGGGCGGTGTGACCGATGGCACAGTGACTTCAAATAAGATCGGCGCAGAGTCACCGGCAGACCAGGATGCTACATTATCCTGAATTATCATATCCTGTGACGGTACGATAAATTCATGAATGATCCATTGACTATCCGCCTTGCGTTCGGCATTCCAGAAGCCATCACCTAATGTATATTTATATTGAATAAACGTGCCAACCGGCAAACTCAATGTGACTGAGTACCGCCCGTCTGGCTGCAAACTCATAATGGGCATTCGGTCTGTGCTGGTGCTGACTCCGCCCTGTAGATCAGCGAAGGTGTTGCCAAGCTGCAAAATATTTCCCGCGATGCGTACCGGCACGCCCGGCACAGTTGTGGATGGAATCCCAACGGAAAATGTCACATTGACCAACCGTGACGGTTTTACCCGCAGGTCAACCACTGTTGTGTTTCCCTGTGCCACGGTGGCGCCTTGTTGAAAGGGTTGATACAAACCATCAAGACTGTACACAATAAGATTTTGTGTGCCGGTAGGGAGCCCGTTTAATTCAAAACGTCCGACAGAGTCGGTGATAAATTGTTCTCCGCCAGCGCTGACCAGTAAATTTGGCAGCGGGGAACCAGTATCTGCGTTGAAGACCTGTCCCATGATCGTGCCTGTTGGGCGCGCAAAAGATTTATCCCCCCAGTCTGCGACAATATCCTGCACTTCAGCCGGGCCTGCCACAAAATGCATTCGATAGCGGATGGCCGTATTAAAATTTGTATCTTCCAAAACCTGCGTCGCACCGCGCCGCACATAACGATATTTCACAACAGAATTAAAAGGCAGCGGCAATGACGCAGTATAGGTCTGCGAGTCGCGTGCGCTCATGGGATATTGTGTGGCGCTGACAGACAGGCCGGTCACTTCGTCCATAATGGCAATCGCGAGTGACTCGTTGGGCTGCAATGGTTCAGGCAAAGTGACCACAAAATTAGTCTGCGCCACAGGCTGCGGCGTTGGCGATGCGACGATAATAGATGGTGTTTGTGTGGATGTGCCCGAATTGGTTGGTTTCTCAAATAACGATAACGTGCATGCCTGCCCAACCAAAGCAAGCAAAATCACCACACTAATCATGCGGCGGGCTGATGACGACAGCTTGTTCATTCTTTCTCCTCGGATAAAACCCACCGCATCACGCGGCGCTCTAGCCTGCTTCTTCTTTATGTTCTTTTTCTTGTTCCTGGGCTTGATTCCGCTTTCGCCCGGCGTAGGCGATGTAGCTCAGACCGATGCTAATAAAGTATAACAAAATCATGGGAGCCATGACCAGCCCCTGATTTACGGGGTCAATCGTCGGTGTGACGATTGCGGCCATGATGGCAATGATCACGATTGCCAGCCGCCATTGTTGGGCGAGCACTTTCGGTTGGATCACCCCAATTGCAGACAGCACATAGATCACCAACGGAAATTCAAAAGAGATGCCGATCCAAAACATTAATCCGGTCACAAAGGAAAAATAAGATTGCGGACGCAGCTCTGTTTTGATTCCCATAAAATTATTAAGGAAAGGCAAAGCCGTGGGAAGCATGAGGAAAAAAGTGAAGGCCGCGCCGCCGATGAAAAAAATGGAGGCCAGCGGAATGCCGACCAGTCCCATCTTGCGTTCACGTGGGCGTAATCCCGGCGCGGCGAACAGCCAAAGCTCGAATGCAATATAGGGTATCGCCAGTGCAATGCCTGAAAAAGAGCGCCACTTTCATAAATACACTGATCGTTTCAGTGACTTCAATGGCGATCAACTTATCAATGCCGCCTACTGGCTGGGCAAGAAAGTTGATAATTTTTTGCGTAAAAAGAAAGGAAACGCCCACTGTGAGAATCAGCGACAACAGCGCGCGCAAAATATGCATCCGCAGCGCTTCCACTTGATCCCACATCATTTGGCGTGTATCTTTGTTGGTGGTCAGATCGATAAATACTTCCGAGATCGGGTGTTCTTCGGGCTCTGTGTTTAGAAACCTGTTGAAGCTTTGAAGCATCCGAAAGGGGAATGCGAGAATATTGAAGACAAGGCGGAAGGGAAACGAGACAATGCGCCACAGACCATTAAAGAATTTTGGAAACAGGTTGTAAATGGCATGAAATGGAAAGGTAACAATCCGCCATAACCCCAAGAATAAATTACTCATCTTTTTTTGAATCGCTTTCGATTGCTTTTGTATTCGCTGGAGTTTGCGGCGCGATTTTATTTTCTGTCGCCGCAGGTGTAGGGATGATAGGTTGAGAACGCGCAGGTATGTTTAGACCACCACCCGGACGCTTTATGCCCATGCCGGTTGAATTATTTATGTCTTTCCCAATTTCATTTCCGATCTGATTCATTTCATCATTCGCTTCGCGCATCAGGCGGTTGGGTAATGTCCGCAGTTCGCGCGAAGTTTGCTGGAACATCTTCCATCCGTCTGATGTGACAATATTTCGCAAAAATTTACCGATGGTCTTGCCAGCTTTTTGCATATCCTTTGGGCCAAGGATGATCAGTGCAATGATGACAATGAAAATAAGTTCAGATGGTCCAACGCCGAGAATTTCCATTTTATGATTCCAGTTTTGTATCGTGCTCGATTCGTGTTTTGATGATCTGATGGATCTCATGTTCGTGATCCACCAAAGTGCCCAGCACGCCGTTCACAAAGCGCGGAGCAGAATCGGAGCCGTAAAGTTTTGCCAGTTCCACCGCTTCATTGATGGCAACCTTAACCGGTGTTTCGCGATACACAGCGAATTCCCATAAGGCGATACGCAGGATGTTACGGTCGATGGCGGCGATCTGGTCCAGTGGCCATTCGGGAGCATATCTTGCGATCAATTGGTCGAGGTCCTGGGCGAGGGGCAGTACACCAAAGATGATCAGGCTTGCAAATTCTGCAAGATCATCGGCAAGCGGAACTTCTTCCAGGCGGGTCTTCAATACGTCGCCTGGAAGATGGTTATTTGCTATATCAGTTTCGTAAAGTACTTGCAGAGCAATGGCACGCGCTCTGGATCGGGGTTTCATGCTTTCAGGCCTCATTATCCTCGTAATCAATATCTTCAATGTGTATGTTGACGTGACCGACTTCCATGCCGACCATTTCCTGAATGGCGCGCGCAACATTTTGTTGAACGTTGCGGCTGACCTCGCGGATATTTACATTTTCCTGGAGGACGAGATGCAAGTCGGCGTAGACTGTATTCTCTTCCGTTTCGATCCGGACCCCGTCGCCTGCTCCCCGTTTAAAGAAGCGATTCACACCCCCGGAGACGGGAGCGAGTCTGCTGACACCGGGCACACTTAATGCTGCAAGACGTGCAATGGTGGTGAGAACGTCTGGAGAGACGGTGGTTTTGCCTTGCGTGTTTTCTGTCATTTTTACTCCTTTCAATTTTCGATCTGCATCCTGATTTCGATCTCTACTTCCTTAGCGGAGCCGCATGTTTTTGCGGCACAGCCGAAGGATAGGGGATTACATCATTGCCATGCCGCCATCCACACCGAGAACCTGGCCGGTGATGTAAGCGGCTTCATCTGAAGCGAGAAATGCGGCGGCGTAAGCAATCTCTTCGGGTTTGCCTTTGCGAGCCAGTGGAACCATCTTGAGCGCGGCTGCCAGTGTTTCGGGAGTCATATCCGCGAGGATCTCAGTATCCACAAAGCCCGGCGCAATCGCGTTGACCGTGATATTGCGTGATGCGACTTCGCGCGCGAGGGCTTTGGTGAAGGCGATCTGTCCGCCTTTGGAAGCGGAATAATTCGTCTGCCCGGGATTTCCCATTTGACCGGCAACCGATGCCATGTTGATGATGCGTCCGATACGTTTGCGCATCATGTGTTTGACGGCGGCTTTCGAACAGTTGAAGGTGCTCTTCAAATTGGTGTTGATGACCGCGTCCCAATCGGCTTCAGGCATCATCATAATTAATTGGTCACGGGTGATACCCGCGTTGTTGACGAGGATGCTTAAGTCACCAAATGTTTCCACTGCGAATTTCACCAGAGCTTCAGCTTCCTTGAAATTTGAAACATCGGCCTGATGAGCGGCAGCTTTCCCGCCCGCAGCCTGGATTTGTTTTACCACTTCTTCAGCGGATTCAGGGGATTTATTGTAATTGACCACAACTGCCGCACCGCGTGCTGCAAATTCGAGGGCGATCGCCCTGCCGATTCCGCGTGAACCACCGGTGATGAGCGCTACTTTATTTTCTAAAGGGAATGTGAGTGACATGACTATAAACTCCTGTGTTGAAATTATACATCATGTGCAATAACCCACTGTTCCCTCTTTGGAAACGCGATTAGCTCTTTGCAGAGCGTATTCCAAAGGCTAGAGCAAGCCCGCCACCCAGGGCGAGGATTGCTGCCCAGAGGAAGGCGTCCTGCCAGAAGCGGATCGGGAAGAGTCGAATCAGGGTGTCTGAATAATAGAAGAGCCAGGAATCGCCAGTGAAGAATACCTGATGGAAGAGGGTGAAAAACTGCCAGAATACATCGGGATTAAGAACAATTCCCACGCCGGCGATCAGTCCGAGCGCCGTAGCCAGCCCGATCATCCACATGCCGCCGCGCCGCAGCCCGAGGATGTAGTCCGGCATCCATTTTTGGCGGTAGGCGAGGACTGCGATCAGAATTAAGCCCACGAGAGAGATCATCCAGGCTTGCAATGCGCCGCGCACCACGTTCTTTACATCTGCCATGTGACTGAGTTCCCGCTCATTATAGAGCGGAGTGCCGTTATCGAATTTTAAGTCGCCGAGATAGGAAATATCCGCGCTGTTGACGAGATATTCCAAAGCGAAGGGCGCCCATTGCAGGCGATCCTGCTGCGTGAAACCAAATTCATCGGCGGGGAAATAGGGCATTCGATATTCAACATTGATAAAGATCGGGCTGAGTAAAATGCGCAAGGCTGTGCCGATCAAGGCCAATGGAACAAGAAGGGAGGTGAGATAGGATAGAACGATTTGTGTGTTAAGTTTCATTGTCTCTCTAGTATAAAAAATATGGGTAATGTTTAAGTTGAAGTGGCAGGCCTAAACGCGAATTTCTCGAATGAGGCGAATGGCGAAAAAAACTAATGATATGGGAATAACTTTAAAAGAGTGAGGAGATTCTTCTCTTCGGAGTACGGAATTCAGTTTGACTCTATGCCGCTTATGCCAAAATCTCTTCCCAGTTTAATTCTTCAAACGCTTTGTGTAAGCGATGACCGTCGTTCACAACATGATAAGTTAAGTTTGTGAATAACTTCTCTGCCAGTTCGCGCACGGGTTCGAGCGGAACAACATCATCTTCCGTCCCGTGGACAATGACTGTTGGAACAGAAACAGTTTCCAGATTAAGGTAGGAACCGAATGGGTCACGCAGCAGAGCAGGAGCGAGCAGGATCAACTTCCGCACTTGCGATGGATGTTTGCAGGTGAAGACAGTCCCCATTAATCCGCCGAAGGATGACCCGATAATGACCCAGTTTTTTTTGCGTCCGAGGATCGGTTTGAGTTGGGCCATGCGCTCTTCGAACTCGCCGGTGAAATCGGGGGTGACCATGCCGGGGAATTTTTCTGCGAACTGGCGCGCTTTGCCGCTTTGGCTGGAGCTTTCGAGACCATGCAGATAGATGACTCTTGAATAGTCCATTTCTGTTTTTTTCTTTCTTCTGGTGATGGTTTTTTTATCGATGCTTGCGGATTCTTCTTTGGGCTTGTATATTTCATCAACGATAAAGTCATCTATATCTTCGGCGCTTTCAATTTTCGGCGCGGATAATGGTTTTGCGCGCAGTAGTTCGCGCAATTCAGTTTGCAGGGGCGGCGGGAAGGATGGGGCAATACGGCGCATGGTGACCACGGTCATTTGATTTTCGGTGGTGGTCAAAATATGTTTGAGCAGAAAAATGGTTTCGTTGGATGATGCGCGATATAAGGCGACGATGAGATCTGTCAGATCGTTTTGCAAAGTGGACGGTGCCTCTTCGATGATCGGTTCGACCATGTCGAAGATCGGCGGGAGGTTTGTATTGTCTGTATCCGCGATCATAGGGATCAGGGCCTGGATGCCGTTTGACCATGTGCGCATACGAGCAGGATGTAAATATTCACGGATTAAATTAAAGAATTGACCGGGGGTTTCCTTGCGCATGCGTGTAAGGCTGGTTGAAAGCAAGGCCGAGCGCACATCTGCATCGCGGACTTGCTGTGTCCACGCGGTGAGACGGGGTAATAGGCGTTCTTCCTGCGGTGGGATGCGCCCCAGTAAAAATGCGGCGAGTAGATGCGTTTCAAGTGAGCCTTCGTCCCAAAGAATATCGGCAAGTTCAAGTGCGAATTCGGGATTGGCTTCGGCGACTGCACGCAGTTCATTCTCGATCTGCGTGAGCACGGCAGATGGTGTGCGGTAGGTTTTTAAGTTGGAGCCGGGGGCGACGTTTTCTTTTGTTCTTAATGTATGGTTGACATAAAACTCAAGCATCTCGCGCAAATGCTTCAAGAATTCATCCGGCAGAAAAAAGAAATCTGCAAGACGGTTGGCTTGTTTACGGAGACGTGCGAGGTCAATGGCAGGCATAAGGACAGTGGACAGTGGACAGTGGATAGTGGACAGTGGACAGTCATCATTGCTGACAACTACTCACCATCCACTACCAACTGTTTTTAATACGCTTTTGCGAAATACACTTTTCTCTTGGAAGGCTTACCGCAGACGATGCAGGTGCCTTCGGTCTCAGGTTGTTCGAAAGGAATGTTGCGTGTGGTGGCTTTGCAATCTTCCTTGACCTTGCCTTCACATTCCCGTGATTCACACCAGTAGGAGAAGGCCCAGCCATTTTCAAGCACCTTCTTCATTTCATCATAATCCTTGGGATCGTGAATATTGGCATCACGGAACTCGGTGGCGCGCTGGAGGAGTGAAGCCTGTATTTCGACCAGAAGCAGGCTGACGGTTGAGTCGAGACCCGCTTGTGGGACGAAGGATTTGCCTTCACGGCCTGGGCGGTCACGTCGGGCGAGAGCAACGGTTCCCTTTTCCACATCCTTGGGTCCGACTTCAATGCGGACGGGAACGCCGCGCATTTCCCAGTCGTTGAATTTGAATCCGCTGCTGACGTTGTCGCGGTCGTCCATTTTGAGGCGGATGCCCGCGGCTTTGAGCTCTTTGAAAAGACGGTCGGCCACTTCCATCACTTTGGCTTTCTCTTCATCACTTTTGAAGATAGGCACGATCACGGCTTGAATGGGGGCCAGACGTGGAGGAAGTACAAGTCCCTGATCATCACCGTGAGTCATGATGATGGCGCCGATCATGCGCGTGGAGAGTCCCCACGAAGTTGTTTCGCAGAATTGCAATGTGTTATTTTGATCAAGGAATTGAATTTCAAAAGCCTTGGCAAAGTTTGTGCCGAAGTAATGTGAGGTGGCAGACTGCAATGCTTTTTTATCCTGCATCATGCCTTCGATGGAGGTGGTGATCTGCGCGCCCGCGAATCTTTCGGTGTTGCTTTTCTCGCCTTTGATAACAGGCAGCGCGGCTTCGTTGATGGCGAAGTTGGCATAGATATCGAGGATGCGGAACATCTCTTCTTTCGCTTCTTCTGAGGTGGCGTGGGCGGTGTGACCTTCCTGCCAGTAGAACTCGGCGGTACGCAGGAAGAGTTTGGTGCGCAGTTCCCAGCGCATAACGCTGCCCCATTGATTAATTAAGATGGGCAGGTCTCGCCATGATTTGATCCACTTGGCATACATGTAGCCAATGATGGTTTCAGAGGTGGGGCGTACCACCAAAGGTTCTTCGAGTAATTCGCCGCCGCCGTGTGTGACCACTGCCAATTCAGGTGCAAAACCTTCGACGTGTTCTTTTTCTTTTTCGAAAAATGACATGGGGATCAACATGGGGAATGCCGCGTTGACGTGGCCTGTTGCTTTGAATTCCTTATCGAGGGCGGCAGTCATGTTTTCCCACAACGTCCAGCCATAAGGTTTGACGACCATACATCCGCGCACAGGGGCGTAATCGGCGAGGTCTGATTTCAATACGAGTTGGTTGTACCATTCAGAAAAATCATCAGCACGTTTTGTTAATTTATCTTCAGCCATTTTGTCCTCTTTGTGTGTTTTCGTAGGGGCGACCCTTGTGGTCGCCCTAGGCAGGGACAAAAGCCCTGCCCCTACGTATTATTTTATTTTTTCAACAGCAGTTTTTACATCATCTGCAAAGTATAACAACTCTCGTTGATGTGTGGGCATATAAGTATGAAACTCGTTGAAGAACTGATCAAAAGTGGACTGCCAACCGCTCCCGATCAGTATTAGCGGCCTCGGGGGCAGAGATTCTACGATCATCAAATTCCACATCAACGAAATTTCAGCCAATGTGCCTGCTCCGCCCGGGAGGGCAATCGCTGCGTCACAGCCTTCGATCAAAGCCTGTAGTCTTTCGGTCAACGACTTCTTTCGTCTTTCCTCTTTCACCCATTGATTCGGGCTTGTCTTTCTCCACTCTTCAATATCAATACAAGTTACACCGATCACATGTCCGCCCGCTTCACTTGCCCCGCGTGAGACAGCCTCCATCGTGCCCATGTACCCGCCAGTCAACACGGCATGTCCGCTCTGGGCAAGGAGCGCGCCAAGAGTCCGCGCCTCTTCATAGGCTGATGTTCCTTCCTTGGGTTGTGCGCCGCCAAAAACAGTTATATTCATTGTTTACCTGTCTACGTGTTTACCTTTTACTATTTTTCAACATCCCAACTTCTCGTCTTATTCACTTCAATTTTCTTCAACACCGCTTCTTCAAGGTCAATGCCTGAAACCGAAGCCAGTTGCAAAAGATATAACATTACATCTGCCAGTTCACTTCCCAACTCGTCTTTATCTTTTATCTCTTCACCAAATTGAAAATGCTCTAAAATTTCAGCCGCTTCAATTGAAAGTGAAACAGCCAAATTGCGCGGAGTCTGCGGGCGTTTGCTGTCCTTCTCGTACCAGCCCTTCGACTTGACCAACTTGTGCATTTTTTCTGTTAGTTCTTTGATCGTTAATCTTTTATTGTCCACGGTCTACCGTCCATCGTCTAATAAAAAAACGGCTCGCCAAGTCTGGGAGCCGTTTGAACGCACGAAAGCGAACCTAGCCAGACCTGGTAGATTTATACATAATAGGGGACGGGTTCGGGTTCATTAACATGTTGCGGATTATACAACAAAATAGCCCCCCAAAAAACCCCAAAACCCCACCCCCCCCACCCCAAAAAAAAAAACCCAAAACCCAGCCAAACACAAGGGCCAAAAAAAAAAAAAAAAAAAAAAAAAAAACCCCAAAAAAAAAAAACCCAGAACAAAGAAAAACCCCCCCAAAAAAAGAAAAAAAAAAAACCCCCCCCCCCCCCCAAAAAAAACCCCGGGGGGGGAAGGCCAACGAAGCGAAAAACAACCCGAAAAAAAAGGGGGGGGGAAGCCCAACCAACAACGGGGGCCGGCCAAAACCCGGCCCAAAACCCCCCCCCCCACCCAAACCCGGAAAAAAAAGGACAAAGCCCCCCCAAAACCACGGGCCCCCCCCCGCCCAAAGAAAAGGGAAAAACGAAACAAAACAAACGGGGCCCCCCACAAAAAAAAAAAAAAAACAAACCAACAAAAAAAACAAACCCGGGCCAAAAAAAACCCCCCCCCCCCCCCCGGAAAAAAAAAAAACCCCAAAACACCCCCCCCCCCACAAAAACCCCAGCCAAAACCCAAAAAAAAAAAAACCCCCCCCCGCCGCCCGGGGGAAAAAAAAAAAAAAAAGGGAAAAAACCCGGGGGGCCAAACAGGGGAACAAAAAAAACACCAAAAAAAAAAACAAAAAAAAAAAAAAAAAAAAAAAGACCCCCCCCCCCCCCCCCAAAAACCCCCCCAAAACCCAAACAAACCCAAAAAAAACCCAACAAACCAAAAAAGCCCCCCCCGGGAACCCCCCCAACCCGGCCCAACCACCAACAAACCCAACAAAGGGGGGGCCGGGCCCCCCCCCCCCCCCCCGGGGCCCCAAAAAAAAACCCCCCCCCCCCCCAAAACCCCCCCAAAACCCCCCCCCCAAGGGCCCCCCCCCCCCCCCCCCAAAAACCCCCCCCGCCAAACCCGGAAAAACCAAACCCAAAACAACCCCCGGGCCAAAACACCCCCCCACCCCAGGAACCTTTGGCACCCCCACAAAAAACCCCCCCCCCCCCCCCCCCCCCCCCCCAGGAAAACCCCCCACCCCCCCAAAAAAAAAACCAACAACCCCCCGCCCCGGGAAAAAAAAGAAAGGAAAAAAAAAAGAAAACCCCCCCCCCAAAAAAAAAAAAAAAAAAAAAAAACAACACAAAAACAAAACCAACAAGGAAAGGGTAAAAATTGATTTTATAAAAGGACAATCTCCCCCTCATGCGTGACCCAAACCTGATTCTGTCCGAAAAGCAGACTCTACTCTCACGCATCGCCGACCAAGCCGCCGCAATGAATATGCCCTGTTACATCGTCGGCGGTTTCGTGCGTGACCTGTTGCTAGGCAGGCCAGTCAACGACCTTGATGTCATTGTCGAAGGCGATGCAATAAAACTTGGTAATGAACTCGTCCGAAAATTTGGCGGCAAACTCACCCCGCATCAAAAATTCTACACTGCCATCTGGCACTTGCCTTCATCCTTCACCCTTCATCCTTCATCCTTGGATCTCATCACCGCCCGCACTGAAACTTATAAACACCCTGGCGCACTACCAACCGTCACCCCATCCACCATCGACGATGACCTTCGCCGCCGCGATTTTACTATCAACGCCATGGCAGTCCGCTTGGACGGTGACCACTTCGGGGAATTGCTCGACCCTCTCAATGGGCAGACCGATCTTGAAAACAAAATAGTTCGAGTTTTGCATCAAGTTCTTTCATCGATGACCCAACTAGAATCTTCCGCGCCGTCCGCTATGAACAGCGTTATAACTTCTCTCTGGAATCCTCATCCCTCAACTCGATCAACTCTGCTTCTCTTTCAGTAATTTCAGCACTGAGCGGTGAGCGCATCCGCCACGAATTTGATTTGATCTTTGAAGAGGAAAATTCCCTGCAAATGATCTTGCGCGCCAGCAGCCTCGACATCTTCAAATGGATTCATCCCGAATTACCGGCATTTAATTCTGAGTATGCAGAATTTCTTGATATGCCTTCAATATTGGGTATTCCTGCCAGCCGTACAACGATGGGCTATATGCTTTGGTTTTTGGATTTATCAGAAGACGCGATCATGTCCATCGAAAGGCGTTTGGATTTCTCATCCGATCTGACTCACGCTGTTTGGGCGGCCTCTTTATTAAAGAAAAGTATCGTATTCCTTGCCAATTCAAAACCCAGCGAGTGGACTTTCGCTCTTGAAAAATTACCCTTGCTTTCAATTTATGCGGTCTACCTCGTCTCTCGTGAAAACGCACTTTTGGATTATCTCTCCATCTGGCGCCATGTAAAACCTCACACCACCGGTGATGATCTCAAAACCCGCGGACTTCCGCCCGGCCCGCGCTATGGCGAAATCTTAACCCAGCTCCGCGCCGCTTGGCTGGATGGAGCTTTGCATTCCTATGAAGATGAATTGCGGCTGCTTGAATCATTAATAAAGTAATTCTGGTAGTTTGGTAAAATCACCTGGTAAAGGAGGTAATTACTATGTTTGGAATTCAATATATCAAGGTAAACCCTACTCATTATGTTCTTCATTACGCGGGCGGAAAAAAGAAACGTGCAGGAGCGGGCCTGTCCTTTTTCTACTATAAACCAACATCCTCCATTGTAGTTGTCCCGGTTAATAGCGCAGATGTCCCATTTATATTCAATGAGCTAAGTCAGGATTATCAGCCTTTAACTGTTCAAGGTGAATTGACCTATCGAATTTTAACCGAGTTGGTTGCTTCTCTGCTCAATTACGCAGTGGATAACCTCCCGACTCGTTATATCTCCGAAGATCCCCAGAAGCTTTCACAGCGTTTGATCAATCTGCTTCAAGTGTTGGTTCGGGCGGAGATACAAATTCTTCCGCTGCGGGATGTGATCAAGGCTTCTGAGTCTGTAGCTTCACAGGTACTGGAAAAGCTACGGGCAAGTGACTCACTAAAATCCCTTGGCGTGGAAGTGATGTCTCTGGCGATCCAGGCGATTCGTCCGGTGCCGGAAGTTGCCCGGGCGCTTGAATCTGAAGCGCGTGAAGAATTCATGCGCCGCGCCGATCAGGCTATTTATGACCGAAGAAATGCGTCAGTTGAGCAGGAGCGGCGCATTAAAGAAAATGAGTTGAACACTGAAATTACCGTTGAAGAGAAAAAACGTCAGATCCGCGAAACAAAAGTGGAAGCAGATCTGGTGGTGGAGAAGAAGCAACAGGAGGTTCGCGAGGCACAACTTTCCGGACAGATCGCTCTGGAAACAGAACGTAAGCAACTGGTGTCAGTCCGCACGGAAAATGCGCGGGTGGAAGCAGACGTTCAAGCCTATGCAATGGAAGTTTCATTGCGTTCCTTCAAAGAAGTTGACTCTGCAGTTTTGCAAATGCTGGCTGCCCAAACCACTGATCCACGTGTGATGATCAGCCTTGCCATGAAGGAATTTGCTCAAAATGCGGCCAAGATCGGCAACTTGAATATCTCTCCTGAGTTAATGCAAATGCTTATGGAGAAAGAATCGAATCAACCCAAAGATAAGTAGAGATTACTTTGGATTTTGAAAAGATCGTTTTAGTCACGCGTAAGACGCGTCTTGAAGGCCTGGTCGAGAGGTTTAACACCCTCGGTCAGGCCAGATTCTATCTTGAGCATAGCGGTGGTGACTTCAGCCTGTATCAACGTGAACATGATGTATATTATGCTGCTGTGTCAGAACTGCGTTCCAGATTGCAGCAACTTTTAAAGCTTCAGGAAATTGAGCGCGGACTGCTGCCAAATTTTCTTTTTAACGAGACCAATATTGTTGTCACGATCGGGATCGATGGACTTGTTGCCAACACTGCAAAATATTTGAATGGTCAGCCCCTTATTGCAGTAAATCCTGACCCTGTCAACATAGACGGCATATTATTGCCTTTCGATGTGCAGAAGGCAATTGTTGCCACAAAGGGCGTGATTAAGAATCAGATGTCCACACGAAAGATCAGCATGGCAAATGTTCAATTAAATGACGGGCAGAATCTGCTGGCTTTTAATGATTTTTTTGTCGGAGTGAAGAGTCATGTTTCGGCACGTTATTCAGTTGAGATAAATGGACGGCAGGAAAGACAATCTTCCAGCGGAATCATTGTGTCCACTGGAGTTGGGTCAACAGGTTGGTTGAGTAGTATGTTTAACATGGCAAATGGATTATTGGCCGGAGAAAAAACTACCGACCCTATACGCAGATCCATGCCAACTTCGCGGTTTGACTGGGAATCGGAAAAACTTGCGTTCGTGGTCCGTGAGCCGTTTATGAGCAAAACATCCTCTGCGGATCTGGTGTTTGGGTATATTACGCCGGGTTCGCCTTTGATTGTTCGTTCAGAAATTCCTGAAAGCGGCGTTATTTTTAGTGATGGTGTTGAATCTGACTTTCTATCATTTAATTCTGGTGCTATAGCTACAATATCACTTGCGGATAAAAAGACAAATCTTGTCGTGGGATAACTAAATGAACCTCCAGCCTTATCTTGATTTTACAACTTCCCTCGCATATTACGCAGGGAAGATTACTTTAAGATATTTCAATACAGGCGTTCAACCTGAATTGAAGGAAAATAATGACCCCGTCACCATCGCGGACCGTGAAGCGGAGGCGTTTATCCGCTCGGAGATCGAGCGTGTGTATCCCACTCATTCCATTGTGGGGGAAGAGTATGGAGAAAACGGAAAGAACGGTAGTTCATTTCGCTGGATCATTGATCCTATAGACGGGACGATTTCATTTATCCGCGGTGTGCCTTTGTATGGTGTGCTGATCGGTTTGGAGATCGATGGAGTGGCACGCGTGGGTGCGGCATATTTCCCGCCTTTGGATGAGATGTTGTGCGCCGCAGATGGACTCGGCTGTATGTGGAATGGACGCCGGGCAAGGGTTTCGCAGGTGAATAAACTTTCAAATGCCTGTGTAGTGAGCTCTGATTTTCAAAACCTGGCAGCCAAGATGCCGGATGTTGTTGAACGTTTTCAAGCAAAAAAAGCATTGATGCGCACCTGGGCTGATGCGTATGGATATTTACTTGTCGCTACAGGCCGGGCTGAAGTTGCGCTGGACCCGCGTTTGGATGTTTATGATTGTGCGCCATATCCCGTGATCATGAAAGAGGCTGGTGGATCCTTTGGTTCGTGGAGCGGCGAAGAGGGTCACACTTACGGGGAGGGAATTGCCTGTAACGCCGCACTCAAGCCCGAGGTTATGGAATTGATGCGCGGATCTTAATCCAATAAATTTCCTGTACTGAGTTTCAATCCTACTTTATAATAGTATTATGACAGAGAACAAGGCGGATATTCAACGATTGCCCTACCGACTCAAAGAGCCGTTCCTAACAACCACGGAACTGGCTCTTTTTCGTGTACTGACCGAGATGATGGGCAGCCGTTACGTGATCTGCCCGAAAGTTTCTTTGAATGATGTGTTTTATATTGTGCGTCCGAATGAGAATGTGCATTTCTTTAATAAGTTTTTCCGCAAGCATGTTGACTTTTTATTGTGTGATCCAAAAACGCTGGCACCTGCCTTTGGCGTGGAGATCGTGAGACCGATCTCAAAAGATACCACGCGCGAATCAGATAAATTTTTGGATGAGCTATTTACCGGTGCGGGGATTCCGTTGGTGCATGTTTCTTCCAGTGAAAAATATGATGCAGGGGATATTGTGGCGTTGTTTCAATTGGCAATGGCGAAGATCGGGCAGACGGGTTCCTTGCGAATTGAGCGCCCGACCGACCATGTGCCAAATTGCCCGGTGTGCGGAAAAATGATGGTACTGCGCATCCATCGCAATGGCTCAAGTGGCAAGGAATATTACGGTTGCATGGATAGTCCGCGCTGCGCGGGTGTGGTTGCAATCGATTGATGAAAACAAGACCCGCTCACGAGCGGGTCTTGTTTTTATTAGAAATGTCTTGCCAATTCAGATGCGTATTGTTTTCCAACTGTGACTTTATTTTCTTCAAGCCAGGTGCGCAGGCTGGTCTTACAGCGCGGGGCTTCTTTGGAGATCAGCAGATTTGCCATCAGTCCATCTACTTCTTCGGGAGTGAGCATGACATCCTTGACAAAGATGCTCATGAATTGCGCGGCCCATAAAGCGAGCAAGGGTGGAAATGGAATTAACGGCTTGCTGGCATTGGCAGACTTCCCGATCAGCTGTACCATTTCCTTGAAAGTAAATTCATCAGGTCCGACTGCGTCCCATACATAATTTTCATTTTTATAAACTGCGTCCACGGCGAGTGCTGCGAGATCGTCCACATAAACGGGGGAGAGTTTATAAGAGCCGTCACCGGGCAGGCCAAAGATGGGAAGCCGGCGCAACAGCCAGGCGATATTGTTAATCAAAATATCTTCCTTGCCAAACAACACCGTCGGACGCAGGATCGCGTAACTCATGCCGGAATCGGTCACGGCTTTTTCGTTGGCGGCCTTGCCCCAAAAATAAGGCAGATGTGAATCAGCGGATGGATTGGTGATGCTGATATGTACAATGCGTTTGACTCCCGCTTTCACAGCCGCGTTGACCAGAATGGCCGTGTTCTTTACCGCCTGAGGCTGTGTATTGTGATCTTTGTCGAAGCGAATCCAGTAGGTGTTGACCAGAACATCCGCGCCGCGCAGGGATGAGATCAACTCCTCTTCGTTTTGGAAATTAAGCGGAAAAGCTTTTACCTTCCCTGCAAACGGATCGGGACGGTTCGGGTGATTGGTGAGGGTAATTACTTCTTCACCGCGTGCGAGCAAACGGCTGGTGATGTATTTGCCTGAATACGAGAATGCGCCTGTCACTGCTATTTTCATTTTGTCTCCTTATTTCAATACCGATAGAATTGTTTTAACGTTTTTGAATCCCAGACTTTCCAGTTTGATGACTGCGCTGGTGAGCGTGTCTATGGCGTCGAAGAATTCCTGTAATGCTTTGATTCGTTCGTGGATGAATTTCACTTCCGCTTCATCGCCGGACACAGAGCCTGCTTCCAGTTCTTTTAGAGTTTCCTGCACCGAGCGCAAAGCACGGTCGAATTCGCTGTTTTGTCTTTCCTTCAAGATCGAGCGAATCGACTTGTAGAAATCGTTTTCCGCTTCGTAGTAATCTTTGCGGTCTGCAAGTTTGGACGAGCGATGTACAAGTCCCATGCGCGCCAGCGTGCGCACTTCGGTGCTGATCGCGCCTTTGGTCAGGCCAGTCTGCTCGACGATCTCATCCAGCGAAAGCGGAATAGGGGAGATGTAAAGCACAGCGAAGATCGCGCCCATGCCTTTTGGGAAACCCCAAAAACGGCTGATCTGGCTTAAGCCTTCTGTAAAATCCTGCTTGACTTGGGATAGTTTTTTTGCCATGGCTTCTTCCTTTAGAACGTTTAGTAATTACTAAACGTAATATACGACAAAGTATATTGCGTGTCAAGGCAAAAAAGCCACCATTTTGGCGGCTGAGAATATTTTTATTTGGATATTTGAAATTTATGGAGTTACGTAAAGCAGGCGGAACAACTCTGCGCCTGCTTTATAACGTCTACTTCAAGAAATCTTGAAATTTTTGGCCTGATATATAAAGATTCCCCGTTACTGTTTTCAAACCAAAACTCAACCATGCCGTAACCGCCAGGAAATTCATCTTCAGGAATTTGAACGATCAAAGGCAGTGCTTGTGCCATCCAATTTCCAAGTGCTTCTTCATTGGTCAGGTCATCAACGATGGTGTGGATATACACATCCGTTTCCATTGCGCCGAATGTAGCTCGTCCATCAGCGTAGACACAATTTTCTCCGAATGCCTGCACCCTGATCATTGCATCAGGGTTTAGCGCATGGACTCCCGATTCAACTTTTACCAGCAACTCGGGCACCTCCTGATACGCCCACATGTATCCACAAGGTTCGTAGGTGGGTGTTGTTGTGGGCGTGTCAGTGCTGGTGATGGGGGAGCGGAGACTCAATTGACCTCATTTAACGAAGGCGCGAGTCCATTTTGAATCGCGACAGCTCCCGCGGTTGCCGCTATAACAAGTGCAATGATCCAATTTCTGTATCGTTTCATTTTACAGCCAACAATTTTTATATCAGTATGTCTGCGGCGGCTGCTGCCATAAGCGCTGCTCCGCTGATTAACGCCTGCTCATCAAAATCAAATTTCGGGTGATGATGACCGTAATCCAAATGTTTTTCTGTATTCGCTGAACCAATAAAGAAGTAACAGCCATCCACTTTGGATTGGATGTAAGCCATGTCTTCCGCGCCCATGGTGAGATAGGGTGTGTTATCGTGATTCGCCTGCGGAAGCACACGCCGCGCGGATTCCTGCACTGTGGCTGTGACATGCTCCGCGTTGATCAGCGCGGGCGTAAGCTGTTTCACATTGACTTCAGCCTGGCATCCCATGGCAGATGCAACACCTTTTACAATTTCTTCGAAGCGATTGACAACTTTATTTCTTACCAGCGGATCAAAAGTGCGGATCGTGCCTTCCATCATTACTTCCTGCGGAATGACGTTGAAAGCCGTGCCGCCTTTGACGATCGTAAAACTGACCACCGCGGTTTCCAGCGGCCCGACATTGCGCGAGACAATACTTTGCGCGGCAGAAATAATTTGCGCGGCACACACCACAGGGTCAATTGCCAGATTGGGAATTGCGCCGTGGCCGCCCTTGCCGATGATCTTTATTTTAAATTCTTCCGCGCCTGCCATCACTGGACCTTTGGCAACATGCACCCAGCCGAGCGGTTTTTCATTCCATAAATGCATCGAGAGGGTCATGTCCACTTTCGGGCCTTCGAGTACGCCGTCTTTCATCATCATTTCCGCGCCGCCGATCTCTTCGCCGTTGCTGCCTTCTTCTGAAGGTTGAAAGCAAAATTTGATGGTGCCAGCCAGTTCATTCTTGTGCGCGTTTAATATTTTTGCAACCGTCAACCCAATGGACGTGTGACCGTCATGTCCGCAGGCGTGCATGACCCCTTGATTCAAGGATGCATATTCTGCACCGGTTTCCTCATGAATGGGAAGTGCGTCCATATCGAAACGCAATAGCAGGGTGGGGCCGGGCTTTGCACCTTCAAGCAGACCAACCACGCCAGTTTTGCCAACGCCCTTTGTCACTTCCAAACCGAGCGCTTCAAGTTCTTTTGCCACAATGCCGCCCGTGCGGATTTCGTTGAATCCAAGCTCAGGGTGCATGTGAAAATCGCGGCGCAGGGTTTGGGTGTAGGGGAAGAGTTCGGTTGCTTGTTTGAGAAAGTCGGTCATGTAGTGGCTCCTTGTCGAAAAGTCAAAGGTCGAAGGTCAACAGACCTTCGACCTTTGACTATGTTTTGAACTATGAATATTTTACAACTCTAAATTTTTCTTCGTATCGTGGGTTTTCATCCGTGCTGTCTTCGGTGCGGCGGGATTTGAAGCGTTCGATCAGTTTTTCAACATCCTGCACCTGCGTTTTATGTTCAAGGATGGCGCTAAGTTTGATATCCCATGTGTCGGTGACATCTACCGTGGTGTTCGGTTGATTGGTCAACGAGCACCAGACTTCTTTTGGCATGTGCGGCTGGTGGCCTTCAACTATTAGTTCAGGGAAGTAGGCGAGGTTGCCCGCTGCGGGGAATACCGCGTCCAACACGACTTGTCCGCAGTAACGGTGGTCGGGATGGTTAATGCCGTAGAGTGCGAAGAGATTTTGCGGGTCACAGGTGACGAGAATATCAGGCTGGTGCCTGCGGATCTCGCGCACAATGTCACGGCGCAGATTAAGGTCTGGGACGAGGTACCCATCCGGCAGGTCCATAAAATGAACCGCCTGAGCGCCGATGATTTTTGCTGCGTTGTTTTGTTCCACGTGTCTTAATCCGCATAACTTTTCGGGGGTCATTTCCGGGTGGGTGGTGGGATTGTAGCCCTTGTCACCGCAGGTCAGGAGCAGGTATGTGATTTGGTGTCCGGCACGCGCCCAACGTGCAAGCGTCGCACCGCAAAAAATTCAGGGTCGTCGGGGTGAGCCAGAATGACGAGTATGTTTTGTGGGGTAGACCAATTGTCGGGTTGTTCCATGGGATGTGATTAGGGATTAGGTAATTAGGAATTAGGTGATTAGGTGTTGGAATTAGGCAGTGTCTGTTTACCCGATTCCCTGTTTACCTAATTCCTGTTTTCCTGTTTTTTTGCTTTACCGCAGGTGCATCCGCCGCCTTCGTGACGGTCGCATGGCGCCTGAGATTTGCGCTTCAAGGCTTCGAGTTCATCCCACGGTTCGATCTCTTCGCGTGAGAAGGTCATGTGCTGCGGGCGGTCTGTGCCGCTTTCGATCAGCACCACGACTTTATCGCTCATCGGGATCAGATCGATCACTTTGCCTTCGCCCTTGGGAGTCACCACGCGCTTGTTGCGCTTGGGCAGACTCTTGCGCGCTTCGACATATTGTTCGTATTCATAGATCAGGCAGCAGCGTAAACGTCCGCACATGCCGGTGATTTCATTGGGCGTGAGTGAGATGCCTTGTTCCTTCGCCATTTTGATTGAGATCGGGGAGAAGTCGGTCAGGAATTGCGAACAGCAGCGGGTTTCAATTCCGCACGCGCCCATGCCGCCGAGGAATTTTGCCACGTCACGCGGACCGATCTGGCGCATTTCGATTTGCGTGCTCGGGTAAATTTGCTGCATATCCTTTTTTAAGGATTTGAGGTCCACTTTTTCTTCACTCTCTGTACTAAAGAGGAAGGCCAGACGTGAACCGTCATAGTTATATTCTGCTGTGACGATCTTCACTTCTTTCAGGCGAAGTTCAGAGGCGCGGGCGCGGCAGTTGATCATGGCTTCGGTTTGCTTGGCCTGCCAGGATTGTTGGAGCAGCAAGTCGCGCGGAGTGGCGCGTCGCTCCACAGATTTCCATCCACCTTCGGGTTGAGGGGGAGCCTCTTCCAGAACCTGGATAACCTCACCAAGATGCTTGCCGCGTGCGGTATCCACAATGACATGCTCGCCCTTTTGTACATCTGGAAGGGTTTTTGAGTCAAAGTGGTAGATTTTGCCTATTTTTGTAAATCGGACACCGATAATGTTTGAGTTCATGGGCGCAATTATACCGTAACCCCTCCACAACCATCCCATGTTTCTGCACAAATTCTGCACATTTGCCGTGTATCCTACAGAAAATAACAAAGGAGACACGAAACATGAACTTTCTTAAAGATAAAAAAATTAGAAATTGGGGAATTGCTGCGGTCGTTGTCATTGTTGCAGTTTTGGTTGGTTTTAACCTCACATCTACAAAAACTGCGAACGCGGCAGTGGAAACTGAAGCCACGGTAGTGGCGCTCGATGTGGCCGAAACGATTGAGGCCTCTGGCTCACTGGAAGCCCAACCCTTTGCAAGCCTGACCTGGAAAACGGGCGGCATTGTAGAGGAAGTTAACGTGAAGCCCGGTGACTTTGTAAAGGCTGGCGACATTCTTTTGACTTTGCAGCCCGCAAGCACATCCGCCTCAATAGCCTCGGCTCAAGCGGACCTGATCACTGCTCAAAAAAATCTGGAAGATTTACTCACTTCAGGCACCGACCTCGCACAGGCCTCCATTGATCTGAAAGATGCTGAAGAAGAGTTTAAAAGCAAAGATGAATACATGACCTATCTGCAAAATGATAAAAATATTCCGCTTTCAGATACTCAGGTTTATGTGCAGAAAAATCAGCGCGGCGGATATGAATATGTATATAAGACCAGAGATTATCGTGGTCCGGCCACCGAAGCCATGCTGACCGAAGCTGCCGATAATCTGGCTCTGGCAAAAGGCCAATTGGAAGATGCACAACGGGCTTATGATCGTTTGAAGGCCGGCGCTGACTCTCAGGATGTGATCGCAGCCCGCGCCAAAGTGGATGCCGCTCAGGCTACGGTCAATACATTAAGTATCATTGCTCCGTTTGATGGCGAGGTACTTTCAGCCGATGGTCAGGCCGGTGATGTGGTAAATACGGGCGACCTCTCTGTCAACATGGCGGATATGAGTCATCTTTATGTTGAGACACAGGTGGATGAATCAGATATAGCGAATATCAAATTGGGCAATCAGGCTCAGGTCACGTTGGATGCGGTGTCTGGAGTCACGCTCACAGGTCAGGTGGCGGCAATTAATCCGGTAGGTGAGGTTATCTCCGGGTTGGTGAAATATACAATCCGTGTTGATCTGGATCAAGTGGACGGCGATATCTTCCTGCCTTTGGGAACGACTGCCAATGTTGTGATTACGGTCAAAGAGGCTGCTGCGACAATAGCAGTGCCGATCGCTGCCATTAAAAACGATACTCAGGGTGAATATGTTTGGGTGTTTCAAGCGGATGGTTCATCTGTGCGCGTGGATGTTATCAGCAGCTCCATTGTTGGTGATCTTGTAGTAGTAACTGGTGATCTGAAGGAAGGCGACCGATTACGACTCATAGCTGACGGAGGTTTTCAAGCACCGAATCCGATGCAGGGAGGAGAGTAGTATGATCCAAACTGAAAACCTGACAAAGGTCTATCAGATGGGTGATGCCGAAGTGCGGGCTTTGGACGGCGCCAGCTTTAATGTTGACAAAGGCGAGATGGTTGCCATCATGGGACCATCGGGGTCGGGCAAGAGCACGTTGATGTCTATTATTGGCTGTCTGGATGCGCCGACCAGCGGTAAATATATTTTGGATGGTTTATCGGTTGAGAATATGAGTGAAACCGAACTCGCTACTGTCCGCGGGCGTAAGATCGGTTTTGTGTTTCAGCAATTTAATTTATTGGCGCGTACTAGCGCCCTGGAAAATGTAATGCTCCCGTTGACCTATGCCGGATTTTCAGGCAAGGATCGTAATGATCGTGCGCTGAAAGCGTTGGATCGCGTGGGTTTAGGGAAGAGGACTCATCATACTCCTAGCGAGCTTTCTGGTGGACAGCAGCAACGTGTGGCGATAGCCCGAGCATTAGTCAACGAACCTGCCATTATTCTGGCTGACGAGCCGACCGGCGCATTAGATAGCAAGACCGGCGTGGAGATCATGGAATTATTCCAGAGCCTGCACAAGGAGCACGGGCAGACCGTGATCCTGGTGACGCATGATGCATATGTGGCACGTCACACCGACCGGATTATCAAACTCTCCGATGGAAAAATTGTTTCGGATGAAGTGAATAAAAATCCGATCAAAGCGGGTACAAAACGTGAAGAGGAATAAGAGCAGTTAAACACAAAGGACACAAAGGTCACCAAGGTTTAAAACCTTAAGATAGAAAACTTTCCTTCCTTTGTGTGCTTCGTGCCCTTCGTGTTTAATGGTTTTAAGAATTGGAGAATTAAAATGTTATTTTCAGAAAATTTTAAGATCGCGATCCGCGCTCTACGCGCAAACAAACTACGATCTATTCTTACGATGTTGGGAATTGTGATCGGCGTTGCGACAGTAGTTGCCTTGCTTTCGATCGGTAAGGGCGTTACGGCCAACATCACAAGTTCAATTCAAAGTAATGGTTCCAACCTGCTGACTGTATCACCGGGCAGGCAGCAAACAGGCCCGGGCGGTGGCGGATCGCAGCAGGCCAGCTATTTATATTATGCAGATTATCAATTACTTCAGCGTTCATTAAAGGATGACATTGCCGCTATTGTGCCCAGCTACCAGTCTTCTTATTTGGTGGATCATGGGAATGATAGTTTTACTGTAAATGTCACCGGGACTACGAAGGATTATCAAAAGACCAATTCTTATGAAGTGGCGGAAGGTCGTTTTATTTCAGATGGTGATAACAAAGCAGAGTCTCGAGTGGCTGTACTCGGAGCGGAAACCGCGAAGGATCTGTTTGGTGGTTTGACTGCTGTTGGCAAAACGATCTCGATCAAAGGTGTCAAGTTTGAAGTGGTGGGTGTGCTTGAAGCCAAGGGATCATCCGGGTTTGGCGGCTCATCTGATGATGCGGTCTTCATTCCACTGGAAACAGGGTATGGCAAGTTGTTCGGGTCAAATGCCACATACAATGACAAGAAGATCGTTAATAGCATTTCCGTCTCTGTCGCCAGCACCGAAGCCATGGATAATGTCTCGGCGCAGATTGAGTTTTTGATCCGCCGTGCGCATAAACTGACATCCTCGGATGAATTGGATTTTAATGTTTTGAGCCAATCTGATCTATTAAGTACATTGACTTCAGTTACTCAAACACTCACAATTTTCCTTGGAGCCATCGCAGGGATTTCACTTCTCGTGGGCGGAATTGGTATTATGAATATTATGCTGGTTTCAGTAACTGAGCGCACGAAAGAAATCGGACTTCGAAAAGCTGTTGGCGCGACAAAGAATCAAATCCTCACGCAATTCCTGATCGAAACTGTGACACTTAGTTTGCTGGGCGGCATCATTGGAATTCTGCTTGGTGTTGGTCTGGCTCTGCTTGTTACATTGAGCGGCGCATTTACTGCTGTCATCACAGCCGATTCAATCCTGCTGGCATTTACTTTTGCTTTGGCAATTGGCGTGTTCTTCGGAATTTATCCCGCCTACCGCGCGGCGAATTTGCATCCGATGGTGGCGTTGAGGTATGAATAGACGGTAGACCACAGACAATGGACGGTAGTCACGGTCTACGGTCCATCGTCTGTCGTCGGAAGATATAATAAACCATGCCAAAAAAATCCTCATCGTAGATGATGAACCTCAGATCGTTGAAATCTGCCGGGACTATCTTAAAGCGGCGGGTTACGAAACGGTCACGGCAAATAATGGCACGCAGGGACTTTCCCTTGCGCGCCGTGAAAAGCCTGATCTGATTGTGCTCGATCTGATGATGCCCGAAATGGATGGGTTTGAAGTCACACGCGAAATTCGCCGCGAAAGTGATGTGCCGATCATCATGCTTACTGCCCGTGTCGAAGAGACCGATAAATTAATTGGCCTTGAAATCGGCGCAGATGATTACATCACCAAACCTTTCAGTCCGCGTGAATTGGTGGCGCGCATCCGCGTGGTGCTGCGGCGTGTGGTAAGTTCACCTGATAACGAAACCATCCGAGCAGGCAATGTTGAGCTTGACCGCGCACATTATGAAGTCCATCTACCTGATAAAACCATTCCACTTACATCCACCGAGTTTGAAATCCTCGCCACGTTAATGAGTCAACCCGGCAGGATTTTTTCGCGCGCTCAATTACTGACTGCCACACACGGCATCACATTTGAAAGTCTTGAACGCGCCATTGATTCCCACATCCGCAATCTGCGCCGCAAATTGGAACCCGCCGAGTTGATCGTCACCGTGCATGGCGTGGGGTATAAATTTTACGCAGAGCCAGGTCGAAACGTTGAGGGTTAATATGCATTCATCCGTTCGTGAGATCCGTATCCGCTTGTTATCTCTGTTGGTCAGAGTATTTGTCTTTGTTATATTGTTAACTTTGTTTTTCTTTCTTTTTGTGGTGAGCTACTTTCTGACCTCGCAAACCTCACCGATTTCCGTGCCCTTTATTGGTTCATTTGAAGGATACTACATTGGGCACGGGAGCTGGGATGGAATTGAAGCCGCTTTTAATTCCGTTGCAGATGATCAATTGAATTCCATGCCTACTATTTTGCTGGATGAAAACCAGCGCATCGTACTTGACCGTGATGCTGATCCTGTTACGACGAAAGGTTCCAGCTACGAGCTTTTGCCAAATGATTTCTCTTTTAATTTGGAGGTCGACGGACAAAAAGTGGGAACACTTGTCGTTGTTTCTGCCAGTCCCTGGAGCAGGCTTGGCATTGCGCGTGCGGTTATTTTTCCTGTGGGCATAATTTCCTTTCTGCTTTCCATATTTCTTGTCACGATTGCAACCCTGCTTGTTCGGCGTTTCATTAACCCTTTGGCTGATGTGATCTATGCAGCTCGAGAAGTAACAGACGGAAAACTCAATACGCGTATCTCAAGTGAAGGCCCGCAGGACATGCGCAGTCTTTCAGAGAGTTTTAATGAAATGGCATCCTCGCTCGAACGCAATGACCGTGAACGGCGTGACCTGCTCGCCGATATTGCCCACGAACTGCGCACTCCGCTCACTGTCATCCGCGGGCGGTTGGAAGGAATTGTAGATGGCGTCGATTCTACGGATGATGGACAGGTAATCTCTCTTGCGCTTGAACAAACCTATCTTCTTGAACGCCTGGTGGATGATCTGCGTCTGTTGACACTGGCCGAGACGCGCCAGTTGCATTTTGAAAAAAACTCTGTAGATCTTGCTCAATTATCTCAGCATACGATCGAGATGTTCTCCGCTGAAGCGCAGGAGAAAAATATAATGCTATCGCTTGAAAAGGGGAGCGGAAATTACAAGTCCGAACTTGACCCGCAGCGCATGGAACAAGTCATCGGCAACCTTGATCGGTAATTCATTGCGCTATATTCCTGACGACAGCAAAATATGGCTCACGCTCGAAGAGACTTCTGATGAAGTGAAACTTACTATCAGCGATAATGGCCCCGGCGTTGCAGAAGATGAATTGTCATTCCTGTTTGACCGCTTCTGGCGCAAAG